>NQJD01000009.1 GCA_004284765.1 Candidatus Electronema aureum
TTCATAACTGCCGGAAAAGAAAGCGGCGGCAGTCAAAGCTGCGGTCATGACCTCAGCCGTGCTCATCGTGCATTGCGGGTCATCGCGCCAGCCCTTGGAAATTAAAAAATCATCGCATAAACAGTAAAATGTTGTAATCTTGAGTTCCATGCTCTCCTCCGTGTGCGGTTATATTCGTGCCAGACAGCAGAAGTATACCATACGCGGGGAAGCATGGATTTTTCAAGAGTTATAGGTCACAACTTGGGTTAATTTCAGAACTCATATTAAACGCCTGAGCCGAAGAACAATCTGTTTTTCAAAAAACGAAAAAATTCATGACAATGTCATCGGCATGTATATCACCCGTTATTATTTTGGAGAGCGGTCGATACTCAGAAAGTGCCTGATCAACGGATTTGAGCTACCACCAAAGGGTTCAGGCAGCCAGCCCGAACCCTTTTCTTTTTCACCCGTTTTGTCGGGCAGATGCGCTAAAACGACCTCATGATCCAGAAGCCGCAGGCGATGCACTTGCTGTCGTCGGAAACGTAGCTCACGCCGTCAGCGGCCTAGTCCCGCGCAACCTCCTCGCGGGCGATGGCGTGGGTCGGACACATCGTCTCGCAAAATCACCACCTGCTTGCCGGTGGCCATCGGATGCTCGCTCTTCGCCGCCTTCAGATAATCGAGGGCCGGAATCACCCGCTCGTGGCCGGTAAACGGAATAATCTTCGGCTGTACTCGGCCGAAGAGCTGCTCCATCTTCTCCTGGGTCATGCTCACGCGAAGCTGCACCTTGATCAGCTCCTGCTTGAGGAAACGCTGCACCTCCATCTCCCAGACCGCCTTGGCCAGCCGCTCCCACGGAATGGTCTGGGCCAGCTTGCCGCCGAGCTGGTCGCCCCACATCAAAGATGTGGGCCTATTCTCCCGGCCCAAGAGCAAAAGGATGCATGATCACGAAAGATTGCTCTATTTCCTGCCCATGCTGCATGTCTTCAGAGCAGACGACCGCGCAGCCGTTCTCCAAAGCTGAAGCCAAAATCAGGCTGTCCCAATAGGAATACGAATATTTCTTCTTCAGGAGAAGGCACCTTTTCACCGTACCAAGACTCACTGAAGCGATATTCATATTTTCTTCAAGATCGGAGAGGAAGCTGGCAATCGTCTCGTGCTGTATCTTGTTCTTCGACAAAGCGGAATACACTTCGCTCATGACCTAAGTGCTGATAAACACCTCTTTTTCAAGTAGGCTGGAAAGAAGCTGAACCGCCGCCTCATGCCGTTTCTGATCATTGTCAAGAAAGGAATAAATCAGAATGTTCGTGTCAATGAAAACTTTATCGGGCATGAAGCTCATCCCTGCTGAATATCTTGAATTGCTCCGCTCTTGCAGGGCGAATAACTGACTGCGGTAGTCTGCGCATGGTCTTGATTTTGTCGGCAGGAGGTTCGTTGTCAATACTGACGAAATGAAGTTCCCTCAGTAAGTTGACTAAAAGCATGAATTTAGAATCATCACTGACTGTCAGCGTAAGGGTTTTCATCTGCGCATCCTTTTTCATTTGATTAAACATTTTTTGAAGACGCTTTTAGAGTAGATTATTTTAACTCATTAATCTGCTTCCACAAATCTTTTGTGATACTATTCCACAGGATTGAATTTCATTCCGTCTGTCAGTAATTTTTTCTTAACTTGATGATGTAGCGACTTATTTAGCAGTAGTCGGATGAAGTACGAAACCTTCTCCTTGCCTTCCTGATCAAGTCGTGTCAGAATGCTTGCTGATGATGCGGATATATGCTCACTTTTCTGAAGGGATGGTGCGATGAACCCTGAAAATGGGTACAGAATAGCATAGAAACAGACAAAACTGAAAAAGGACAACGGCCATAAATTCAACAAATGATTTATAACCGTTGTTACACCATTAACAATGATCTTTTACGAACGGTTGATTACTGCAAAGCGTCAATACTCTGACCACTGTCCGTAGCACTGCAAGTGTTTTTTGGCATACTATGTGGAACTGAAATCTGAACATTTCCAGTGCAATCCCCTCCGTTGCCATCATCAGCGGTAAAGGAAACGCGATAGACACGTCCGTCACCTTTGCCAGAACGTTCAGCTCTGAGAGCCACTGTATGGGCATCGGCATCTATCTTTGCATCTGGAGCATGATGAATACCTCCAGCTCCACGAACTGTTGCTGTAGCTTCATCGCTGGTCACACCGGTTACTTGAATTGTTACTGCGTCGCCATCTGGATCCTTCACCCCAATGATTCCGATTTCTACGAAGTTGTGATTTGGAGGCCAGATGCAACTTGTTGTTGGTTTCGCATTGTTGCAATCAGGCGATTCATTGCAAACCTGCCATTTTTTAGTTGAGTTAGCGCACTTTTTCTCTGCATCGTCAACAAAACATGCTGCAATATCATCTATACCAGCAGATAATGCGGTATCTGTGTACTGCCAAACAGCCTTGCCATCAGCATTTGTTGCGACAATTGCAGACTTTCCAGCATTTGGTCCGCTTGTGATCTCAAAGGCAACATCTACTCCTGACTGAGGAATACCGTCATTATTTTTTATTGTTGCCGTTACCGTATGGTTTTCTCCTGTGCAACTGAGACCATCCTTCGGTTCGAGACCGATTTCATTCGGTGCTGAGAATGGTTCGAGATCAAGCAGCATTAGTGAAAGACCAAGGCAATCACTTCCTGCTTCCTGGCCATTAATATTAAGTGTGACGAGTCCAGGAGTGCCACCAAATGCGGGTGTAATATCAAGCGTATGGCTATCCCAGAGTTGTCCATATGATCCGCTTCTGCTTGTTCCCGCTGTAGGCAGTGAATTGCCGTCATAAAGAGTCTCATTGTCATTGATGGTGTATGAACCATTAGCTGTACTGAACGTCAGCTCACTATCTCCGGCAGCTTGACCATCAGCCAAATGAAGTTGAGCAGCAACTGAACCTCCTCTATACTCAATGCCTGGCAATGAAGCATGCCATCCTTGATCCTCACCTGGAAAACCTGATGGATAATTTGAATCGTTACCGGAAAAGAAAACAAGATCACGATTGTTTGCATCATTTCCATCATCAAATATCACAACTAAAGAAGCACCATTGGCGTTATGCCCAGAAAGTGCTGACAAATTAGTAATGTCGTAACTTCCATTACCCTGTATAAAGCCCGTAACATCTGCTTCAAAAGCCCTGCTTGATCCAGGCCCCCAGCAATTGGTTGTGGCATCTCCAAGAGATATTCCAGTAACAGAATTGCCATTGATATTGACTATGGCATTGTCATAGACCGCACTTGGACTAGAGTTATTTATGCCATGCCAATAAAGAAATGCTTTCTTCACCGTGCCGTTAACGCAATCCAAATTTATAGTTCCACTTCCTCCGCCGACACCGCTGATGCCCGCTGAACACCAGTCAACATTTACTGCGGTACGCCGCTTGGTTATAGGGGTAGCATAAGCTGTTGCAAGAAAAAAACAGCTTGGAACGATAGCAATTGTTGCGACATGAGAAACAATCTGCTTTTTCATACTGCTCACCTAAGTTGTTTTTAGGCAGTGTAATATTGAGAATTTTTCTCAAAATACAAGCGTCTGCCAATCATATTTTGACAGATTACCACCTTTCCTCATTACGTCAAGAAATATTTCCGGGCTGCACGAAAAGACTTGCGCAACCGCTGCAAACGTAAAAAGGGTTCAGGCTTGCGGCCCGAACCCTTTCCTTTTTCACCCGGTTTATCGGGCAGATGCGCTAAAACGGCCTCATGGTCCAAATGCCGCAGGGGCAGGTGTCGGCGCAGAAGCCGCAGGCGACGCACTTGCTGTCATCGGAGACATAGCGGTAGGCCACGCCGTCCGCCGCTTCTTCAGCAGGCAGCTCCTCGCGGGTGATGGCGTGGGTCGGGCACATGGTCTCGCACAAATGGCAGTCGCGGCAGGAGCCGCAGCTCAGGCAGCGGGCCGCCTGCTGCTCCTCGGTCTTGCCCTTGTCCTCCACCGGGTCGTAGTGGGCGATGGTCAACGCCTCGTACTGAATCAGCTTTTTGGCGAAGGGCTTCCACGCTTTGCCCTCCATTTGCGCGATCAAATACTCTGCTGTCCGCTTGGCCGCGCCAAGGGCGTTGGTGGCCAGACCGGGCCGCTCGACATCGCCGACCGCGAGAATCTTCGCATCGCTGGTGCGCCCGGCTTCGTCGGTCTTGATCCACGAGCCGCCTGCGATCTTCATCACGCTCACGCTCTCCGGCAGGAAAGGCAGGCTGGGCACATCGCCGATGGAGATGATGACCGTCTGCGCCGGAATCAGCTCGCCTTTGTCGGTGACAAGGCCCTGCTCGGTGACTTCCTTCGTCATCACAGGCCACTTGAAGACCGCGCCGAGAGCTTCGGCGGCCTCGCGCTCCTTGCCAAAGGCCAGCGGCTTCTGGATGTCCACCAAGGTAACTTGGCTTGCGCCCAGCCGGTAGCACTCGGCGGCCACGTCGCAGCCGACATTGCCCGCGCCGATAATCACCACCTGCTTGCCCGTGGCCATCGGATGCTCGCTCTTCGCCGCCTTCAGGTAGTCCAGAGCCGGAATCACCCGCTCGTGGCCGGTGAACGGAATGATCTTCGGCTGATGCGTGCCGACCGCGACGATGACATAATCGTACTCGGCCTTGAGCTGCTCGATCTTCTCTTGAGTCATGCTCACGCCGAGATTGACCTTGATCAGCTCCTGCTTGAGGAAACGCTGCACCTCCATCTCCCAGACCGCCTTGGACAGCCGCTCCCACGGAATGGTCTGAGCCAGCTTGCCGCCGAGCAGGTCACCCTTCTCAAAAATATGGGCTTCAATTCCGGCCAAAGCCAAGTGCCACGCCACGCCCATACCTGCCGGGCCGCCGCCGATGACCGCCACTTTGTGGCCGGTAGCGGGCTTGCCCTTGGGCGGATCAACATTATGGACGGCCTGGCCCAGCACCGAGACATCAATGGAGAAATCCAATTTTTTGCGGGCGCAGTTCTGAATGCAGAGGTTCGGGCAGATGGTGCCGCAGACCGAGGCCGGGAAGGGCGTGTAGCGCAGCAGCATCTCGTAGGCTTCCTCGTTCCTGCCCTCGCGGATCAGCCGCAGCCGGTCAATGGTCGGGATGTGCATCGGGCAGTAGTAGGTGCAAGGCGCGGCGGAGTCGCGGTTGACCCACCACGGCTTGCGCCTGCGCAGCTCGCCGGTCTCAATCACGCCGACCACCGAGCGGTCGAGCATCGGGGCTAAGTCGCGCAAAGGGTCGCCGCCGCCGAAGCCTGCGCTCCACACGCGCTTGGCAAATTCGGACATCGGCATCGGCCCGGAAGACAACAGAGCGCGCTCCTGCGGCGGGACAGCGGCAAGCAGGTTCCATTCCTCGCGCTGGCTCAAGGTGTCGAGCAATTCCGGCCTGCCGATGGCGTTGAGATATTCCGGCAGACGCTCAAGCAGCCACTGCCATTCCTCATCGCTCGGCTGCACTAATTTGGCGTTGCTGCGAGCATAGCTGCCGTCAATCGTGCCCCGGAAATAGACCTTGCCGCCGACCATGCCGACGCAGGGCCGGTAGCCGAGCACGTTGTCCGGATTCTTCGGGTTATGGCCGCAAACCACCGCGATGCCGCCGCAGTTGAACTCGGCAAAGGTGTCGCCCGCTGAGCCGAGCACCCACATCTGCGGGCGTTCGTAGTCAGGGTTCCACTTGGTCATGGTCAGGCCGCGCGCACCGATGGAGCCGCCGATCATCACCCGCCCGCCCGCCATCGCGCTGCACGCGCCGTTGGTCGCGTCGCCTTTGACGATCACATCCGCGCCGATGTTGAGATAGCCCACGTCGTCTGAGGCCGAGCCTTCGCAGATAACCGTGGTGCCGGGCAATCCCATGCAGCCAACCCGCTGCCCGACCGGCCCTTTCACCCGGATCGTCAGCGGCCTGTCCTTGCGCCCGCCCAGCCGCAGGCCGATGTTGTGCTGGCCAAAGGATTCGAGAGTCAGCTCGTCCGCTTCAGCCGCCGCGCCGCGCACTTCTTCTTCAAAAATCTTAGATGTCAGCCGCAGGCCATTGGCATCCTTGCCGCGTATGATTGCAGTCTTTTTTGCTTGTTCAGTCATAATATAAAATCCGTGATGATGGACAGAAAATGCCGGATGGCTGGTTTTTATTCTTTCATAATCTGAATGACGCGCTCATCCAAACAGGAACGAAGGAAAGCGTTCATCTGCCGCTGGTCGCTGCTATCATAAAAAGCCAGCATGAGCTGATTGAATTCTAACTGCCGTTTTGCCGGAAGATTGATTGCCGGAAAGCCATTGTGCAAGAGCAGTCCGTTCATCATGAAACGGCCCATGCGCTTGTTGACATCGTAGAAAAATTGGTGCCGCGCCATTGTCAGAAAAATAAAAATTGCCTTATCGTAAATGTCAGGCAATTGCTCCGCATCCTTTGTCATCTGCGCAAACAGCTCCGGCAACTTGTCTGCTGAAGGCGGCATGTGCGCTGTTCCCGCAATCGTCACGCCGCCGGAGCGAAACTTTCCCCATTCCAAGGCATCTTCCTTAGCGGCCAGCGCATGAATGGCGCAGGCTATTTCCGCCTTAACTGCAAATCTATTTTCTTCAATCAACTGCAACAGCAACCGCCACGCCTGATGCTGATTCAGTGCAATCTGCTGATCACTAACTTTATGCCCGCCAACCGTGATGCCGTCCAGCAGGGTTTGTATCTCCGGCAGGGTGTAATTGATGCCCTCAAGATTGACCGCATCGCAGATGAACTCCGGCAGCATCCGTTTGGCGAGCATGAGAGCCTTGGCTTTGTTGGGCTGCATGTGCCAGTGGGAATCTTTCATTTTTTCATGCAATGCAATATCAGACCGCAATGCGTATTCCTTCCCGTCGGGCAATTTCGATAATTGTGCTCTCGTCATCTTGCTCCCAGCGGTTCAGGCCTACTGGTATAGGTTCTATCCGGTTGTCTGTGCGGGCGGCAGTCTTCCAGAGCAGATTTATATCTTCCCGGCTGCATGAGTGGTCATATTTGTCAGATATAACAAGCAAATCAATATCACTCCATTGATGACTGCCGCCTCGTGCGTATGAACCGAAAAGCACTCCAAATCGGACTGAGATGCCTTGCCGCAAAAGCTCCTGCAAATATTTTCTTACTGACTGTTTAATTGATTCTTCAGCCATGTGAATACTTCTTCGGTTTTTTGTAAAAGTCGTTGCGTCTCGTTCGGCGATGGAAGTGCTCCCCAGAGTTCTGGGTAACGGCCCTCAATATTGCATGGATTCATTTCTGACAAAAGATCCGCCTGCTCTGCTTCAAAAGCGATGCCAGTCAATTCGGCGAGCCTTGCCAAGTTATGAATTCTCGGAGCAATATCTTGAGTATGACGACAAACGTGCGCCTTCAGAATTTTTTCCAAGGTGAGATGAAGGAAGAAAAGACCGTGACGAATTTTCTTCGACTGGATGAGCTGGCCAGCCACCTCAAAATCTTCCTCCGCACCTGTCAGCCAATGAGCAATATGTTTTTCTATGTCCATCATGGATGGAGCGCAGCCTGAATCAGCAGCCTGACATGGGATGCGCTTGGAGATTTTACGATGAGCCGTGTCATGTTATCTTTATCTTGTAACAACAAACAACACTATAAGCAGCAGAACAAATATTATTCCCAGCACAAGCCCTGTTTTTGATGATGGCGCAGACGCAATGCGTTCTATCGCCTCAACGTCAGGTCTGTTTGCTGTTGATGTTTTTTCTCTATCATCAGAAGAATTACTGCCAGCGGAAACATTTCCATGCACATTGCCGCCAACAACATTGCTGTTCTTCGCATTGCCTATATTGATATTATTACCCATTTTTCACGTCTCCCTGAACGTTTCCACCGATTATATTGGAGCCAACAGCTTCTTTGATGTTAATACTGCTGTCTGAAAAATTTATGATCAATTCATTTTTGTTGCTATAATCAGTGTTTGATATAAACAAATAAAGGTGATCAATAACTTGCTTGATGAATCCGGTATTAGTATTCGATACGAGAAGTAAATGAAAATTATTCACAAAAATAATTTTCAATCCATCTATCCACTCATAGCGGTGTATCCTTCTAACCTTTCGTTGTTCCTTAATATAAAGAAACATTTTTATATTAAAAATAATATATAATAATTATCCATATAAAAATATAATCATTATTGAAATTTATAAGTTTATACCTTATCCCTAATCCATCTACTAAGAAAAACATCGCAAATAATGAACAAATACCAACTAAAACCATGAACAAAAAATATTTAATTATTAATTCGAAATATCCTACTTGAAAAATTTCTACACCTGCTTCTTTCTTGAAAGATCCAAAGTTTAATGATACTATATTATGTATCGAGTAAATGCTATCTCCGCAACGCAAGGCATTACCTTTGATCGTCACAAGAGCATTGCGGAATTCTTTCACCTCTAAGTTCAAGTCAACACCTCACAAGGTTATACCGACTATAAACCTTCAGCTTCATCCTTTGAAAATCAGCTAATATAACCCCATTTTCTGAACTGTTCTTGCAACGCAGAATCATTTTTGAAGGCTTGAAAGAAGATATATTCAGGGGCTAAATCAGCACCGTTTGGCCAGACAAGCGTTTCCAGCTCGTTATCAACAATAAAGGAGGAAAACATCGCCTGATTCTTGAGCGGTTCAAAAACAGGGCCGCTCAATGCCTCGGATAAATCTGCTATCCCTTGTTGACCATTACTAAATGCAACTTCCACCTTGTATCCTTCAAGATACTCGGCATCTTTAATATGAAGAAACATTCTTACTCCAATGGTTCGACAGAATTGGGAGCCGCCTTTTTCCGGCACAGCTCCCAGTTTTCAATCAACTCATTCTGATGCAGTTCGTGCCATTCAAGCACATGCCGCAAAGCTCTCTTTGGAAACCGTCCTTCCACCACGCCGGTATGAATATCTACCGTGATTTCATAGCCATCGTATTTTGCATGAAAATGTGGAGGGCTATGATCATCCCAGTACATGGCGATGATGATTCCAAGGAATCTGCTTATGATCGGCATGTCGGCAGCAATACCTAACAAATATACTTAATCCCCAGCCGCTGCGCCGCGTCCGCGTCGTCAATGCCGAGGGCATCGGCCATGCCGATGGGCAGGCTCTGCGAGCGGCCCAACGGTGCCATGATCTTCTTCATCTCTATCCTGATCGACGAGAAGACATCGGCCACGCGCTGGGCGACATCATCCGGGTCAAGCCTGCGGTAGAGCTTGGGATTCTGGCTGGTGATGCCCTTGGGACAAATGCCGGTGTTGCAGACGTTGCAGCGGCCCATCTCGTTGCCAAGACAGCCCGCGCAGGCCTGCATAATGTACTTGCCCATATGCACACCCGACGCGCCGAGCATGATCAGGGCCATGCCGTTCTGGGTGACGTTGCCGTTCTTGCCGATGCCGCCTGCGGCAAAGAGCGGAATCTCGTTCTGGCGGCCTTGGGCGACCAATTCGAGATAGCACTCGCGCAGGTTGGAGGCAATCGGGTGGCCGGTCGCATCCATGCTGATGTTGTAGGCCGCGCCGGTGCCGCCGTCAATGCCGTCAATCAGCAGACCGCCCGCGTAAGGATTGCGCACCAAGTTGTTCAGCACCGACTTGGCCGAGGTGGAGCCGGAAATCTTGGGATAGACCGGCACCCGGAAACCGAAGGCCATGGACATGGTCTGAATCATCTTCATCACGCTTTCCTCAATCGAGTAGAGCGTCTGATGCACGGGCGGCGAAGGCAGGTCAACCCCTTCCGGCACGCCGCGCAGGCGGGCGATCAGCTTGCTGACTTTAAACCACATCAGCAGGCCGCCGTCACCGGGCTTCGCGCCTTGGCCGTACTTGATCTCAATGGCCGCCGGGTCGCACTGCATCTCCGGGATAGCCCGGATGATCTCATCCCAGCCGAAATAACCGGAAGCAATTTGCAGGATGATGTACTTCAGGAATGGACTGCGCAGCACCCAAGGCGGGCAGCCGCCCTCACCAGTGGCCATGACCACCGGAATGCCGAGCACCTCGTTGCAATACGCCACGCCTTGGAGCAGACCCAGCCACATGTTGGGCGAGAGCGCACCAAAGGACATCGAGCCGATCACGAACGGGAATATCTCGCGGGTCGGCGGAATCCACTCGCCTGCGAGCTGGCGGCGGAGAAATTCCTCCGGCGGCAGAATGCGGCCCAGAATGGTGTTGATGTTGAACTCATGCCGCCCAGCATCCAGAGCCGGGTCAGTGAGCATCGAAATCCGGTCAAAAGCGATGCGGTCAAGGATGGTCTTGCCCGGCACGTTGCGGCGACCGCCGCGCTTCCAAGCATCGCCCTTCTCGTCCATGTGAAAGCGCGAGCGATGCTCGTTCGTGTTCGGCACCGGGCTGATGGCCTCATTCGGGCAGACCGAAGAGCACATACCGCAGCCGATGCACATCTTGTCAATCGCCGTGTGCTGGCGGATGCCGACAAAGTGGCGGTAGTCGTTGCCGCGCTTCTTCTGGAGGATGTCTAATTTCGGCACCCGCTGCCTGCGGTAGGTCAGATAAATCGCCTGCTTGGGGCAGACAGCCGTGCATTGGCCGCACAGGGTGCAGCGGTCTTCGCGGTGCTGAATGATCCACGGCAGATCGCCGCTGGTCAGGCTGCTTGGCTGAGTGTAAATTGATCGAACTGAGACCATATCAGGAGTTCCTTTCTGTCAGGGGGAATGATGACTGTATGTTCGCGCATGGGCTGGAAGTCAAGGCTCGGATCGCGGTCCGGGATCAGGGCCTCCACGCCGCACATCTCCGAGGCGATGGCCCAGGCGCCGGGCCGCCCTCCGACTGTGGCGGGCCGCATCTTCTTCTGATCCATGACCAGCAAGCAGCTTTCGTCCGGCAAGGTGCCGATGACTGCGTTCGGGCCGTCAATGATCAAACGGCGGCAGGCGGTGCGCAGGCCCTTGAGGAACTCGCCCTGCGGATGCTTGTTCAGCTCCTCGGTCTTCAGCGGGGTGATGACGTGCTTGTAGCAGGCCAGCGGCAGATTGAGCTTCTTGGTCACGTAATGAAGAATGTGCGCAAAAACCTCGGAATCCGATTGATAACCCATGTAGCCGGGAATCCGTTTGCCTTCCAGCCATTCTTTGATCGGCACAAAGGCGGTGTTCTCGCCGTTGGTCATCGTGGCGATGCCCTGAATGAAGAAGGGATGGCAGGCGTAGAGATTGATGCCGTAGTTGGTGTTCTGCCGCCCCTGCGCCATGACCACCCGCGCCTTGATGCGGTCGTCGTTGAGGCCCAGCGCGTCGCCGATGTCCAGCGGCCAGCCTACTTCCTTGATCATGATCACGTCCGGCCAGAAGGAGAACACGGTCAGATCGCCGCCGTGCTGTTCGCCGTCCTTGCGCAGAAAGAGCCGGGTCTGCATCAGCTTGTCTTCCAGCTCCGCCTCGCTCATTCCCTGCGGTTTTTTATAAACCCGGACGATGTACTGATAGCGGTCTTTGGCCTCAATCAGGGCGGAGTTGACCTTAAACTGATGGTCGTACTCCTGCTCAAAGCCGCGCTCCTCCATGTGCTTGTGCAGCCGTCGGAAAGCGGCCTCGCTGTGGGCGATGCCGGACAGAATCAGGTGCTCTTCTTTTTTGTAATTGAAATCCGCAAAGCTAACCCCGCGCAGCAGCAGGCCAAGGCCGCTGCCGTCATATCCCTCCTGCATGGCTTCCATGCCGGTCAGAACCTCGTAGGGGGAAAAGGGGATGTCTGCGGTTTTCAGGGCTAATCGACACATAAATGACTCCCGGAAATTCGATGCTGGATATGCGCAAGGCCGGAGGGTTATTTTTCCGGCATAAAAAAGACTTGACAGTACAAAAAAAACAGCGTGCTGTCAAATAGAAAGAGCTACAAGCCAGCTATGCTGGATTTCCGCAAAGTTTTTTCGCCGGTGTCTTCCTTCTGGATTGTTTGTGATATCCATCGCTTTTTCTCTTTCGCAAAACTTGTTCAACCACGCCGTTTAGACTATACTTGGCGACCAACCTGTTCAACCTTAAACAACAACGAATTGCCTATATGTTCAAGACCCTTCTCTTCGGCCTGATGCTGGCCTTTCTTGCTCTTCTCGCCCCGACTAAGAGCCACGCTGCGCACGGGGTATCTATTGACGGCAAGCTGAAATACCCTGCTGGGTACAGCCAATTTGACTACACCTCTGCGGCAGCAAAAAAAGGCGGCAGTCTGACACTGCACGATATCGGCAGTTTTGATAAGATGAATCCCTATACTCTCAAGGGAACTCCGCCGTTTGGGCTGGACAACTTTGTCTTTGAGCCGCTGGCTGTGAGCAGTTTAGACGAGCCGTTCGCCGCCTACGGTTTGATTGCCAAGGATATTGAGTTGGCGGCGGATAAAAAATCCGTTACCTTCACCTTGGATGAACGAGCCAAATTTTCTGATGGCTACCCTGTTATGGCAGAGGATGTCAAGTATTCGTTAGACACGCTGAAAAGCGACAAGGCTCACCCTTCATACCAGATTTATCTTCAAGACATCAGCAATGCGGAGATTCTTGAGCCGCTGAAGATTCGCTTCAATTTTGCTAAAGTCAATCGCGAGCTGCACATGCTTGCGGCCCAGCTGCCAGTGCTGAACAAGAAATATTACGAGAAGAACGGCTTTGGCGAGGACAGTAAGGCGGACCCTATGCTGCCGCCGGTCGGCTCTGGACCGTACCTTGTCAAAGAGGTTAATCCGGGCAAGGCTATTACCTATGCTCGCAACCCAAACTACTGGGCTGCTGATCATCCTGCCCGTAAGGGTATGTTCAACTTCGATACGGTCATGGTCAAGTATTTCAAGGATCAGATCGTCGGTGTGGAGGCGTTCAAGGCAGGCGACTTTGACTATATGTGGGTTAATGTTGCCAAGCAATGGCAGCGTGACCTTACAGGCCGTCAGTTCGACAGCGGCAAGCTACTGAGGAAGGAGTTCCCGCACAACAACAACGCGGGGATGCAGGGCTTTCTCTTCAACACCCGGCGACCTTTCTTCAACGACCGTAAAGTGCGGCAGGCACTCGGCTTGGCCTTTGATTTTGAATGGGCCAACAGCTCCTTGTTCTTTAACCAATACACCCGGAACAATTCCTATTTCAGCAACTCCGAGCTGGCGGCAACCGGGTTACCCAGTGAAGCCGAACTGAAGCTACTCAAACCCTTGCAGGAAAAATATTCTGAGGCAATGCCGCCAGAGGTTTTCACTCAGCCGTTAGTTGCGCCGAGCACCACGCCGCCGAACAGTCTGCGCGGCAATCTCAAGCTGGCCCAACAGATGCTGACAGAACAGGGCTGGCAGATCAAGGACGGGGTGCTGACTGGCAAGGACGGCACTAAGTTCGAGTTTGAGATACTCCTCTCCGGCTCTTTCTTCGACCGGGTCATGGCCCCTTATGTGAAGAACTTAGAAAAACTGGGCATTAAGGCTAAGTATCGACTGATTGACCCAGCTCTGTATGAAGACCGAATCAAGAGTTTCAATTTCGATATGATCGTGCATAGCTTTAGTCAGTCGCAGTCTCCGGGCAATGAACAGCGGGACAACTGGGCCTCGTCTTCTGCCTCGCACCAAGGTTCAGGCAATGTAGCCGGAGTGCAATCACCGATAGTGGATAGCTTAGTCGATTCATTGATCTATGCTCAAAGCCAAGACGAGCTGACTGCGGCCTGCAAAGCCTTGGATCGGGTGCTGTGGTACGGCTATTATGTCGTACCCAACTGGTATTTAGCGTATCATCGGGTGGCCTTTGCCAGCAAACTCAAGCTACCGGAGAAACTGCCGCTCTACTACAATCCCTATCAGCAGCTCTGGACGTGGTGGACGGAGGAAGGCAAGTAGTGGCAATGGAGGCGATAACCTTGTTTCTGCCTGATCTGGCTGCCACAGCCGAGCTGGGCCGTCAGTTAGGCAGGAAGGCGCAGAATGGTGATGTCATCCTCTTGTACGGCGGGCTTGGGGTTGGTAAAACCACCCTCACCCAAGCCATTGCCGTTGGGCTGGAGGTGCCGCCGGATCAGTATGTCAGCAGCCCATCCTTTGCTCTTCTGCACGAATACCAAGGCCGTCTGCCGCTCTTTCATCTTGATTGCTACCGGTTAGCAGGTGAGGAGGATGTGGAAGGGGCAGGATTAGCTGAGTGCATCGGCAGAACCGGCCTGACTGTGATTGAATGGCCGGAACGGTTGGGTAACCTGCGGCCTGAGGAACGGTTAGATATTTTCATAGAAGCGATCAGCGAAAGCGAGCGGCTGTGCAGGATGGAGGCGTGGGGGAAAGGTTGAGATGTAAAAAATAGATTTTCGGGCAACCTATTGATTATAAAATAAATAAAATAACAGAGGTACTATACTGCTGAAAAAATTTTCGGTGAATTCAAGTTCCAAGTGCAAGCGTTAAGTAGTCTCGCCAAAATAGCTCTTTTGGTGTTTTAAATCCAAAAAATTTTCGAGACCTGTTGTTGAGCTTTTCCATAATAGCTTTAACATCCTGCGTGTCCAGCGTGTCAAAGCTCGCTCCTTTTGGGAGGTATTGCCGTATAAGTCCGTTCGTATTTTCGTTGAGCCGCGCGTTGCCAAGCCTGATACGGATGCGCGAAGAAGCAGTCTGCCTGAAGAGTGCTTGCGAACTCCTGATGCAAGGCAAATTCCTTGCCGTTGTCGCAGGTTAGGGTATGAACTTGGTCTTGGTAGGGAAGGAGGGTTTGGACAAGTGCCTGATTGACGCTATCTGCCCGTTTATCCGGGGCAAGAGCGATAACTCGCGTCTTCCGTTCTGCCAAGGTGATAAGAACAGCTCCTCCCCGACGACCGATCACCGTATCCACCTCCCAATCACCAATCCGAGAACGTTCTTCAACGATGTCGGGGCGATGATCTCTCGAGACCCGGTTTTTAATCGTGCCCCGTCGGTCAGTGCTGCCATAAGTTTTCTTTTTTTTTCGGCAGCATAGATGGATATACAGAGTTCCTCCGTGCTGCTTGTCATGAGCAACATGTTGATAGATTCGTTCATGACTGACCTGAAGATTTTTGGTTGCGGAGAGCCAGCCGCTGATGTGTTCAGGACTCCAATCTTCGCGGAGAAGATCATTGACAATATGCCATATTTCTTCAGAAATTCTCCGCTCGGCCTTTTCTTGGCGGCGTTGACCAGCCAGTTGTTGTGCCTGCTGGGGCCGATAGCCGCGTTCACCGCAATTACGCTGCAATTCTCGACCGATAGTTGATCTGTGTCGGCCAAGCTGCAAGGCTATGGCTGATTTCTGATGCCCTGCTTGCTTTAAGGCGTAAATTTGATTACGTTCTGCTTCGGTGAGTTGTGTGTAGTTTTTCATCCGTGCTCCTCTTGCTTGCCGGTAAGAAATGAGCCATCATGCTACCACAACTCACTTTTCTTACAACCAGACAAAAGTTGCACTTACAAGTTGAATTCACCGGCAAAAACAGGTGTTCCCGCAACAGAACACTGTACTACGAAACAGGCCGATAGGCCGAAACAGACAGAGGAACAGATGGCTGAAATCACCTTGCTGTGGCATGATTATGAAACGTGGGGTATTGATCCCCGCCAAGGCAGGCCTGCGCAGTTTGCCGCTGTTCGTACCAATTGTGCGCTGGAGGAAGTCGGCGCACCGCTAACGCTCTGGTGTCGTCTATCTGGTGATGTGCTGCCTGATCCCAACGCGGTGATGCTCACTGGCATTTCTCCGCAGGAGGCAGCGGCCAAAGGCACTAACGAGGCTGCCTTTTTCAGCCGAATCAACGCCGAGCTGTCGTTACCAGAAACCTGCAGAGTGGGCTACAACAGCCTTCGCTTTGACGACGAAGTCACCCGCTTTGGCTTTTATCGCAACTTCATCGACCCTTATGCCCGCGAGTGGCAAAACGGCTGCTGCCGCTGGGACATTATTGATTTAATGCGAACGGCCCATGCTTTGCGGCCCGAAGGTATTAGCTGGCCGAAACAGAACGACGGCAGCACCAGCTTCCGACTTGATTTGCTGACCGCTGCCAACGGTATTACCCATGATGCTCACGAAGCTCTGAGTGATGTTCGCGCTACCTTGGCCTTAGCCCGCCTGATTCGTCAGCTTCAGCCTCGCCTTTACGACTACTGCTTCAATCTCCGCCAGAAAAATGAGGCGACCAAGCTGCTCAATCTGAGTAAACGCGAAATCATCCTGCATGTCAGCGGTATGTATCCAGCGGCTAAAGGCTGCATCGCACCGGTCATGCCGCTACTTCAACATCCACGCAACAAGAGCGAAATCATTGTCTATGACCTCCGTCAGTCGCCGCAGATGCTGCTCTCCATGACCCCGAAGGAGATGGAAGAAAATCTCTATGCCCGCAGCGAGGAGATGCCAGAGGGCTTTGAGCGGCTGGCCCTGAAAGGGGTGCATATCAACAAATCGCCAGTGCTGGCCCCGATCAGCACCCTCGTGCCGGAGATGGCGGCAAAATGGCAGATCGATTGGCAACAGGCCGAGCAGCACCGGCAGCAGCTTTTGGCTGATACTACGCTGATGCAGCGACTGACCGCGCTCTATCAGCAAAGGTCAGACACGCCACCGCCCGATGCAGATACAGCTCTCTATGAAGACTTGATTTCTGATTCTGACCGCCGCCTCTGCAACGAATTGCTGACGAAAAAACCGGCTCAGTTGGCCGCGTGGGAGCCGTCTTTTGCTGATGAACGCCTGCGCACACTCTATTTCCGCTATCGAGCGCGGAACTGGCCAGAAAGCCTAAACGCCAAGGAGCAGGAGCAATGGCGGCATTTTTGCGAAGCCCGTTTGTTAGAAGGGCAGTTTGGTAACGAACTCACTGTTGCCAGCTATCGGCAAATTCTGGAGGAATTAGTCAGCAGCGGCGCGGCGGAGCAGCAACCAGAGCTGTTCAAACAACTGGTGGAGTGGGTGCAGTAAGGATCGGGTTCAATTATGGAAAACAAGATCAAGCTACTGGCGGAATCCCTGCTTTTTAACGGACTACCGGAATCAATGCTCCAGCAATTAGCCGCTGTCACGACGGAGCGACAGTTCAACCGAAGCGAAGCAGTTTTTTTTGAAGGTCAAGCCGCAGCGGGATTTTACCTGATCAAATCCGGGCAGGTAAAAATATTCAAGCTCTCACCTGAAGGAAAGGAGCAAATTCTGCATGTCTTTGGGCGCGGCGAACCTTTTGGCGAAGTACCAGTATTCAGCGGTCAGC
Source organism: Candidatus Electronema aureum (assembly GCA_004284765.1). GTDB lineage: Bacteria > Desulfobacterota > Desulfobulbia > Desulfobulbales > Desulfobulbaceae > Electronema > Electronema aureum. Next base: position 17,343 of record NQJD01000009.1, read on the forward strand.
TTACCTTTCCTGCCAATGCCGTCAGTCTAAGCGCGAGCGAATTACTCTTCTTTCCCAAGCAAGACTTTGTTCGTCTAATCACAGCTTCGCCAGACTTGGCTCTGTCCATGCTGGCCGTGCTTTCGCGGCGATTATGCCGTTTTGCCGCCCAAATCGAAAGTCTTTCGCTCAAAGAAGTGCCGAGCCGCGTGGCTGCCCATCTCGTCTATCTTGCCGAAACGCAGGGAAGCACGAAGCAGGTCGAATTGGACATTCCCAAGGGCCAGCTTGCCAGCCTACTCGGCACCAGCCCAGAAACTCTATCCCGCATTTTTAACAGCATGAGCGCGGAAGGATTGATCCGGGTGGAGGGTCGGCGGATTGAATTGCTCAGGTATGAGGGGCTGATTACACGGCAGGACTGAACGTTTTTTCTGTTCAAAAGCTGCCAGATGCAGTAAAGAAATGTACATGATACCTTCAAAGAAAACAGTTTATCTCATCGACGGCAGCGCGTACATTTACCGCGCTTTTCACGCGGTCAAGCCGCTGCACACCAGCGGTGGCCTGCCCACCCACGCGGTTTATGGTTTCATCAGCATCCTCCGCCGCATTCTGCGGGAGAAGCAGCCAGAGTATCTTGCTGTGGCTTTTGATACCAAAGGGCCGGTGTTCCGGCATCAAATCTCCCCGGATTACAAGGCCAACCGTCCGGCCATGCCGGATGATTTGGTCGTCCAAATTCCTTATATCCGCCGGATAACCGAAGCGTACAGCATCCTCAGTATGGCGGCGGACGACTTGGAGGCCGATGATCTGCTTGCCTCAGCGGCGAGGCTGCTGGTTAGCCAAGGCTGCAAGGTGATCGTGGTGTCCGGTGACAAAGACCTGCTGCAATTGGTCGGCGAGGACATCACTTGCTGGGACCCGATGAGCGACAAGGTCATGGATACCGCTGCGGTCGAGGAAAAATACGGCCTTGGTCCGTCCCAGCTGCTTGACTACTTCGCCCTGATCGGCGATGCCTCCGACCATATCAGCGGTGTGCCGGGCGTGGGGCCGAAGACCGCGCAGAAGCTGATTGCCGAATATAGGACGCTGGAAGGCTTGTATGAGCAGGCTGCCGGGCTGAAGAAATCCAAGGTCAAAGAAAATCTGCTGACTCACCGCGAGGCCGCTTTTCTTTCCCGCGAGCTGGTGCGTCTCCAAGAAAAGGCGGTGGTGGAGGCAGATGTAGAAGCATACCGGGTGACTGCGCCTGATACCGAGGCTCTGCGCACGCTGCTCACCGAGCTGGAATTCACCAGCCTGCTCAAAAGCGATGTGCCTGCCGCCGGATTGGACACCGCAGGGTTTCAGCTCATCACACGCCGCGACGCGCTGGAGCGGCTGGCGGCGGAACTGCGCACAGCGGAATATTTGGTCATAGACACCGAAACCACCTCGCTTGACCCGCTCCAAGCCGAGCTGGTCGGCCTTTCTCTTTGCACCGGCATCGGGCAGGCGTGGTATTTGCCCTGCGGCCACCGCGACGCGCTCGGCCAACTCTTGCCTGAACAGCTTCATCGGCAAGATATTTTGGAGCTTGTCGGCCCGCTACTTGCTGATGACCGTTTGCCGAAGATCGGCCATAATCTCAAGTATGATTACGCTGTCTTGGCCGCGCCACAGAACGGCGGACTGCGGGTAGCCGGGCCGCTCTGGGACACGATGATTGGAGCGTGGCTGCTTGATCCAAACCGCCACTCTTATAAATTAGACGACCTCTGCTTGGAGCAGGGCTTCAAGCTTACCTCCTTCGCCGAAGTGACCGAGGCAAGCAAGGCGGCGGATGCTTTCTGCCGGGTGCCGCCGGAAAAGGCAAAGGATTACAGCTGTGAAGATGTGCAAGGCAGTCTGCGCCTCTTCTTGGAGCAGCGGCCTCAGCTGGAGCAGCAGGGGCTGCTCCAGCTCTTCACCGAAGTGGAAGGGCAGCTAATTCCGGTGCTGGCGGACATGGAACGCAGCGGGATCCTTATTGATCTGGAGCTACTTGGCCAGCTTTCGGACGACTTCGCTGCCCAGCTGTCCCTGTTGGAGACAGAGATTCACTTGGCGGCAGGCCATCCTTTCAACATCAACTCGCCCCAGCAGTTGGCCGAGGTGCTGTTTGAGGAGCTGAATCTGCCCAGAGATCGTAAGACCAAGACCGGCTATTCCACTGATGTGCGGGTGCTGGAGAAACTGGCTTGGCGGCACGAGCTACCTGCCCTGATTGTCCGCTTCCGCAACCTTGCCAAGCTGAAATCCACCTACGTTGACAAGCTGCCGGAGCACGTTAGCCCGATCAGTGGTCGCGTGCATTCCTCCTTCAATCAGTGCGGCACCGCCACCGGCAGGCTCAGTTCCAGCAATCCGAATTTGCAGAACATCCCCATTCGCAGCGAGGAAGGTCGCCTTATTCGCTCCGCCTTTATTGCCCAGCCCGGCTGCCTGCTGCTGGCTGCCGATTATTCGCAGATTGATCTGCGGGTGCTGGCTCATTACAGTAATGATGCTGACCTGTTGGAAGCGTTCAAGAAGGATGAGGATATCCACGCCCGGACAGCGGCAGACATCTTCCGGGTTTCCCGTAGCCTCATTACCCCGGAGATGCGCCGGATCGCCAAAAGCATCAACTTCGGTATCGTTTATGGTATGTCCAGCTTTGGTCTGTCCGAGCAGCTGGGCATCAGCCGCCGCGAGGCGCAGCTCTTCATCGACCGCTATTTCGAGCATTACCCCGGCATCAAACAGTTCATGGAGGCGGTGATTGAGCAGGCCCGCAGGGATGGTTATGTCAGCTGCCTGCTCGGCAGGCGCAGGCAGCTGCCGGAAATTAACAGCTCTAACCGCACTCGGCGGGAATTTGCCGAGCGGACGGCGATCAACACGCCGATTCAAGGTACAGCCTCAGATATCATCAAATTAGCCATGCTCAAGGCGCACGAAGAGCTGAAGAATAGGCAGTTTCGGGCCAAGCTGCTGCTGCAAATTCATGACGAATTAGTCTTTGAAGTGCCGGAAGAGGAGATTGAAGCGGTCTCAGCTTGGATCGTGCCGCTGATGGAATCGGTATTGGAACTGGCCGTGCCGCTGAGGGTGAATGCGAGAGCGGGGCTGCGTCTTGACAGGGCCTATTAACACTATTTAACCTAACTTGTGGGATAATGAAGCGTAAACCTCTTGCGTATACAAGGGGCAAAAAATCTTTTGCCTCTCCGCCAATGCCCTGATTGGTGTCTCCACCAACGGACTGTTCATGGGCACAGGAAAGAGAGCAGCGGCATGGCCTTGGGCTGTTGCCGCCAAATGCAGCCCACCTAGTGTTAAGAGGACATCGTAAGGAGGAACAAACTCATGTCGAACGAGGAGAAAAATCTGCTGCTGGTTGAAGACAGCGACGATCATGCCGAGCTAACCGAGTTCTATATCAAAGACTGCTGTCCGGCCATCCACGTCAATCGCCTGCGCGATGGTGCCGAGGCGATGGCCTACATTGAGCAGGCAAATAGCACGGAACAGGCGTTACCTTGGTTGGTGCTACTTGATCTCAAGCTGCCCAAGTATGACGGTCACGAAGTGCTGGCCCGGATGAAGTGCAGCGGCAAGTTAGCAAAAATCCCGGTGGTCATCTTTTCTACCTCCAATTCCAGCAAAGACATCGAACGTGCCCTCAATAGCCACGCCAACAGCTACATCGTCAAGCCAATGGAGGCAGACGGATACGGGGCAGTCATCAGCGAAATAATCCATTATTGGCAGCTGAACGAACATCATCATCTTCTCTGCGAACAACGCCACGCCGATGCCTGAGCGAAACCTGCATATCCTCCTGATCGAGGATAACGAGGATCATGCCGACCTCTTCAAAGCGAATCTGTCGATGACTGCCTATGCAGGCTCAGAGGTGATTCGGCAGGAGACCCTGCGGGCTGGGGTGGAGGAATTAGAGAGTAGGCATTTTGATTTGCTCTTCATTGACCTCTCGCTCAAGGACAGCACCATCACAGAGACCTTAGACCGGTTGCGGGATTTAGGCTGTGGCTGTCCGACCATTGTTCTCACCTCACTCGACGACAAGCGTACCATTCTCGATATTATTAAAAAAGGCGCGGATGACTGCTTGCCCAAGTCAGAGATGAATGATGTCCTGCTCGAACGGATCATTCATTTCAACCTCGACCGCTGGAGGCTGCGGCAAGAGCTGTTCAGCAGCAAGGAGGCGTACAAAGACCTGTATCATAACTCGCCCAACATGCTCGGCTGCACTGATGCAAAAACTCGCAGAGTTTTGAGCTGCAATCAGACCTTTGCCGATACATTAGGCTATCAATCAGATGAAATCATTGGCAGGGAGATTTACGCCTTTTATCATCATGACTGCTGGGATCAGTATAACAAGATTTTCACGACGTTTATCACTTCAGGGATCATCAGCAATGCTGAGTTACAGATGGTGAGGAAAGACGGCAGTACGATTGACGTGTTACTCAATGCCTCATCGGTGCGTAATGAAAAGGGAGAGATTCTTCATTCTCGTTCCACTTGGGTCGATATCACTGAACGAAAAGCGGCAGGAAGAAAACTCAGGGAAATACAGAAATTCAATCGACTGATCATTGAAACCATACCAGATTTACTCTGGCTCAAGGATGCAAAGGGTGTTTATTTGATCTGCAATCCCCGCGTGGAGCAGTTATTCGGCGCACCAGAAGCGGAGATTGTCGGCAAAACCGATTATGATTTTACTGACAAGGAACAGGCAGATACCTGCCGGGAAAGCGACTTGTTAGCTGCCGCTGCGGGCAGAGCATTGATGAATGAAGAATGGGTCACGTTTGCTGCGGATGGAAAAAAATTGCTGTTGGAAATCACCAAAGTACCGCTCTTCGATGAACAAGGAAAAAGAGTGGCAGTGATGGGCATTGGCCACGACATCACCGAACGGCATGAGGCAGCTCAGAAGGCTGAGGCAGCCAACAAAGCCAAATCGGTTTTTCTCTCCAACATGAGCCATGAATTGCGCACTCCGCTCAACGCGATTCTCGGCTACACGCAAATCTTTTTGAGTGATGACTCGCTCAGGCCCCGGCAGCGGAGTGGGATCAGCACGATTCATCAGGCTGGTGAGCATTTGCTCCTACTGATTAATGACGTTCTTGATATCTCAAGGATTGAATCAGGCAAGTTAGAGCTGATTGAAACCGAGTTTTGTTTGACTCCCTTTATTAAGGGGATTCGAGAGATCATGAAGCTGCGGGCCAGAGATAAAGGGCTTGATTTCCGCGATGAGGCTACCGAGTTGCCTGCGGTGATCATTGCCGATGAATTGCGCCTACGGCAGGTAATTCTGAACTTGCTCTCTAACTCGGTTAAATTCACCCACAGCGGCTGGTGCTCTCTCCAAGTTAACGCTGAACCGGCAGGCCACGGCAAGGTGCGGCTGCATATCGCGGTGGAGGATAGCGGCGCAGGTATTTCTGCTGAAGATCAAAAGCTGGTCTTTGAACCCTTCCTTCAGGTGGGCGAGCGGCTTCAGCACCGGGAAGGCACCGGCTTGGGCTTGGCAATCAGCCGGGAGTTGGTGCGACTGATGGGCGGCGAACTCCAGCTCATTAGCCCGATTAACAAGACTGCACAAAACGGCACTGGGCTAGGCAGCCGCTTCTTCTTCAGCATTGAGGTGCCGATTTCCGAGCATAGGGCCATTGCTGCCCAGCAACACCGCAAGGTAACAGGCTATACCTGCCTGCGCCGGTCTGATGAGCCGCGCCGGGTGCTGGTGGTGGATGATAAATTATCCAACCGGGCTGTGTTGCGTGATACCTTGGAGCCGCTTGGCTTTGTTGTCCAGGAGGCGACTGATGGCATTGAAGTGCCATCAGCCTGCCAACGCTTCCGGCCTGATATTATTTTAATGGATTTGCGGATGCCAAAAGTCGATGGCTTTGCTGCTGCTGACCTGCTCAAAGAGCAAGAGGAATTCCGCCATATCCCAGTGATCGCTGTCACAGCCTCCATTGCTGAGGGGGAAGCCTTTCGTCAGCGTTGTTTACAGCATGGTTTTGCCGATTACATTCACAAGCCGTTCTCTGCGGGCGAGCTACTGGAAATTATGGCCGCGCATCTTCAGGTTGAGTTGGCCTACAGTGAACCGGTCTTGCCAACAGCAGCCCCGGAAGCGATGATTCTGCCACCTCAAGAGCTGTTAGATGAACTGACTTGGCTGGCTGAAATCGGCGAAATTCAAGGTATCATCGAAAAATCAGCAGAGATTGCTGGGTTAGAGGCAGGAAAATACCGAGCCTTTGCCCGTCAGGTACAAGAGCTGGCTGAAGATTTCCAGTTTGAGGCACTTCAGAATTTGATTTCCCCTGCCAAGAAGGAACAAACATGCACTCTATGAAAGACGCGATCCTTGTTGTTGACGATCAGCCCGCCAACCTGAAGGTGCTGCTCTCCTTTCTCCAGACGCACAATTTTCAGATTTATATCGCTGACAGCGGCACCCGGGCATTGCATGTCCTTAGCAAGGTCATCCCCGACTTAGTCCTCTTAGATGTAATGATGCCAGATATTGATGGCTTTGAAACTTGCCGCCGAATTAAGGCTGATCAGCGCCTGACTGGCGTGCCAGTGATCTTCATGACGGCCTTAGATAGCGTCGAAGACAAGGTAGCTGGTTTTACCGCTGGCGGGGTAGATTACATCACCAAGCCGTTTCAGCAGGTTGAGGTGCTGGCCCGAATTAAGACTCACATTATGCTGCGGAAACGGGAACGGGAGATAGAGCAGGCTTTAGCCGAAATCAAGACGCTCACCGGCATTCTTCCCATCTGCTCGTACTGCAAGCAAATCCGCAACGACAAGGGCTATTGGCAGCAGGTGGAGGAATACATCGGCCAACACTCGCAGGCTTTGTTCAGCCACGGTCTTTGCCCGGATTGTTATAAGAAGGAAATGGACAGCTTTCTGGAGCTAACCGGCCAAAGGAAAAGCAAAGCGCAGGAAGCAGAGGGCAACTGACTTTTCGCTACCTGAGCAGACGGAATACGCCCAATAAACACTACGCTGTTCCCCTCGCAGCAGTTTTTCCCTGTTCTTTTGCGGCGCGTTATAGTATGGAGAATGGAGTGCTTCGGTTGTCCGGTGTTCCTCTTGCTTTTTTGCGCGACAGACAGAGGCTTTCGTTGAATAATTCACTCAAAGAGAAGAATGAGAATCTGCTCCTCGCGGCATGTCCTGCCCGCTCTATTGTTTGCTGCTTGCTGCGGGGTTCCTGCAACTGCTGCTGCCAAATTCCTGCTGGTACCTGACCAGTATCCTACTATTCATCAAGCCATTGAAGCAGCAGGCCCGAACGACACAGTTCGGGTCGCTGCCGGAACCTATGCCGATAATATCATTCTGCGGCCTAACGTAACCTTGGAAGGCGGCTGGAATGCCCAATTCAGCGAGCGAAACCCCTCCAAATATAGCACCACCATCAACGGCAGCACACGCGGCGGCTATGTCGTTGCGGGCGCAGATCAAGCGGTTGTTGACGGCTTCATCATTACTGGCGGCGGCCCGCCCATGATGATGCCTGATGCCGATGTGGGTCCAGGCGTGTACTGCGATTCTGCTTCTTTCACGGTCAAAAATAATGTCATTACCGGCAACAAGGCAGCTGGAATTTACGCTCGTACCTGCCAACTGCTGATCACCGGCAACATCATTGCCGCCAACGGAAAAGCAGGAATTTTTATGGAGGACGGCAGCGCAGCCCAGATTAATGGCAACCTGATCACGCGCAATCTCTGGGCTGGAATCAACACCGGCGGCGAAATGCCTTCAAAGGTTGAGATCATCAATAATGCGATTCACAGTAACAAAAAAGCTGGCATCAACGTCGCATTGGCTACTGGCTTAGTCGCTAATAATCTGATATATAAAAACGGTGAAGCCGGGGTGCGCTGTGGTCTTGCTGATATGCAGATTATCAACAACACCGTGGCAGATAATGGTTTGGCTGGAGTTTCGGTAGCTGAATCTGCGCGACCAAAGTCAGAAACAATTTCTGGTAAATCATCAGAACTGAAGCTACCGATGATCAAAAACAACATCGTCACTGGCAACGGCGAGGCTGGCATCAAGTCCTTTGGTGGTGGCTACACTTATAACATTCTCTACGGTAATAATCGAGTAGATGGCTTTTACCCTGATTTTCTCTGGTATCTACGCCTTCAGTTTGGTGGCTACGAGGATCAAGCCACGCTGGAAAAAACCAAAAATATTCTTGCTGATCCCCTTTTTGTTAATCCGGCCCAGCATGATTATCGCCTCAGACCCGGCTCTCCGGCTATTGATGGCGGCGATCCTGCTGCGCCGTTCAACGATAAAAATTTTGGGCCATCACTTGGCTCTGATCTCAACGACATGGGTGCTTATGGCGGGCAATACACAGTGGCAGAGAACAGGCCGACGAACCAGCCACCCCAAGCCCAGATTGAGGCACTGAAAGAACAGGTCTATGCCGGAGATAAAGTGGTACTGAACGGCGCGGTCAGTATCGATCCTAATGGTGATGAAATTCGCTACGACTGGCAACTCATCGGTAAACCGATGCAGAGTATGGCAGCTCTTCAGCCACAAAAGGACGGCACTTGTCAGCTTACGGCGGATAAAGGCGGCCAGTATGCAGTACAGCTGACCGTCACTGACCGCTGGGGTTTGCAGGGCAAAACAGCGCAGCTGACCGTGAATGTGGACCCGGACAAGCCACCCACAGCCAAGATCAGCAAGCCGCACGATCCGTCCAAGCTCGGTCAAACCGTAACTCTTTCTGCCTATGACAAGAACAAGCAAAGTGGCAATGAATTGAGCTATCTCTGGATGATAGCCAAAAAACCTGCGGCCAGCCAAGCACAGCTCTCCGCTCCGAATGCCGAGCGGCCTTCGTTTGTTGCAGATGCACCTGGTTGCTACACCCTGCGACTGACTGTCGGTAATGGCAAAAAAAACAGCGAGCCGGATACTGCCTATTTTTGCACAAAGGAAAGTCAAGTTCCGGGCAAAAGGTCAGTACCTGATGAGTATCCGACCATCCAAGCGGCCTTAGATACCGCTGAAGACGGCGATGATGTGATCGTCCAAGCAGGTACCTATAAGGAAAATATCATCATCGACAAAGCGGTTAATTTGATCGGTGTGGGGAATCCAGTGATTGACGGCGGGGGGAAGAATGCCGACGAAGCAGCTGTTTTCGTTTGCTATCTCGACAGTAAAGCGACAGGCCGCGTTCAAGGTCTCACCGTCACTGGTGGCGGCGCGGGCCAGTTTGGCCACGGCATCCAGATTCTCAACTGCTCGCCAGAAATTGTTGGCAACCGCATTACCGGCAACAAGCACGTAGGCGTAGGTATTCACGGACAAAAGGGCTTCACCGAGAACGCCAAAATTCATAACAACTACATCTACGACAACGCGATTGGTGTGAGCAACGGTCTTGGCGCAGGCGGGCAAATTTATCACAATAACATCTACAACAACAAAGTGACCGGCATTGGTGTGCGCGGCTTGGCCACGCCCGTTGTGCGCAATAACGCCATTTACGGCAACTACATCGGTATTGGAGTCAGAGAAGAGGCGTATCCGACAGTTGAGGGTAATGAAATTCGTGACAATATCACCGGGATCGCAGTCAATCCGGGTACCGAAGGAGCTGCGCACTTGGGAGCCTCAGGGAGCAAAATTATCGTGCGCGGCAATATTGTCCGTAATAACCGCAAGTCTGGTATCTTTATTTCCTCGCTCAACCGGAGTGACCTTTTTGTTCAAGGCAATTCTGTTACCAGCAACGCGACAACAGAGGAAAGCAGAAGCGGCGGTGTCGTGACCGGCTATCCGCATCAATCTTTGGCGAAAGCATTTATGGACAACAACGCGGTTAGCGGTAATAATCAACGAGATATTCAGCTGTTCCATGAGCTGGGTGAATCAGCCGGAACAATAGGCAGTTCACAAGGTCGCAGACCAAATTTTCAAGGGAGGTGAATTTACGGAGAGTAGGTATTTTTTGTCATAGCTTTACTTGACAAATGCCGCTGCTTGTCGTATTCAATAAAGCATGGTTTAGATTGAGGAGTGGCATATATTCTTTCATCCTGTTGACTGACAAAAAAATATACAACCCGTTAGAAAACCGCTACGATTAAATCAGATTTTGATCGGCGAGGCGGAATAGAGAGGAATGATAATGTGTTGCCGGGCGTGTGGCCAAGCGGTACGTTATTAGCCGGGCGTGAAAAGTTTACGTTCAGGCGGCAACGGATAAGGAGATGCTCCTTATTCACCTATGTTCAACATGAGGAGGAGACAAAAATGAAAGGCTTGACAATGAGATTCGTACTGGGAATGGCAGCAGCAGCTTTGGTATTTGCTGGTACCGCATCAGCTCAGAAGGCAACTGGTAATTTGAGCATTGATCCTGAAACGTTGCAGACCGTTGACCAAGCTCTGCTCAAGATGCAGCAGGATATGATCCAGAAAAATTATGCTTCTATGTTGCTGAAGCCGCAGATGATGAGCAAAATGATGGCAGAGCGCACCCCGCAGAATTTCATGCAGGGAGCCATTCAGCCGGTCATGATGCAGAAAATGCGTGATCAGATTAAACCGCAGCAGATGGGTATCATGTCCACCAGATAATAAATATCTGCTGCGTAGAGCTGCTTTCCTACTACGGGAAGCAGTCTATAGAAGCTGGGGATGGTATCATCCCCAGCTTTTTTTTTATCAGCAGGCAGCATTTTTTTTCCTCACCTCATTTTTTCCATCCTGCATCATTTTTTTCTTGTCATAGCGCAGTTTGGTATCTATCCGAATGCTCGCACAAGATATTGTTCTCCACCGATAAAAAAACGAACAGGTGACCTTGACACTATCAACAGCTCTGTGCTATCCTATTCTTATATGAGAAATGCTCCTGACAAAAAAGGCGAAGAGAAGAAGTAGGGAGCTAATCGCGACAAGAAAATAGCAAAACAGTTAAAAATGGGGGAGACTACAATGAAGACAATAAAGAAGGTTAAAATTAGGATTGTTCTTGGAATAGCAGCATTCGGTTCTATAATGACAGCTGGTTCTGCATCTGCATTCACCGTTGATCAAGAGATAACAAATATGATCAACGGAATCATAGTACAGATGCAGCAACAGACAATGGCTGAATTGTATGCACAGGCACCGCTGAAGAATCAGATGCGCGGCAAGATGATGCAAGAATTTTCTTCAAAAACAATTCTGATGAATCAGATTCAGCCGGTAATGATGGAAGCGAACCTAAAAGCAACCAAAAACGCACTGATGGAACGGATGGTTAGTAGGCCGATTCCTCTACCAGGATCATGATCTGCCGATAAAAGGCAGTTGTGTTCAATATATAAAATGCCGGAGAACGCCCTGAGCTTCTCCGGCATTTTTTTGTGACATTGTTTCGCAACTCATCCTGAGGGCTTGACTTCTCAGTCTGCTCTGTGCTACCGTACTCTTACATCTTATGAACATAATAATAAAAAAGGGGACAAAATGAATATACTGAATAAAATTCGTACCAGCCTAATTTGGGGAGCTACAGCAGCAGGCCTAATCCTGACAGCAGCCCCGGCCAGTGCGCTTGAATTTGACCCAAAAACTCTGCAAACTGTTGACGAGATGATACGGAAAATGCAGCAGGAGACGATGCAGCAGCAATATGCAGCTATGCCGCTCAAAAATGAGTTGCCGGGAAAAATGATGAATAATATGTATCAGTATGCCTCAACCGCTTACCGACAGAATATTCAGCCGCAGATGGTGCAAGTGATAATCGGCAATATGCGGCCTTGGGAGTTTCCTGGAAAATTCAAACAAGCGATGATGCCGAGCATAGTTCCGCAGGTCAGTAATCAGATCAAACAGATACAACTCCAGCAGATGCAGGAGGGAATCAACGATCCTTCGTTTCCGAACGTACCCGGCATGTTGCAGAAAACAGAAGAGCAGGTTAAATAACCGTCTCTGATTTTGAAGTCGAAAAGTTGAAAGCCGTGCCACAAGGTGCGGCTTTTTTATTTTCAGCACGAGCTACTCGATGCACTTGCAACGTTTCTTTTATTGTGAATAAAAACAACAAGAAGGTGCAAAGGTTAGGTGTCGCTCGCTGTGGAAAGTAAAAAAAATTATACATAGTCTTGTAAAAGACTTGCAAAATAATGCACAAAACGCTATGTTTGTCAAACAGGAGCAATTCTGTGCTGATGCAGGAAAAAATGGAGCTGACATGTTTTGAGAGATATCCGTTCGCGTGGTGTGGGCGGTTTTTCAAACAAGAGGAGGAGGAAAAAGTGAAAAAAGCAGCAATCAGATTTACAGTTGGAATTGGGCTGGCTCTTGCCGTGACCGCAGGTTCGGCAGTAGCTCAGAATGCCTCGACAAATCCGATGGCAGGTATGGCCAGCAGCATCGCCGCAGGTATGGCCAGCAGCATGATTTCTGGTGTCAATCAGCAAGTCAGCGGCAATGTCAAGATGGACACGCTGTTCTCACCTGAGGCAGATCAGGTTGCTCAGTCTGGACCGGCATCAGTTCTGGACATCCGCCAGATGATTGAGCAGGCTGTGCAGAATATGCCACAGCAGCAGCGTGATTCGCTGGCCCAGCAGATGACTACGCAGAATCTGACTTTGCTTCAGCAGGGGTCAGCAGCGGCCAGCCAGATCAGAACGAAAGTGCGGGACACCATCATGACGGACCGCTACAAAAACATTTCTGCAATGGCTCCGAATCTGTACAGAAGCAATATTCAGCCTCAGATGGTACAGACCATCATCAGCAACATCAAACCTTGGGAGCTGCCTAATCGCTTCAAGAGCAAGATGATGCCGATGATCGTTGGTCAGGTGAGCAACCAGATTAAAATGCCGCAGATCAATTTCATGCAGGAGAACATCAATAGTGCTGAGTTCCCCAATGTGCCTGGTTTGCCGAGTGGTATGGCTGGTTCTGTACCCAACCAAATCAAAGAGCAGCAGATGCAGCAAATGCAGCAGGGCGTGATGGATCCGAATTTCATCAATCCTCAGGACCTGATGAACGGCGGTATGTAAGCTGAAACGCAGTCTTTGTTAAGCTTGAAGCCGGAGACGCGAGGAGTGTCTTCGGCTTTTATTTTGATAGCGGAGCAGTTGAAAAAATTTTACAAACTTGGCAAAAATTGCTATTTTAAAGAGTAGTCGTATTTTATGGGAAGAGGAGCTGGTGGAATTATGAAAAAACGAGGAGAGAAAGGGATGAAGAAGACAATCAAAGTTGCGTTGGGTCTGTCCGTTATCTGTTTGGTAGCAGCAGGTTCAGCTTGGGCTGGCGGCAGTAATCCGGGCGATATGGGTATGGGCAATGTAGGCGTAAACCCCATGATGGGCGGCATGAACCCGATGAGCAGTGGCTTCAACATGCCCGTTAATCCCAATTCGTTGGCTGGCACCTATGCAGGAGCGGGCGTTCAGTCAGGCTACGGCGGTGGAATGCCGGGCGGCATTGGAATGGGTGGAACCATGCCGGGCAACAGTGGAATGCAGCAGCAGGGTGGGATGCCTATGCTCGACCTGCGGCAAGTGGTTATGCAGGGCATTCAGACACTACCGCAGCAGCAGCAGTACAACGGGGCAATCGGCATGGCCAATCAGAATCTGTCCCTGCTGAATCAAAGCATGGGGAACGGCATGTCTCCGGTCAATCAGATTCGGTACAGCGTGCGGGATCAAATCATGACCAATCGCGTCAACGATATCTCCCGGATGGGCCAAGCCACTTTCAGGCCGATGATTCAGCCCGGTGCCGTACAGAGCATGATCAGCCAAATTCAGCCGTGGAATTTCCCCTACCGCTTCCAAAGTGCCATGATGCCTGCCATGATTCCTATGGTTAGTTCGCCAATCAAGCAGCAGCAGATGGCTTTCATGCAGAACGGCATCATGAGTCAAGGTTTTCCCAATGTTCAGCTGCCGATGCCTGCTTTTGGGCCTCAAGGCATGTACAATAACATGATGCCAAATAATCAAGGGATGATGAATGGCGGCATGATGCAGCAGGGCGGAATGATGAACAACGGTGGATATTACCCATCAATGAATGGTGGCATGATGATGGGTAATGGTATGATGCCGGGTAACCAAGGCATGTATAACAATGGAATGCCTGGTGGAATGGGAATGGGTGGTATGATGGGTGGCAGCATGATGCCGGGCGGTCAGGGCATGTACGGCTACTGATCAAGAGCAAATTGATCGACTCCACCAAGCCGGGGATGCGAGAGCGTCTCCGGCTTCGTTATTTTCAGCTTCCCTCTTGACGCGCCTGCTGCACCCGGCTACATTGGCCTTTTTTGCATGAAAAATAGGTTTATCCACAACGGCGGTTGTGCCGCAGAAAAAGAGGGGAAAAAGAAAGGTGGAGCATAAAAACGCCATTGTTTTGGCTATGTTTGGCACCACCATTGAGTCTGCTCTCAAAGGACTGCTCAATATCCGCGACAAAATGAAGGCGCATTACCGAGAAACGCCAGTACGGATCGCTTTTACCTCCAATATAATCCGCAAAAAATGGCGAAAGCGGGCTACTGACCGAGAGTACATCAAAGCGCATCCTGAAATTCCTGCGGAAGTGCTGCACGTCAAAACGGTTTTAGCAACAATTGCCGATTTGCAGGATCAAGGCTATGACACTATCGTCCTTCAGCCGACCTATATTGCTATGGGCGAGGAATTTTTTGATCTTAGCACCTACGTTGATGGCTTACTACGGATGGGAATAGTCAAAAAAGAAAAATATAAACCTTTTCACAAAGTAGTGCTGGGCCGTCCTGCGCTTGGTAGCTACAGTACCGCCCATTCTTATGCCGAGGACATCATGGCAGCGGCTAAGGCTTTGGCCGCTGATGCCGAGCTGGCGAAAGCAGAAAAAGCCGCGTTGGTTTATATGGGTCATGGCAATCAACATTTCCCCTCCGCAGGTTCTTATTTGGAACTTGCCTACCGGATGCGCCAACTGTATCCAGATGTGCTGACGTTGATCGGCAATATTGAGGGCTTTCCTCATCTTACCGATGTGATGGACGAGCTGAAGCGTTTTGAAGTAAAAAAAGTGCTGCTCAAACCTTGCATGATCGTAGCCGGAGGACACGCAGTGAATGATATGATCGGGACAAAGGATACATCGTGGAAGAACATTCTGGAGAACAACGGCTTTTCGGTAATGATTGTCGAGAGCGGTCTGGGCGAGCTTGATGCCTTTGCCGAGTTATTTGTTCGCAATGCGGGCCAAGCTGCCGCTGATGCGGGCATCTTTTTGAAATAACAATGGTCACTCGACCGAACGGATTTCCTTACGTGGCAGGTGGCACTTTGCTGCTTATTTTGTTTATAACCATGCTTTTTTCCGCAGGCATGGGATTTATGCACATTTCTGCCTCGGCGGTGCTGCAAACTGTCGTTGCACATTTTTTCCCGACTGCTGGGGCAGAGCTTGATCCGGTCACGGTGTCGGTCATCATTGACGTTCGCCTACCGCGTATCTTTGCGGCTGTACTGGTGGGCGGAATGCTGGCGGTCTGCGGCACGGTTTTTCAGGCCATCTTGCTCAATCCGCTCGCTGATCCTTACACTTTGGGGGTTTCCTCCGGCGCAGCCTTCGGGGCTTCGTTGGTGATTGTCCTCCAAGTTGCCGGGCTGTCCTTCTTACCCAAGGTCTTTACCGTGCCGATTTTTGCCTTTGCAGGCAGCATTGCGGCTTTATTAGCTGTATTGGCCTTGGCTGCTGGCGACCGGCGACTTTCTTCCTCCAGCTTGATTCTCTCTGGGGTCATTGTGGCTGCTATTCTCTCCGCTGCCATCGGTTTTCTCCAATTTCTTGCTGAAGAACAGGTTGGTATCATCATTTTTTGGCTGATGGGTTCTTTAGCCAGCACCTCCCGACAAGACATCCTCTTGCTCATTCCGGCTGCTTTGATTGGTTCAGCGGTCTGCCTCTTTTGTGGTCGCGATCTCAACATCATGGCCGCAGGCGAACGCGCTGCTGCCGCCTTGGGTGTGAATACCGTGCGCCTGCGCTGGACGCTCCTCATAACTTGCTCACTGATGACTGCCCTTTGTGTGGCTGTTTCCGGTATTATCGGCTTTGTCGGCTTAGTGGTGCCACATCTGCTTCGTCACGTGGCTGGGCCTGATAACCGGCGGTTGATTGTACTTTCCTTTCTCGGTGGCGGCTTGCTCCTGCTGTGTGCTGACACCCTGACGAGGGCGGTACTGCCTGCGGAAATACCTATCGGGGTGCTGACCTCGCTCCTTGGCGGTCCTTTTTTTGCCTGTATTTTTAAAAAACGGCAGCAGGATAATGGTCGCTTCTGATCTTCTCTGGCAGCTTGAACAAGTCAATTTCGCCCACGGCAGCCGCAAGGTGCTGGACGCGGTCAGCCTGAATATCCACGCCGGTCGATGGTGCGGCATTCTTGGCCCTAATGGTAGCGGCAAAACTACTCTGCTTGATCTGCTCTGTGGCCTGTTGCCCCCAGCCAGTGGTACGGTTGTTTATCGTGATCTGCCGCTGAAGCAATGGAGTCGCCGCCAGCTCGCCCGCCGAATTGCGCTGGTGCCACAGGATTTTGCCGTCCGTTTTGATTTCTCCGTGCGGGAAGTAGTGGAGATGGGCCGTCATCCCCATCTTGGCAGGTTAGCCTCGATGACCGAGCGTGATTATGCCGTGGTCGATGCGGTGACGGGGGAAATGGGCGTGGCCGAGCTGGCCAACCGCCCGGTGACACAGCTCTCTGGCGGTGAAAAACAGCGGGTCGCGGCTGCCCGTGCCTTAGCTCAGGAGCCGGAAGCCTTGCTTTTGGATGAAGCTACCTCAAATTTGGATATTTACCACTCGTTAGCCATCCTCAGTCTGCTCCGCCGCCGAGTGCGCGAGCAAGGTCTGACTGTGGTTTCTTCTCTGCATGACCTCAATTTGGCCGGTTTTTTCTGCGACGAGCTGATTTTTCTCAAAGAGGGTCAGCTGATTTGCCACGGAGAAACTAACGTCGTGCTGCGGCCAGAGGTCATCCGTGAGGTCTATGGTGTGGCAGCGCAAGTGCGGCAGGATGACTTTACTGGCTGCTTGCAGGTAAGTTGCATCACATGTTGAAAGCAAGCATTCTGCGATATAAAGGATTTACCCAAGATGAAAAAATGCTTGCAGTTTGTCGGCTGTAGTCTCATACTTGAACTGCATCGTAAACAGGGGAATCTATTGCCTACACCAAGCAGGCTAACTTTTAATCATCAGCGGGGTCATCTATGAAGCAGCCGGAAGTCGCCTACTGGGTCGCGTCTATGTTGGGTACGAAGAAAGGCGTGTCCGATTTGAACATCACTGTCGGCAAAGGCCTACAGGTCGAAATCGACGGCGGACTCACGCCGGTCAAGGTCGAGCCACCGGTGGAGGTGCTTACCCCCTTTCAGACCGAGGTTTTCGCCCTCAACCTGATCCACGGCAACCCCCGACTGCTTAAAGATTTAGTAAGCAAAGGCTCCTGCGACCTTTCCTATACCTTAGAGAATTCTGCCCGCTTCCGCGTCAACGTCTTCACGCAAAAAAGTTGTTATTCCTCAGTGCTGCGGAAGTTAGAAACTAAGATTCCATCGATCAAGGACTTTGGTTTTCCTGACTGCTTTTATAAGATGGCCAAAGAGCGCAACGGTCTGATTCTTTTTACCGGCGGCACCGGTACAGGCAAGACCACCTCGCTGGCCTCTATTCTCAACGAAATCAACGAAACGAGGGCCGTTCATCTCGTCACCCTTGAAGACCCGATAGAATACGTTCATCCGCACAAGAAGGCCACCTTTAATCAACGCGAGCAGGGCGATGACTTTGACACCTTTGCCAACGGACTGCGGGCCGCACTCCGCCAAGCACCTAAGGTCATTTTTGTTGGCGAGATTCGCGACCGTGAAACCTTAGAAATTGCTCTCACCGCTGCCGAAACCGGCCACGTGGTTTTTTCTTCCATGCACACCATCGATGCGGGACAGACGATCAACCGGGTCATCGGCATGTTTGAACACGATGAGCAGGCCCAGATCAGGGTGCGGCTGTCCGACACCATCCGTTGGGTAGTGAGCCAGCGTCTCTTGCCCAAAGTCGGCGGAGGCCGGGCGGCAGCGTTAGAAATCCTTCACATCAGTCTGCGCGTCAAAGACCTGATCCTCAACGGCGAAGATGTGGCAACAGACAAGACGTTCTACAGTGTTCTTGAGGAAGGCTCGACCTTAGACATGCGCACCTTTGATCAACACATCTTGCAGCTTTTCGGGCAAGGTCTGATCACTGAGGAAGTTGCCATGACCTACTGCTCCAACCGCAGCGTGATCAAACGAGGCATGGACACCATCAGGTCAACCCGTGGAGAAAGCACCTCCAACATCATGGGCTTGGCAATGGAGCAGGTGGAAGAGGAAAAGAAATAAAAACGTTTACTGTTTCTGAACAGTTTCATCAGCGGAGAACACCATGATCAGCAATTGCCCTCACTGTCAGGGTGCGCTTACCTTCAATGCAGCCCAGATGGCAAAAATCGAGCAGGCTCTGAAGGCTCTCAAGCCCGGCCAGAAGCTGCCGCTCAAATGCCCGCACTGCACCAAGCCCATGCCTCTTGATGCTTCCGGCCAAGTGGAAGGCGCACCCAAAGTCGCTGCCACTACTCCGGCAGCTCCGCCCAAAGTAGAGCCGCCTAGTCCAGCCGAGCAGATCAAGCCGCCGCCACCGCCTAACATGGACTGGCTGAAAAGCAAAGAAAAAGAAGAAATGCAGTTCGACGACCATGCTAGGGATGTGCCAATGGCCTTGGTACTTCATGGCGACGACAACATGCGGCATTTGATCACATCCTCGATGGAGGCACTTGGCTATCAGGCTTCGGCAGTCACAACAGCGGAGGAGGCCATTCACGAAACCCAATCGATGAGTTATGCCTGCATTGTCTATCACACCGGCTTTGAGCCAGGCGAGCTAAAGGATTCCACCTTTCATAATTACATGCGACAAATGCCCATGTCGCGACGACGTTACACTTTTTATATCCTTATTGGGCCTGAATTTACCAGCCTTTACGATATCCAAGCGTTGGCCAACAGTGCTAACTTGGTGGTAGCGGAAAAGGACATGAAAAACTTCCAACCCATCCTGCACAGGGCTATTCCGTACTACGAGCAGCTCTTTGGCCCGCTCCTCGAAGAACTGGCTTCTTACGGAAAAAAATAAGGTTGCTGAAAAAAAAGACGGCCTTTCAGCATGAAACTGTTGTTTTTCAGGGGTATCTTTGGTAAAAGTTCTTTTTTATCGCCGCTGCTCATGGGGAGCAGCGGACAAAATCAACAGCACAACGCTTCATTTACTGACGACCGGCATAACCGGTTAGCAGAGGAACGACAAACCCATGACTGACAAGGGAACTCGGCCCGCAGCAGCGGCGGAAGAAAGTGGCATGGAAGATATCAGCTTTGCTGAACTCTTCGAGCAGGAAGACAACAACACGGTGATCACCGTCCAAGAGGTCGCCATGGGCACTGTGGTCGGAGTCAACGCCGACGCAGTGTTGATCGACGTGGGCGACAAGGCGGAAAGCTACATCCCGATCGGAGAGTTCCGCACCGACGATCCGAACCGCGTGATCAAACTCGGCGATAAGTTTGAAGTCTTCATCGAAAAAAGAAAGGAGGAGGGCGGCCTGCTGCTTTCCCGCGAGAAGGCCATTGCCATCAAAGTCTGGGAAGAAATCGCCAGGATTCAGGAGGAAGACCTCACCATCTTGGGCCGAGTTGATAGTCGGGTTAAGGGTGGTATGTCCGTTGATATCGGCGTGCCCGCCTTCTTGCCCTACTCGCAGATCGACCTGCGTCCGGTCAAGGATATGGATGAGCTGATCGGTCAGAGCTTTGAGTTCAAGATACTCAAGTTCAACCGCAAGCGGAATAACGTGGTCATCTCCCGCCGGGCTATTCTGGAGGAGCAGCGGGCCAAACTGCGCGAGCAAATGCGTTCCACCCTCAAAGAAGGCCAGACGGTAATCGGCGCGATCACCAACATCACCGATTACGGCCTGTTCATTGATCTGGGCGGCATGGACGGTCTTTGTCATATTACCGACTTGTCGTGGGGCCGTGTTTCTCATCCTTCCAAGCTTTACGCTGTGGGTGAGGAAATCGAGGTCAAAATTCTCAAGTACGACCAAGATTCCGACCGCGTTTCCTTGGGCATCAAGCAGCTTCGTCAAGACCCTTGGGAGACCGTGCCGCAAAAGTATCCGTCAGGAGCAAAAGTAGTTGGTAAGGTGGTCTCCATTACTGATTACGGTGCCTTTGTTGAGCTGGAAGAAGGCGTTGAGGGCTTGGTCCACATCTCCGAAATGAGCTGGTCTAAGAAGCCACGCCATCCTTCTCGGATTGTCAGTGTTGGCTCAGAAATTGAAGTGCAAGTGCTGAAAGTTGAGGCCGAAACCAAGCGCATTTCGTTGGGCATGAAGCAACTCCAGCCTAATCCTTGGGACGTGGTTGAGGAAAGCTATCCCATCGGTGCAATCATTGAAGGTAAGATCAAAAACATCACTGACTTTGGTATCTTCATTGGTATTGAAGAGGGCATTGATGGTTTGATCCATGTTTCCGATCTATCTTGGACTGAGCGGATTAAACATCCTTCTGAAAAGTACGCCAAGGGCGATTCGATTCAGGCCGTTGTTCTCAAAATTGACAAGGATAACGAGCGGTTCTCCTTGGGTGTCAAGCAGCTGAAGCCCGATCCTTGGCAGGCTGCCTTCAATAATTACCCCATCGGCAGCTTTGTTGAAGGTACCATCACCAACGTGACTGATTTCGGCATTTTTGTTCAGCTGGAAGAAGGCATTGAAGGTTTGGTGCATGTATCCGAGATCAGCAAAGACAAGGTCAAAACTCCAGTCGGTAATTTTAACATCGGCGACATACTGAAGACTATGGTCATCAATGTGTCCTCCGAAGACCGTAAAATCGGCCTCTCGCTGAAGTCTTTGGAAGAGGACGAAAAAGGGAGCAGCACCAGCAACAACAGCGGGGCTAATGCTCCTACTCCAACTGGGACTGACGAGGCAGTGTTGAAGGCACAGAAGGGTTCTGGACCTTCAACCTTTGGCGACTTACTCAAGGCCGCAGCAGCCTCCGCAGACGGAGAATAGCGGTAGCGCATCGTTTTTCGCGTATTAACAGAAGGGTCCAGCTTCCTGCGCTGCGGGAAGCTGCGACCCTTTTCTGCATTTCAGCGACCGCCGAATGCGCTGCGGTCGCGCATATCAACAAGGATTAAAACAATCATGCTCAAGCGTGAACTGATAAGCGAGGCTGCCGGGCAGCTCGATGAATACTACAAACAGGATGTCGCCCAAGCACTTGATGTCATTCTGGAAGAAATCACTCAGGCTTTGACTGACGGTAGGCGGGTGGAAATTCGCGGCTTTGGCAGTTTTTCTGTCCGCACCCGTAGGCCTCGGACGACCAAAAATCCGAAAACCGGCAGAATGATGGATATTCCGTCCCGAAAAACCCTGCATTTCACTATGAGCAAATCACTCAAAGAAGTCCTGATCGAAGACGAGCAATAAAAACAGGAAACGCTGGAGCATGTACAGGCCGGTTCGCCACAACAGGCGACCGGCTTTTTATCATGCCTGTTTTTCCATAAAAGGTGTAATATCACCTTTACCTTCCCGCAGAATTTCAGGCAGTTCTTCGACCAAAGAAATTACCGTTGACGGTTCAGGGAAAACCTCGCCGCCATCGATAATCAAATCCACCATGCTGCCGAACAGTTCTTCTACGGCAAAACCATCTATTGGAGCTTCACGGTCTTCCCGCAGGGCACTGGTGTTCAGCACTGGATTACCCAGTTGCTCAATCAAAGCAAGACAGATCGGCGACTGCGGCAGGCGAATACCCACGGTTTTTTGCTTGGTCAGCATGATTTTTGGTACTAATTTAGAACCGGGCAGCACCATCGTGTAAGGGCCAGGCAGATGCTTGCGCAGCAATCGGTAAGCCGGGCTGCTGACATGGGCATATTGGCTGATGTCCGTCAACGAGGCGCACATGAAGGAAAAGGGCTTGTGCTGGGGTCGCTGCCTGATTTCATGCACCCGCTTGACCGCCTTTTGATTAAAAATATCGCAGCCAATACCGTACATGGTATCGGTTGGATAACAGATCACGCCACCTTTTTTCAAAACATCCACAGCCATACCGATCAGCCGCTGTTGCGGGTTAACCGGATTGATCTCAATGTATTTTACCATTTTTTTGCCTTCCCTAAATCCTCTTGATTTGCCTGCGCAGACATTGTACACAGAAGAATTCCAATGGACAACCTCGGCTTTACTCATAGTAACTGCAAACGCAAGGAAATTTTTCCGAACTTTGCCGGAATGCTGCTTGTTTCAAAAAATAAAATACCCTATAATATTTTTTACCAGCCGAGATGCAGCTGCATCTCGCAAGACTGATTTTATCTTTTAGCAGAAAAAAATGGCTTCACAGAACGACCAGCGTGCCACCGATTTCGAGGAAGTCAAACGAATCCTTGAACAACAACCGCGCATTACCTTAATGCAGACGGAAGGCGAGCCGCCTGATTGCTACGAAATTGAATACCGACTGGCTGGAATGGTGCGGGATGCTGACGGGACTATCCGTAAGGCTTCTCAGCATGTGGTTCTCATCACTCTGCCCTTTGGCTATCCTCATTTTCCGCCCACTGTTAAGCCGCTGACTCCACTTTTTCATCCTGATATTGATCCAGATGCAGTACGCATTTCTTCACACTGGCAACAAAGTCCTTCTTTAGCCAAGCTCATTGTTCAAGTCGGCGAGATGATTTGTGGTAAAAACTACAATCTCGAAGACCCCTTTAATCAGGAAGCAGCAGACTGGTATGCCCAACACGCTACCGAATTGCCACTTGACAGCTTAGAAGTGGCGAGCGATGAATCAATTGACGAATTTGATCTGGGACTTGATGATCTTGATTTGGGGCCGACAGGAGGAACCACTGAGGAGCAGTCCTTCGAGCTATCTTTGGAGTTAGAGTCACCGCAGGCTGTTCATGATGTTTTGGCCGATGCTTCTGCTGATCATCAAGAAGGCGGAACAGGAGGGCTATCGCTGGAACTGGAATCTTCATCGACAACACTTGAGGAAGATTTTGATCTTGGCGTAGAGGATGGGCAAGAGGATGATCTGTCCTTAGATATCGGTGAACCAGAAAAACCGCCGCAGGTTGTTCAACAGGATTTTGGGCCAAAGCTGAAGGAAATTCGCTCGCATATTGATCGAAAGGAAATATTTATCGCCGCGCGGCTGCTGAAAGAAGTTCCTGCGCTCCCGGAAACGGAGATACTCAAGAAGAAGGTCAAGGCCGCGCAAGATAAGTGCGATGAATTACTCCAGAACATGAAGGTGCTGGAGGATGAGGACAATTTTGCGGCAGCGCAAGAGGTATTTACCCAGCTCAAGACCGTGGCGGTGGACACACCCGGTTTAGCTGAAATAGGCAGACGCTTGCAGCAGTCGCAGTCCATGCTCGATACTTTTGCCCTAACCAAAGAAAAAACCGAGCCGGAAACCGAGCTGCCCGGCGCAGAAAAAAAGAAAAAAAAATCTGCCAAAGAAACACCACCTCCTCTGCCTAAACTAAAGGAAAAACCTGCCGAGCCGAAGGAAAAGAAAGAGGTTATTAAAACCAAATCGAGGATTATCCGAGCAGCGCAGCAGAATGTGCCGGTCGCGCCTTTTGCTGTTGCCGCTGCGGTAGCTGCGGTAATCATCGTAGGTGGGCTGGTTTACACCAGAGATAGCAACACTCTCTTAGAAGCGCAGCGCGATTGGCAGGAAGCCCAAGGTCTTGTCAAGCAAAAGAATTTTCCCCAAGCAGAGGCCAAAATCAACATCGCTTCTGCGGCACTGAAAACGGTACTCACTCCTTTGCCGGAAAAAAGCCGAATCAAGACTGAAATTGCTGCATTATTTGCCAATGAGGACTTTCAGCGCGGATTGAAAAATGAGGCCAAGTATAAAGATCAGTATCTACCGCTTCAAGAGGTCAAGGCGCGCGAGCAGTTAGACAAGATGACCACCCAAGCCGAGGCGTTAAAAGCAAACAGCGTCAGCGATGCCGCAGCTGCTTACGAAAAAGCCCAGTCTTTTGCCGCTGAAAGCGGATTAGTCGTCGAAGCGGAGCAGTTGAAAGAGCGCGTGCATCAATTGCGGATGAAAGAGGCGTTGGTCAATGCCGGACGGGCAGAAACTGCTGGAGAGTGGGAAAACGCGGCCAAAACTTATCAGCAGGCTTTAGAAATTGCCCAAACCTTGACAGATGACAAGGAAAAAGAGGCCATCAGCAAGAGATTAGCCGCTGCTGCCTTCAACCGCGAATTAGATCAGTCCAAAAAAAGTTTCACCGGCTCGCAGTGGCAGCAGACCATTGAAATGCTGGAACGGGCGAAAAAATTACTGGAGCAGAATCCAGAAACTGCTACGGTTGAACGGCGGCAGGAGTTAGAGCGACTTTTGGCCAAGTCTCGTTTGCATCAGGTGCTTTCGACAGCGCGGCAGGCTTATGACAGCGGTGATACCGCTACCGCAGTGAGAGGCTACCGGCAGTCACTGGCTTTGCTCACGAACCAGCTGTCATTGTTCGACGAAACAGACCGCAACGCTGCCCATTCAATCAGCAGAACCATCACCATGATTGAAATCGGCGGTGAGCTGAACGCAGCAGTGACAGCGGAAAACCAGAAGGAGTTGACCGATGCGCTTCGCCATTATCGGGCTATTCAAAATCTTTTCAACACGCCCGGATTAACTAAGGATTCCAGCCTGCTGACATTGGAGGAAAATGTCAATGCCAAAGTCAGCAGCCTGAGTAGCGAAGCAGGCATGAAGCGAAAGACTGCGTGGTTGAACCGAAATTTTAGACGCATCTTTATGGAAGTTTATCCAAATTCACGTCCAACTGATCTCAGCAATCCAAATCTCAGCTTGGTCAAAAAAGTTGGCAATCAAGAAATCTACAAACTGACCTGCACCGAGCGAAGCAGAGGCAGCGCGTATCAACTTGAACTTATTTATCTCTACGACCCAGTTGCCGATCAGTGGATAGCCTACCGGGGCGTGCTGTGATGGTGGTGGTGATGCTCATGCCCCGGCGCAGCTAAGGGGCCGCCTGCTTTATGCAGAGCTTCCGTCAAAGCGTGTTGCGCGGCCTGAAGAGCTTCCACCGCGCTGCGCAAAAGGGCGGTTGTTTCTGGTGATTCGGCAGCCAACTTGTCTGCCCATTGCAGGAATTCTGTGCTATGACCTTGATTATGCTCAAGCCAATGCGGCAGTAGCACCCGTACTTTGTCCAGATTATTCATCATTTGCTCCTTCATGTTGTTTTTTCTTCGCTGATGAGCAGAATCGCACCGGTCAGCAGGCTGATGCTTCTGACCCGCACCCCCCGCACTGTCATCGGTTCCTCAAAAAAGGTGCTGAGAATCACACCATCCTCAGTCACTTCCACGCCAGTGACCGATTCCATCAAGGTTTCGCAGCGATCTCCTCGCTCAAGCACTGCCTTTAGTTGGCACATTTTTCCCTCCTTAAATAAGAAAACGGAACTCGCCCTTGCCGAGTAGATCGTGCAAATGCAGCAAACCTTGCACCTTGCCCGCCGCATCAGTCACTGCGAGTACAGTGATATCCTTTTCCTGCATCAGGCTGAGGGCATCAGCAGCCATGAGTTCTGGAGTGATCTTGACCGGGCTGGTGGTCATAACCTCAGCGAGATTCATGCAATTCTTTCGCCCTGGTTCGGTCAGCAATTGGCTGCGGATCAGGCAGCGACGGAGATCACCGTCCGTGATGATGCCACGCAGCTCACGATCAGCAGCTACGACCAGCACTGCACCAAGGTTTTTGCAGTTCAACTCGGTAATTGCCGCGTCAAGATTAGCTTCTTCGCTGACCATCGGCACCTGTTCACCAATGAGCATGACCTCGCGCACAGCCACCTTGAGGCGTTCGCCCAAACTGCCGCCGGGATGATTGCGCCGGAAATCCTCCGCCTTGAAGCGGTGCCGCTGGAGCAGGGCCACAGCCAGGGCATCGCCGAGGGCCAAGGTAGCGGTCGTGGAGGTGGTCGGAGCCAAGCCCAGTGGACAGGCTTCCTTGGGGATTGCGATATTCAGTACCACCGCCGCCTGTTCTGCCAGCGAGGAGCGAGGATTGCCGGTCATGGCGATCACTGGCACGGTACGTTCTTTCAGACTGGCTAAGAGGCGGTTCAGCTCCGCTGTTTCGCCAGAATAAGAAATCGCCAACACCACGTCTGTTGGGCTGACCATCCCAAGATCGCCGTGCATCGCCTCGACCGGATGGAGAAAAAACGATGGTGTACCAGTGGAATTAAAGGTAGCCGCCATCTTTTGGCCGACCAGCCCAGACTTGCCAATGCCAGTGATGATCAGACGGTTCGGCGGGCAAGCCATGATCAGGTCAACCGCTTGGACAAATTCCTGCCCCAGCGCGTCCCGCACGGCATGAATGCCCTCAGCCTCAATGGTCAACACCTCGCGGGCTTGCTCAACGGTCATACCTTTTCTCCTGTCAAATCAACGACAATTCGCCCGCGTATCTGGCCTGCCAGCATTGCATCAACTGCTTCGCTGACCTGATCGAGATCAATGCGGACGCTCAGTTGCTTGAGCGTATCCGGCAAAGCGGTCCGCCACGGCCCGGCCAATTTTGCCCAAATTTCTTCCCGGCGAGAGAGCGGGCATTCAGCGGAATCAATCCCGACCAAGCTAACCCCACGCAGAATGAAGGGGTAAACGGTCAGAGGTAGCTCGCCAGAGGCCGCGTTACCGCAGCAAGTGACGATGCCGCCGTATTGCGTGGTTTTGATTGCACCAGCCAAGATTTCGCCGCCCACCGTGTCAACCACACCTGCCCAGCGTTCGCGGAGCAAAGCCGCGCTGGCCCGGCCTATGGCCTGTTGGCGATTCAGCACCGCCGTGCAGCCGAGCTGACGGAGGAAGTCGTGCTCGCTTTCCTTGCCGGTGACAGCGGTGACAGCAAAGCCGAGCTTGGCCAGCAGGGCACAGGCCAGCGAGCCGACCCCGCCGGTCGCGCCAGTAACCAGCACCGGCCCTTGCTCAGGCCGCAGGCCAAGGGCCAGCAGCTTGTCCACGCACTGGGCGGCGGTGAAGCCTGCGGTGCCGATCTGCATAGCTTCGTACAGCGAGAGCGGCTCCGGCTTGGGCAGCACCCATCCTGCCGGAACGCGGATGTATTCGCCAAAACCGCCGGGCGTGTTCATTCCAAGATCATAGCACATGCAGACGACTTCGTCGCCCTCGGTAAACTGCGGCACGGTCGAGGCCGCCACTACGCCTACTGCGTCAATGCCCGGCGTGTGTGGATATTTCTTGGTTACACCTCGGTTGCCGCTGGCGGAAAGGGCATCTTTGTAATTGAGCGAGGAAAAATGCACCCGAATCAGCACGTCGCCGGGTGGCAGATCGGCAATGCGGCGTTCTTCAACGGCCCGTTGAAAGCTGCCGCCCTCTTCCCGCACGACTAAGGCGCGGAAGGTTGTTGTTTTGTTCATGAAGTTAAATGATATTCACTATGGCGTATTTGTGCATAACGGTATCTCCTTCAAAAGGAGATTGTGATTTTCTTCTACCTTGTAATCATAGTTAATTTTAAAAAAATCTATTTCTTTTTCTCTTTTTTCATACGAAGAAAGGATGTTGTAAATATTATTGGCGGTCGTGGAGTAGTTATGGCCGCTATATTCCATAGAGATTCTTTTGTAAATATTTTTTACCTTTTCAAATAGATGCCTTTTATCACTATCTTTCTCGTAACATTGAAGTAGATACATATTTAACCCAGCTATGCTGATCTGGGCTTCAGGGATAAAAGAACTTTTTGGAAACTTTTTTATAAAAGATTCGTAACGACCTATTTGTTCATCAACAGACTCTATGCTGCACTCATATTCGTATGGAATATGTAGATAAACATCAGCAAGAGCTTTCTGATCATCGCTTGCGTTTTTATTGTTAATAACTTTACGGTAAGGCTTTGCTACTTCTTCCATCTGTGCACACTCACCAGTACACTCTTGGTCAACTTTATCAACGGAAGTGGAATTGATCGCTGATGTCGCTGACTGCGTCTTCTCGATTTTTTGTTTTTGATTTGCTGCGTCAGCAGTTACAACTTTGTTTTCTTTGGTTACAGAAATAGGATTATTCTCCTTTTTAGGAATATAAGCATCCTGTTGAGTTGCAATTTGATTATCCTTCTTAACCTCAGCAGGATAGAACTTGTAATAGAAGAAAACAAAGGTTGCGACAATGACAAAAGATGTAATTACAATTTTATTTTTGCTGATAAAAATTTTATTGTCTTTATCGGTTTTATTTTCTATACGCTCAAAGTTTATATTTGCTTTAAAGTCAGATTCAGTTTTTTCTAAATTTTTTACTTTTTTAATTGAATCGCATTGAGTAATTCCTATCGCTTTGATTAAACGCTGATATCCATTCGCTTCATATAAATTCATCCAGTGCCAGCGACTAAGACGAGCTGGAACCTCGCAATCTTCAAGGCGGACAGGAATAATAAATATTTTTCCTTCCGGTTGTTCTTCAGCAGCATCAAGTGCAAAACAGATTTCTTTCTGAACGTATCCGCGTTTGTTGACTGAATTTCTGGAAAGACAAACAATCACTATAGCGGAAGAGCGAACAGCTTTACGAATTTCATACTGCCAGTCTTGCCCAGGCAAGAGGTCTTCTTCATCGAGCCAAGGATAATAACCATCCTTTTTTAACCGATGATATAGTTCCCTGACTTTTGCTTTGTCAGCCGAAGAATGGCAGAGAAATATGCGAGAAGAAGGTGATGTCATAGCCAATGCAATAAGTTATTCAATTCAATGTAGTATTGATATCCTCTGCCCTAATCGGACTCACATCCCCAGCCATCACCCGCTGTTCCCTACCGCAGCGGTCAATTATAACATATCGCCCGTCCTCGGCAAGTCCTGCGCCGACCGCTGGGATCACTTTGTCCTGACTGCAATATTCCAGCGGCCTGTTGAGCAAATAATCTCGCTGCCGCCATTCGGCCAGCAAGTCGGCCTTGTCCTCCTTGAGTCGCTCTGTCGCCGCAAGCAGATCCTCAACTAAACCCGGCAGCAGGGCGGCAGGATTGGCCGCTGCCGCGCCAGTCTCGGCCAAAGCGATGATCCTGCCGCGCAGCTCCGGCGGAAAGCCCTGCGACAAGGCGGCAACGTTGATACCCACCCCGACCACCACAAATTCCGGCAGCCCAGCCCGCAGCGGCCCGCTTTCGGTGAGAATGCCGCCGAGCTTTTTGTCGGCAAAATACAGATCATTGGGCCATTTGAGCAGCGGCTGCACACTGACCGCAGCCATAAGGCCACGGCACAGCCCGACCCCGGCGGCCAAAGTCAACAGCGGGAAATCGACAAGCTCCAGCTCCGGGCGCAGAATCACGGAAAAATACAAACCGCCGGGCGGCGAGCAAAACTGCCGCCCGTTCTGCCCGCGTCCGCCGGTCTGTTGATCAGCGTGAACCACCGTACCCTGCGCCGCACCCTGCCGGGCTAAATCAAGGGCTATGCTGCTGGTCGAATCAACAACCGCAAAATGATGCAGTTGCATCAGGCGATGGACGGCGGGCTGCTCAATTTCATCGGCATGACGATGCCGAGAAAACCTTTGTCATCCGCCGAGCTGATCAGGCAAGGGCTTTCGTCTGAGCTGACTGCGGCAGAAATGGCATCGCCTTCCAGCACCGAAAGTGCCTCAATGAAATAGCGACAATTGAAACCCATGCAGAGATCATGACCGCTGTAAGTGATTTCAATCTCATCTCTTGCTGAACCAAAATCCGCATTTTCTGAAGTCAGAATAAGCCTATTGCCTTGCGCTTCAAAGCGGATGGCATGAAAAATATCCTCGGTGAAAAGATTAATCCGCTTCAGCGATTCAAGAAACATGATCTTGTTAATGATCATGCTATTGTCACTCGACAGCGAGCGGAGGATATTCTCAAAATCGGGAAAATCTCCTTCCATCAGACGGATGACCAAAACCGAGTTCTCGCTTTGCAGCACTAATTTCTTCTGATCAACTCCTATTCGGCAGTTATCTAATTCTTCGCAGAACTTGCGCATTTGCTGCACACCCCGGCGAGGAAT
The DNA here is from genome assembly GCA_004284765.1 of Candidatus Electronema aureum. Taxonomy (GTDB): domain Bacteria; phylum Desulfobacterota; class Desulfobulbia; order Desulfobulbales; family Desulfobulbaceae; genus Electronema; species Electronema aureum. The sequence continues at coordinate 47,703 of NQJD01000009.1, forward strand.
CAGGACTGATTGACCAAAATCCAGTCCGGCCAAACCCGCTGCTTCTCGGTTCATAATGCTCAGGCGGTGGCCGTCGGACGTAACCATCCGCAGCACGGTCTTGCCTTCCTCCTCGCGCTTTTGCAGCAGGGCAGCAGTGAGGTTGTACATGTTCTCGCGGTCAGCAGCGATGGAGAACAAGGTTTTGTCGATCAGGTCGCAGAGCGCGTCGCTTTCCACATCGACCAAAGCCTGCTCGTCGTATTGGTCAAACTGGGGGAACTCCTCGCTCACCATGCCAGCTAACCGATAGGTGCTGCTGCCCGCACTGATGCGAATCCAATTCTTCTCCTCTTCTTTGAAATTGATCGTCTCTGAGCCAGATTCGCGAACCAACTCAAAGAGCTTTTTTGAAGGAATGGTCAGGGTTCCGCCTTCAAAAACCTCGGCAGGTACGATCTGACGCAGACTGACCTCCAAGTCGGTACCAGTGAAAATCACCTCGTTGTTCCGCACTTCCAGCAGCACGTTGGAGAGAATCGCCAGTGTGCCCTTCTTGTTCGTGATGTTTTGCTGGGCACTGATCGCGTCCAAGAGGTCTTTCTTGGCGATGTTAAAATGGAACGGCATAATAAGTACTCCTTTTATATATAAAAGACTTGTTGATATTGGGGCTGTTGATTTGTTGATAACAGACGCAACAAGCTGGTATCAAACGAATTGCCCTGTTGATAACTTGGTAGTTCTTTGTTAATAAGATCAGCCTTGCCTTGGTTCCTAACAGGGTTGCTAACACGTTATCAACAAGTTGTTAACAAGTTATTAACAAGCAAACAGGCACGGGCCAGAGAAGAGGAAATATACCAAGTTGCCGCCTTGGTGACGATCTTTTATTTCAGCCAAGAGCCGCTGTCAGTTGCAATTTTGCCCAAATTGAGGTAACTCTGCTTGAAATTCAACCGTCGGAACGCCATGCTCCACCTGATCAGCATCAACTGCCGCTACTCCCACTCTTGCCTTGCTCAATTCTGCGTCCGCGCCGAACTGGAACGCTACTTACCAGATGAGCAAGTTCTTCTCAGCCAATTCACCCTCAACGATCCGTATTACCCCACGCTGCTGCGGATTAGCGGCCAGCCAGCTAAGGCTTTGCTGTTCTCGGTCTATATCTGGAATCACGCTTACATCCGCCGCTTAGTTGTTGATATAGCCAAGCTACTGCCGGAGATGCCGATCATTCTTGGTGGCCCGCAGGCGCAGGCTTTAGCAGGGCTGCCGATGATACAATGCACCATTTTTACTGGAGAGATCGAAGGCGCAGGCGAAGAGTTTTTTCACGATCTTCAAGTCGGAACGTTGAAGCCTTTCTATCAGGCTGAACCCAGCCGCAGCTTTCCCTCTCCCTACCGGCAGAAGGATTTCCACACCCACCTAAAAAATCGGCAGATGTATTATGAGTCCTCGCGCGGCTGCCCTTTTACCTGTTCTTACTGCCTTTCTTCCATTTCCAAGGGCGTGCGTCATAAGCCGATAGAGCAGGTCAAAGAGGAGCTGGCGGGCCTGATTGCGGCTCATCCGATGATCATCAAGTTGGTTGACCGCACTTTTAACGACAGCCCGGAACGCGCCCTTGCCCTTTGGAAATTTCTGCTCAAGGAAGCAGGCAACGTGCGCTTTCATTTTGAGATTGCACCTGATCGATTTACCGAGGAGCTGTTTGCGCTGCTGGCCCAAGTGCCTTGCGATCTCTTTCAGTTTGAGATTGGCATTCAAAGCTGTAACCAGCAAACCTTAGCGGCGGTTAAGCGGCGCATGAACGTGGAGCACGCTGAGGCGAATATCCGCCGCCTTGTCGCGTTCGACAGCATCCATATTCATGCTGATTTGATTCTCGGTCTACCCTTTGAGACAGCAGCGAGCTTTCTTGATTCCTTCAACCGGGTCTTCCGCTGCGCTCCCCATTACATTCAGCTCGGTCTGCTCAAAGTGCTGCCGGATACTGAGATGCAAGCGCGGGCCGCAGAATTTGGCTTGGTGTATTGCAGTGAGCCACCTTACGAGGTGCTGGCCACCCGTTGGTTAGAGCATGGGCAACTGAGTGAGCTGCACGAGTTCTGCGAATGTGTGGAGTCTTTCTACAACAGCCGCTTCTTCCGCTCCCTGTGGCCGTATCTCCTCCAGATCAACGAAGAGCCGAGCGGCTTTTTTCAGACGTTGCTTGGTTGCTGCCGTGCGCATAACTTCTTCCGCCTTGCCCACACCCAGGCCCTGATGAACAGCCTGTTAGTGGAGCTGGCCCAGCAGCGCGAAGACGGCCCGCTCTTGCTGGAGTTACTGCGCTACGATTGGCTGCGCTGCGGTCAGCGTTTTTTGCCCGACAATTTGGCAAGCAGTTCGCAGTCGGAGCTACGCGACCGCCTCCGCCGTGAGCTGCCGCAAGAGATAGAAGGGCTTTTCTCGACACGCTCACGGACAGAGTTTCTCAAGCATTCGGTTTTTTTGGAGCTATCCGAGCAAGCGATGGCACTACTGGTGTTAGGAAAGAGTCCGGCGGTGCTGGCGTTTCTGCCGGAGCAGAGCAGCGGAGTGATGAAGTTCAACCGGGCTGTGGTGGTGGAATGCTGAAGAAATACGAATCTTGGGCAAGCACGGAGAGTCGCCTCTTGTCTTTTGCTCATTGTGGTGGTTAGCTACCATCACACGAGCCGGGGAGAGTAGTGGCGAAGCTGGGGAAAATAACAAACAAGGAAAAACAAATGGCACTGCAACTCAACTTCATCGAACGCATCACCCGCACACCAAAGGCCAACAGCTACCGTTTTAGCCGACCGATAGACTTTTCTTTTCAGGCCGGACAGTACATGTTGCTCTGGCCGGAAGCAAGCGGCAGTTTGGTACATCCGCTCTCCTTCAGCGATGGGCCGCAGGAGGATTTTCTTGAATTCACCAAACGAATGACCGGCTCGGCCTACTGTCAGAGCCTTGAGAGCCTGCGCCCCGGTGATCAAATCACGGCCAAAGGCCCGCTGGGGAGCTTTTCAGCGGAGGGGATTGCTGGGCAGATTGTTTGCATCGCGGGCGGCATCGGCATCACGCCGATTCGCAGCATTTTAGCTGAATTGGCACATCAACACGACCGCCGCGCTATTACTCTGATTTACGGCAATGCAGACGAGGAAGATATTGCCTTTGAACAGGAACTCGCCGCACTGAATTTGTTGAATTTCCAAATAGTACATGTCCTGCAAAAGCCTATTAGCCGCTTACAAGCTCATGCCGGATTCATCAACGCAGAAATCATTCGGGCTGAGGTGCAACAGCTCGAATCCTCAACTTTCCTCATCTCTGGCCCACCCGTGATGGTCAAGGCAGTGGAAAGCCAGCTCGCCACGCTCGGCATCAGTCAAGAGCAAATCAGAACAGATCGCTTTCTCGGCTATAGCTAAGGTTCACGCGCGCGCTCTGGCAGCGGCTTATCTTCCCGTTGTTGGCAGGATTTCTCTGGCAGAGTGATGTTTAATTCCAAAATTTCGCAGTCCTGTTCTCGATCCAAGGTGATGGAAATATCATCTTGGTTAATATCGACATATTTCTTAATCACCGCCAACAGCTCATCTTGGAGCTGCGGCAGAAACGAAGGCCGGTCCCGCTGAATCTTGTCCCGGGTAATCAGAATGCTCAACCGTTCCTTGGCCACCTCCGCCGATTTGCGGTTGGCGTTGAAATAGTCAAATAAACCCATTTAATTGCCCCCGAAGAATTTGCTGAAGATACTCTTCTTTTTCGGGTCGATGAAACGCATCTCAATGTCTTCACCGAGAAAGCGGGCCACGCAGTCCTGATAGGCCATCCCTGCGTCGCTATTCCGGTTGGCAATCACTGGTACACCTTGGTTAGAGGCAGTCAGCACTGCTTCAGACTCCGGGATGACTCCCAGCAGCGGAATAGACAGAATTTCCTGAATATCTTTAACCGAGAGCATTTCTCCACGGCTGACCCGCTCCGGCGAATAACGGGTGAGCAGCAGATGCTCTTTGACCGGGGTGCGGTTTTCCACCACCCGTTTAGTTTTGCTCGCTAAGAGGCCGAGAATGCGGTCAGAATCGCGCACTGAGGAGATTTCTGGATTCGTGACCACGACAGCTTCATCGGCAAAATACATCGCCATAAACGCACCGTGTTCAATACCAGCTGGGGAATCACAGACGATGTAATCAAAGGTTTCCTTCAGCTCGTTGAGGACAGTCTCTACGCCTTCCATCGTCAGCGATTCCTTGTCCTTGGTCTGTGAAGCAGGCAGAATGTAGAGATTTTCCGTGCGCTTGTCGCGGATCAGGGCTTGATTCAGCCGAGCTTCTTTATTGATCACGTTGACAAAATCATAGACCACCCGCCGCTCACAACCCATGATCAAGTCTAAATTTCGTAGGCCGACATCGAAATCAACTACAGCGGTCTTGTGGCCTTCTAAGGCCAGTCCCATAGCGAACGCCGCACTGGTGGTGGTTTTACCCACGCCGCCCTTGCCAGAAGTGATGACGATTATTTTCGTATTGGTCAAGTTTTATCCTCCAGAAAACAGATTGATTCGCTATAAGGCGGTGATGTGCAGCCTGCCGCCGTGCAGGCGGATGTGTACGGCCTTGGAACGCAAATGGGCCGGAAAATCCTCGCTGACTAAATGAATGCCCGCGATGGAGACGAGTTCTGCCTCTAATCGCTGACAAAAGATGCGGGCCTTGGGACTACCATTGCAACCGGCAAAAGCACGACCCCGCAAGGTACCATAGACGTGAATGTTGCCCGGAGCGGTAATTTCCGCACCAGAACCCACTGAAGCCATCACGGTCAAATCGCCTTGCTCGACCGTAACACTCTGGCCTGAGCGTACCGGTTCGGTGAGGATAAGCGAGGTGTCAGTTGCGGTGGTGGGCTTTTCCTGCGCTGCTGGCAGCGGGATCAGAACAGGCTCTTCCGCAAAAAATTCTTCCGTTTCCTCGTCTTGCGCTCGTCCACTTGCCCGCGTAGTCAGCACGGCTAATTCCATCGCCGCCGCTTGGTGTTTCTGCTGCTCAGTGCAGCCGGTGATCCCAACTGGAATGAAGCCCTGCGCCCGCACGATGCTGACCAACATAGCCAAGTCGATATGCTCTTCTTCGTCCAAATGTTGAAGATTGATCACCACCGGGGCGTTATGAAAGAAATCTGCTGCCTGCCGGACTTTTTCGGCCAGCTGCACTGCTGCTGCATCCAGATCATTTTTCCGCAGCGACAAGACCAGAATGGTGAAGGACGTTCCTTTGAGATCAAAGGCGGCCTTATTGTCATGTTTAGCAGAATTGGGCATGTATGTTGGTTTTTAAATGCGCTCCGCAGCAGAGCCGAATTGCAAGCAATCATCAATGGTTCTTATCCACTATAACCGGTTTCAAAATTACGTCCAGCCGGAAAATAAAAAAAGCCGCTCCGACTGCCCGGAACGGCTTTTTTTCCGCTGCCTGCAAGCAGGTTAGTTGCGGTAGAACAGATGATCGCCGTATTTGGCGACATAGGTTTTACTTCCAGCCCATTTTGGGCGGACATCGTGTCGGTGGTAAAAGGTCGCGCCTTTAGTAAAGTCTCTGCTGATCATGGCTTTCATGGCCGTCTGCATACAGTCCATAAAGACATCTGTTTCCGTGGGCATATAGGATTTCTGGAGAAACGTCCAGCTGAACTGGCGGGGAGCAGTGACCACCTGCTCAACCGTTTGATTGCCTTGGTTGGCCCGATTCAGAGTGACATGGGCGACAGCAAGCTGACCGATCTGGGGTTCGCTGCGCGCTTCATGATAAATGTTAAGCGTCAGCCAAAGCAGCCCTTCGAGAAAACTCATAACCTGCACCTCATCTGATGTGTTCATTATCCATCATCGTCGATCATTATCTGATCACCGTTTGATCATCATTTGTCATGATCTGGCGCAGGAATATACTTGCTTTTGAGCAAAAAGCAACGATTATCTTGTTTTTTCGGGCAGCTTCCGTTGGAGTTACATGAGGATGCGGGTTTCCCTTTAATGGAACTCCTTGTATGTCAATAAGTTATCTCTTTGCAGATAAAGAGCGTAGGGCAAACTCAGGAACTTGCCCTTGTGGTGAGAGGCGAGAAACTATCTACAGTTTCTCAAGTTCTGGGGGAAGAGAGGCTTTTTTGGCGTGGTTGCATTCCTTGCAGCAGGGGACAAGGTTGCCTTTGACCGAGCGACCGCCTAAGGCCAGCGGCACTACATGGTCCATAGTTAGCTCGCTGGACGCAAATTTTTTCTGGCAATAATGACAGAGGCCGGGTGCTGTTTTTTGTTGCCACCATTGGCTTCGGCGCAAATCTCTGGCCTTGTTGCGCTCGGCACGGATAAAGGATTCGTCCACGCCAAAAATGAAGTTATCAACGTCATCATTCCTCCTCATCGGTCAAGCCTCCAAGCAGCAGCCTGCGGGCCGTGCCGATTAAATAAAGTGAGCCGGAAATGCAAATGAGGTCATCTTGAGTAGCCATTTTTTTTGCCTGCTCGATAGCCGCCTGAACTGAAGCGGCGCAGGTGGCCTTTGCTTGGAGCGTTTCCGGCAGTACCGCTGCCAGCTGCTCCGGGTGAGCAGCCCGTTCTGATTCTGCTGCCTTGGTTAAAATGAGAACATCGGCGAGCGGTGCAACTTCGCGCAACGTGGTCTGGATATCTTTATCTGCCATCGCACCCCAGACAAGCAGCAAGCGTTGGCGAGGAAAATCATTGATCAAGGCTGCTTTGAGTGCAGCCGCGCCTGCCGGGTTATGCGCTCCGTCTAAAAGAAATTGCTGCCCCTGAGCAGTGCGAAAATACTCCAATCTGCCCGGCCAGCGGGTCTGCGCAAGGCCGCTACGGACATGCTCCTCACTTATTGTCCAGCCTTGCCGTTGGAGCAATTGAACAGCGGCTAAGGCCAGCGAACAATTGCTGATCTGGTGTCCGCCTTTCAGCGGCATGGGCAAATTGTGCAGCTCTTGTCTGTCCAACCCGCGATATTGCCAAACATTGCCGCTGCCACTCCCGTCAAAGTCCCGGCCAAAAAGTAAAAGCGGGGCTTGCCGCTCGGCGCAGGTTTGGTGGATAACTTCACCGGAGTCATCATCCGCAACTGCCGAAACCACCGGCACGCCCTGTTTGATGATTCCAGCTTTCTCTGTTGCAATTTTAGCAAGTGTATCACCAAGATACTGCTCGTGATCCATGCTCACATTCGTGATGATGGAAACCAGCGGCGTAACTACATTAGTGGCATCTAATCTGCCGCCCATGCCGACTTCCAGCACGGCAAAATCCACCTCCTGCTCGGCAAACCAGAGCAGAGCCAACGCGGTAGTGCATTCAAAATAGGTGATCTGACGACCGTCCAGCATCGCTTCAATCTTGCTGATCAGGCGGGCGAAATCCTTTTTACTGATGTACGTGTCGTCGATCTTGAAACGTTCGCGCACCGAGCTGAGATGCGGCGAGGTGTAGAAGCCGGTTTTGTAGCCAGCAGCAGTGAGCAGCGAATGCAGAGTCGCGCCCACAGAGCCTTTGCCGTTGGTACCTGCAATGTGGATACATTTCAGGCGGGTTTGCGGGTTGCCCAACCGTGCCAGAAATTGATTCATGGAATCCAGCCCCAGCTTAATTTTGAAAAGCTGGAGTTGATCGAGAAACTGCCAAGCCTGCTGGTAGTCGTCAACGGCGTTCATGTCATGTCCTTGGTATTCTCTCGGAAGCACTTGCTTTCTTCCGCCCCAAAGTAAAAAAGACCGGCATCTTGCCGGTCTTCTGAATTAATCAAGATGCCGCTGCTCTGTTAGTCGCGGAAACGGAGTAACATCAGAAATAGGTTGATAAAGTCAAGATACAGAGCCAGTGCGCCGATAATTGCACCTTTGCGAATAGCTCCTTCACCTTGGCCCATGATGCCTTCATCGCCCATCATTTTGATCTTCTGCACGTCATAGGCAGTCAGGCCGACAAAGACAATCACGCCGATCAGAGAAATTGCCCAGTGCAAGACGGAACTGACCAAGAAGATGTTGACGATAGAAGCGATGAGGATGCCGATCAGACCCATAAACATGAATGAGCCGAGGCCAGAAAGATCGCGTTTGGTCACCAAGCCATAGACCGACATAGCCCCGAACATAGCCGAAGTGATCAGAAAGGTGCCGACTATGGATGTGCCTGTGTACTTCAGGAAAATCACCGACAGGGTTAGGCCGTTCAGAAAGGCGTAGCCAAAAAATAATCCAGTGGCTGTGGCGGGTTGAATCTTATCAATCCGAGCGGAGAGATAAAAAACTAAGCCCAGCTCGGCGAGTATTAGCACTATGTACAAAGGGGTACTGACAATGCTCTGAGTCAGACCAAAGCTGGCAGCCATGTAGGCGACTAAGCCGGTCATTCCTAAACCAATCGCCATCCAGTTGAAGACCTTGGCTAAAAAGACCGTTGATGCTTCCTGCCGAGCCTTGGCTGTGGCGGTTACGATGCTGCTTGCGTATTTTGTTTCCATCTTGTACAGCCCTCCTTGTGAAAATGGGTTGCGGATGATGCGCTTCCGTGTTTTTATCTTCCTTTAATAGTAATCACTCTGTTGGGGCAGGGCAAGAAATTCAGGAGGGAAGATAGTGAAAATCGCAGTCAGCGGTAAAGGCGGAGTGGGTAAAACTACGATCATGGCCCTGCTGGCCGGTGAATTAAGGAAGCAGGGACGAGAAGTTTTGGTGATTGATGCCGATCCCAGTCCGCACATGGCTCAAACTTTAGGCATCGGCGATACCGATAACGTCAGGCCGATTGCCGAGATGGGTAAACTGCTGGCTGAACGGGCCGGGAAAAGCCAAGGTTCGCCTTTCTACAATCTTAACCCAGAAGTAAATGATCTGCTGCGAGATTTCATGATTGAGCAGGACGGTATCCGCTTGATGATCCTTGGCGCGGTACAGACAGCGGAAGGTGGCTGCGCTTGCCCGGAAAATCATGTCCTACGCAAGATGCTCAAAAAAATGCTGCTCACGGCAAAGGAAGTGGTTTTGGTCGATATGGAGGCTGGAATTGAGCATTTGGGCCGGGGTACAGTAGCCGGAGTTGATTGCTTGCTGATCGTGGTTATTCCCTCAAAATCTGGTGTCCGCACCGCCTTGAAGATTAAAAAAATGGCTGATGACGTGCGCATTCCGCAGGTTTATTTTGTCGGCAATTTGATTCAGTCCGCTGACGACAGAGCCTTTTTGAGCAAAGAGCTGGGCGAGGAGCCAATTGCTTTTTTCCCGAATTCCAGCGCAGTACGCCAAGCAGAGCGGGACGAGCAGCCAGTAATTACGGTCAGCGAGGGACTGGAAGATGCGCCGCGTCTGCTGCTGACAAAATTGCACAGCACTTTTGTTTAATGCCTACAATGTTCTCTCCTGCGCCCTACAATATTCTCATTCGTTCTACCAACTGGATCGGCGATGCGGTGATGACCACGCCTGCAATACGCACCATCCGCCGCAATTTTCCAAAGGCCCGCATCACGTTATTGGCTCTCCCTTGGGTGGCGGATGTCTTCACCGCCTGCCCGCATATCGACCGCATTTTCATCTATGATAAACAGGGGCGACACCAAGGGCTGCGGGGTAAACTTCGGCTTGCTGCCGAGCTACGAGCGGAGCAATACGACCTTGCTATCCTCCTGCAAAACGCCTTTGAAGCGGCGTTGATCACCTTTATAGCTCGCATTCCGACGCGGGCGGGCTACACCACCGACGGCAGAGGCTTGCTGCTGACGCACGGGGTACGGAAGCACCGGGAAATCGCCCAAAAACATCAGGTGCATTATTATCAAGAGATGCTGGAAGGCTTGAGTCTTCGGCGCGGCCCGGATGAGTTAGAACTCTTTCCTGACCCAACAGCAATACAGGCGGCAGATGAACTGCTGGCCCAGGCTTTGCAGGGAAAAACAGGGCCGATCATCGGGCTGAATCCTAGTGCGGCCTACGGCCCGGCCAAACGCTGGCCCAGCGCAAAATATGCCGCTCTTGCAAGAAGAATAGCGGCGGCCACCGGTGGGTTAATCGTAATCTTTGGCACCAAGGCTGATCAGGAGGCAGCGGCTGAGATTACCGCCGCAGCTGGGGAGCAGGTTCTCAATTTAACCGGAAGAACCAATCTGTCCCAAGCTATTGCCTGCATCGCCCGCTGCCAAGTCTTTGTGACCAATGATTCTGGGCTAATGCACGTCGCCGCCGCTCTGAACACTCCGTTAGTTGCTGTGTTTGGCTCAACTGATCATATCGCCACCGGCCCAGCGAGCGAGCGGGCAGCAGTCATCCGCCATTCTTTGCCATGCAGCCCTTGCCTGAAAACCCATTGCCCGCAAGGTCATCTGCGCTGCATGGAATTAGTCAGCGTAGATGAGGTGAAAAAGGCAGCGATGGCATTGCTATAACCAGTCAATATTCCATGTTCCTCCCCACCACCTCGCAAGAACTCCAGCAGCTTGGCTGGGACCGCCTTGATGTCATCCTTGTCAGCGGCGATGCCTACATCGACTCCCCCTTTATCGGTATCGCAGTGATTGGCCGGGTGCTGGAGGCGGCAGGTTTCCGGGTCGGCATCATCGCCCAGCCTGACCTGCACAGCGATGACATCCGCCGTCTTGGTGAGCCGCGCCTGTTCTGGGGCATCAGCGGCGGCTGCGTGGATTCGATGGTTGCCAACCACACCGCCTCCGGCAAGAGGCGCAAGCAGGACGACTACACGCCGGGTGGCCTGAATACCCGCCGTCCCGACCGCGCTGTGCTTGCCTACGCCAACCTGATCCGCGCCCATTTCAAGCAGACCTGCCCGCTGGTGCTCGGCGGCATTGAGGCCAGCCTGCGCCGCATTGCCCACTACGACTGCTGGGCGAACACGGTGCGCCGCTCCATTCTCTTTGATGCCAAGGCCGATTACCTGCTCTACGGCATGGCCGAACGAAGCGTGGTTGAGCTGGCAAGCTGCCTCCGCGATGGCCAAGACCCCCGCCGCATCCGGGGCTTGTGTTATATCAGCAAAGAGCGGCCTGCGGACTATCTGGAGCTGCCCGCGTACAGCGAGGTTGCGGGCGCGGAGCGGGCGCGGAGGATGGCTTTCACCCGTATGTTCCGTCTCTTCTACGAGAACAACGACGCGCTCACTGCGCAGGGACTGGCCCAGCTGCACAGCGATCGCTGGCTGATCCAGAACCCGCCGCAGCCGCCGCTGACGCAGGAGGAGCTAGACCGCGTTCATAGCCTGCCGTATCAGCTTGATCTGCATCCTTCGCACAAGCAGCAGGGCCAAGTCCGCGCCTTGGAGACCATCCGCTTTGCCCTCATCACGCACCGGGGCTGCTACGGTGAGTGCAACTTCTGCGCCATTGCCGTGCATCAGGGCCGCACCGTCACGTGCAGAAGCCGCCAGTCTATTCTTGCTGAAGCGCGGCGGCTGACCAAGCATCCGGCCTTCAAGGGGCGCATCCACGATGTCGGCGGTCCGACCGCCAACATGTACGGCATCGAGTGCCGCAAGAAGCTGACCAAGGGCTGCTGCCCTGACCGCCGCTGCCTTTTCCCCGACATCTGCAAGAACATGGTGGTTGATCACGGCGAACAACTGCGCCTGCTGGAGGAGCTGCGCTCGCTGCCGGGCGTGAAGCAGGCCGTGGTCTCGTCCGGCATCCGCTATGACCTGATCCTCGCTGACCGCAAGAACGGCCTGAGCTACCTGCGCCAGGTGGTGCGGCATCATGTTTCCGGCCAGATGAAGGTGGCACCGGAGCACTGCCAGCCGCACGTACTCGCCTGCATGGGCAAGCCGGGCGCGGACAGCCTGCTCCGCTTCCGCGAGCTGTTCACCCGCCTGACCAAGGAGGAGGGCCTGCCGCAGTTCCTCACCTATTACATCATCGCCGCGCACCCCGGCTGCGCTCAGGCCGACATGCTCGCCCTGAAAGACTTCGCCCGCAAAGAACTGAAGGTGCTGCCCAAGCAGGTGCAGATCTTCACCCCCACGCCGTCAACTTGGTCAACGGTGATGTACTGGACAGGCGAGAACCCCTTCACCGGCCAGCCTTGCTCTGTGGAGAAAGACGCGCGGCGGCGGGAGCGGCAGAAGGAAGTGCTGACGGGAGCAGGGCAGGAGGGCGGCCAGTGAAGGCCGTCCATTGATTGACTTTGCAGGAGCATATAACAAGGAGGCAGGATCATGGACAACCAGTTCAGCAGCAAGGGCGGCGAGCAGAACGTCGGCCAAGGCGACCACGCCATTGGCAAGCAGGTCAACAACTACGGCATTCCCCCAGAGGTCTTTGCTGAGTACGCTGGCAAGCTCGCCGTCACGGACTCCGCCCTTGCCAGCTTCTTCAAGATACTGGAGGAGCAGCAAGTGCCGCCGGGCGACTTGGATGCCAAGCTGCGCGAGATAGCGGCCAACTACAAAGAACTGCTTGCCCGCGTGGGCGGCAACCAAGCGGCCAAGCAAGCGATTGAGCGCGGCGACTACGCCAAGGCCGAGAAGCTGCTGGACGACGTTGCCAACCAGCACAGCCTTGCTGCTGCCGGGGCTTATGCCGACAACGCCCGCCTCCAGCGCATCCAGTTGCGCTACGCCAAGGCTGCCGTGTACTGGCAGAAGGCCGCCGCCCTGCTGCCGGATGACAAGAAGAAGGAACGCGCGCTCTATCTGCACAAGGCAGCCTTCGACCTTGACCGCATCGCCAAGTACAAGGAAGCCCTGCCCCTGTATGAGCAGAGCCTGAGCTTATGCAGAGAGACCGGCGACAAGGCAGGCGAAGGCACGACGCTGAACAACATCAGCCAGATTTACGATGCGCGGGGCGACTACCCCACTGCCCTGAAGTATCTGGAGCAAAGCTTAGTCATCAGGCAGGAGATTGGCGACAAGGAAGGGGAAGGCGTGACGCTGAACAACATCAGCCAGATTTACCATGACCGGGGCGACTACGCCACTGCCCTGAAGTATTTGGAGCAAAGCCTACACATCAGCCAAGAGATCGGCGATAGGGCAGTGGAAGGCACGACGCTGAACAACTTCGGCCTAATTTACCAGACGCGGGGCGACTACGGCCCGGCCCTGAAGTATCTGGAGCAGAGCTTAGTCATCCATCGTGAAGTCGGCAACCAGACAATGGAAGGTACAACGCTGAGTAACATCGGTGCCCTTCACCATGCCAAGGGCGACTACCCCACTGCCCTGAGCTATCTGGAGCAAAGCTTTATCATCAGCCAAGAGATAGGTAACAAAGCAGGGGAAGGAACAACGCTGAACAACATCAGCCAGATTTACGATGCGCGGGGCGACTACGCCACTGCCCTAAAGTATCTGGAGCAGAACCTTGTCCTCTTCCGGGAGATCGGTGCCAAGAGAGAGGAAGCAGGTACGAGCTGGAATATTGGTCTGAACTACGCAGAGCACGGCGACCTGAGCAAGGCGGAGCAATACATCAGCCGCGCTGTGCAGCTTATGGAGGCCCTCGCTCATCCTAAGCTAGAGGAATGCCGCAAGCGTTTGGAAGCCGTCCGCGCCAAGCTCAAAGCACGGTAGGGGCGAAAAATCGTGCGTCCGCTGCGCCCCGCCGGACGCGGCTGAGGGAGGCATACGTATGCCTCCCCTTGGTCCCAACAGGTTGGTGCCGAGCGTCCCAGCAGGTTGCCTTACTCTGTCCCAACAGTATGCCTCCCACCGAGCCAACCTGTTGGCGCACTCCGTCCCAACCTGTTGCCTTGCTCCGCACCAACCTGTTGCTTCCAGCCGAGGCATACGTATGCCTCTGAGCGCGTCAAGCAGGCTGGCGATAAAAATCCCTCATAGAGGAGAAAAAGAGGTAAGGAGACGAACTCCTCTTAGGGTACCTTTTGCAAAGGCATGAAAGCAGCAGGTCAGCCACCTTGTCCTGACCTCAGAAATCTCTTCCGTAAAACCGCCCTGTATGTTTTATTTCCGGGTCAGTGGTTCATTCATCTTTGACAGAAACATTCAGCAGAACATTCTATAACGAGGCAATCATGGGTTTCCAGTGCGGTATTGTCGGCCTACCTAACGTAGGTAAATCAACTATTTTCAATGCGTTAACCGCAGCAGCAATTGCAGCGGAGAATTACCCTTTCTGCACCATCGAACCCAATGTAGGCGTAGTACCGGTACCAGATAAGCGCTTAGATATCCTTTCTGCGTTGGCTAAAACCCGCAAAACCGTGCCAACTCAGATGGAATTCGTGGACATCGCGGGCTTGGTCAAGGGTGCCTCGCAAGGTGAAGGGCTGGGTAATCAGTTTCTTGGTCATATCAGGCAGGTAGATGCGGTACTGCATGTTGTCCGCTGCTTTGAGGATGATAACATTGTCCATGTTGATGGTTCGGTTGATCCTATCCGAGATGCAGAAGTCATCTCAATGGAATTGGTGCTGGCTGATTTAGATACCGTGAGCAAGCGGCTGAAGAAAACCCAAAGCCAAGCCAAATCCGGGGACAGGAAACTTATTGAGGAAGCAGCCTTTCTGGAGCAGCTGCACGGAGTCTTAGATAAGGGACTCCCCGCCCGTGCCATCAAGCCGGAGACTGAGCCGCAGCGCGAATTGCTCCGAGAACTCTGCTTGCTTACAACCAAGCCAGTGTTATATGTGGCGAATGTCAGCGAGCAAGACATCGCTGCGGGTAATGCTTATGTGCAACGTCTGCAAGCACTTGCCGCGCAAGAAGGTGCCTCGGTTGTTACTATCGCCGGAGCGATTGAGCAGGAATTGAGTATCCTTGATGCAACGGAACAGCAAGAGTTTTTGGCCGACATGGGCTTGGAAGAGCCGGGCCTGCATCGTTTAATCCGCGCTGGCTATGAGCTGCTCGGTCTGATGACCTATTTCACCGTGGGCGAAAAGGAAACGCGGGCGTGGACGATCACCAAAGGCACCACCGCTCCGGGCGCAGCAGGCAAGATTCACAGCGACTTTGAACGAGGCTTCATCCGGGCTGAGGTCATTGCGTATGACGACTATGTAGCTTGCGGCTCTGAAGCAGCTGCCCGCGACAAAGGAGTGCTGCGCTCAGAAGGCAAGGAGTACGTCGTCAAAGACGGCGACTGCATGTTGTTCCGCTTCAACGTCTGAGCTGGCTGGAAACGTCTGGAGTTCGTTGACAAGCCTGCTGGCACAGAGTAGGGTTTAGATGAAGTCGTTTATCACAGTACAACACTACGTTGATCAAGGAGATTCGTCATGCGCATTCGTTTCAATCACCTGCTCCAGCTTTGTATTCTGACCGTATTTTTCATCGCCGTAGCTCTTCCTGCCCATGCTAAGTACGAGCCGCTGCCTGGAGAAGGCAAGAAGATTGAGATCGGCACGGAGTATTCATTTGTTTATCAGTTTGACAAGAAGCCGCAGCTTGGTGTTTCGATTCTCAAGATTCAAGTTGTTGATAAAGACGGCAAGCAGGACACTTCGCTCAAGATCACCGGTGATTCTGGAATGCCGTCGATGAGTCATCATGATACCGGCGAGAAAGAGTTTAAGCTGAATAAGAAGGGCACATATCTTTTACCGGTGGATGTGGTTATGCCGGGCGGCTGGGCGGTGAAGCTGGTCTTCCGCAAAGAGGACAAGGTAATCTATCAAGGTATCATTACGTTCGATATCTGATTAAGGAGCTATGCCATGCGTGCCCTGACTGCTGCCTTCATGCTCTGCGGATGTGCTGTGCTTCCGTCCGCTGCCTCCGCTTCCAGTCGCTTGCTCTATGTTGAAGCCCAGGGCGTGGCCGGATATTCGGACAAAGAGGATGACATCATCTTCCATTCTGAAAGCGCGGAAGACGTGATGCAGAAATCCTCGGTCGGCTTTGATTTCATTCAGCGGCTGTCTGGTGATAGCGGCGACTACGGCATGATCGCCATTCAGGGCAGGCTGGCGTATGATCCCGATGCTGAAGACGAGATTGAGCCGCAGCTGTACAACGCCTATTACAAACACAAGGCGGGCTGGGCAGACATCTGGGCTGGCCACAACCGGCCTGCGCTTGGTCTCTCCTCGGTACTCGATACCCATGCCCAGCTCCTGCCAACGCTAACAATGGATGGTTTCGGCTTTGACCGCGATTGGGGCATGGGCGCAAGCCGTGATCTGGCCTGGGGCAACCTCAGCGCGTCAGTCACCAGCGGCAGCGGGATGCCGCTCCGCTTTGAGGGCAATTATCT
Organism: Candidatus Electronema aureum; assembly: GCA_004284765.1. Classification (GTDB taxonomy): domain Bacteria; phylum Desulfobacterota; class Desulfobulbia; order Desulfobulbales; family Desulfobulbaceae; genus Electronema; species Electronema aureum. Next base: position 63,932 of record NQJD01000009.1, read on the forward strand.
CGCCTCAGCCCGTATCGCCAAAGGCTTTCTTAATCAGGATAACTACAGTCTCGGCTTCTCGCTCGCACACGGCGAAACTCTGCACACCATGGGCTATGAAGTCATGCACGATGAGCCGATGGAACTGTCCTTGGCTGGGTTGGATTTCTCGTATCTCTGGGATAATTACGAAGTCCGCTTCGAGGCGATGGGCGGCACCAGCATGGATGAGGATGCTTATGCCTTGTTTGCTCGCTTCGGTGTCAATCTTTTAGATGAAGGTCGCCTGAAGCTGGAACTTCAGCCGAAATACACAAAGATCGGCGACACGGACGGTTTTGAGTTCGCTGCCGGGCCTGCTTACCAACTCACGGATGAAATCACCCTACGAGCCATGTATCATTACGATGAGCTTGAAGACGAGCAGCGGGCGGTCATTCAGGTTTATTACTATAGCAAGGTGCTGTGATTCCTCAGTCTCTCGGAATAACAGTATGGTAAGGGCACGGCACGCGGTACCCCTATAAAGGATGAAAACATACCGCCGCGTTCTTCTCGTCACCACCCTGCTGTGCGGTGGCCTTTTTCTGCTCTATCTTCTCCTACCTCCGTCACTGCTGCACAGACTGCCGGTTCCCTGCTCGGCTCAAGCACTTGACCGGCAGGGAAAGCTGCTGCACCTTTTCACCACCAAGGACGGCGGCTACTGGCGACTACCCGCTCATCTTGCCCGCATCGACCCAGACTTTATCCGTCTGCTGCTGGCCTGCGAGGACCAGCGGTTCTGGTCGCACCACGGTGTTGATCCCTTAGCTTTAGGCCGTGCCGTGACTCAGCTTATTGGGCATCGCCGGGCGGTGTCTGGTGCCTCGACTATCACGATGCAGACCGTGCGCCTGCTGCGCCCGCGCACTCGCACTATTCTCAGTAAACTGATCGAAATGGCCGAGGCTCTACGCCTTGAGCGGCATCTGAGCAAAGCGGAGATTCTTGAGACCTATCTGACCTTAGCACCTTACGGCGGCAATATTGAGGGAATCGAGGCGGCCTGCCGCTTCTATCTTCAGAAGGATGCGGCCCGGCTCACACCTTCCGAGGCGGCCTTGTTGATCAGTCTGCCCCAGTCGCCGGAGCGACGGCGGCCTGATCGTCACCCAGAGCAGGCGGAGCAAGCGCGTAACCGGGTGCTTGCCCGACTGGTTGAAAACGGTCTGCTCACCACTGAACAAGTGGCCTTGGCGCGAACGCAACTCATTCCCAACAAACGGCAACCAGCTCCCTTTCTTGCGCCTCACCTCTGCCGTCAGCTTCATGCAGCCCAACCTCAGCAAGAGCTACTTACTGTCTCCCTTGATCGTCAGCTTCAAGAGAAAATCGAGGTGCTTGCGAGCCAAGCGCAACAGCGATTAGGCGAAGGTGATCAAAGAACCGTGGCACTGCTGGTAGTTGATAACCGCAGTCGGCAGGTCTTGGCCCATGTTGGCTCTGGCAATTACCGAATCAGCAGCCTTGACCTAACCAAAGCACGACGTTCGCCTGGCTCGGCCCTCAAGCCGTTCATCTACGGGCTGGCTTTTGAACAAGGCATCCTCCACCCGGAAACCAAGATTCTTGACCGCCCGACCCACTTTGGTAGCTACGGCCCAGATAACTTCGACCGAACGCACCACGGTTGGGTGTCAATACGTGAGGCCTTGCAGCGTTCCCTCAATCTGCCTGCGGTGCAGGTGCTGGAGCGCATTGGGCCGCAGTCTATGCTGACTCGGTTTGCTGGCCTTGGTGTTTTCATGAGCGGTAACGGTGAGCAGGGACTCTCTTTGGCCTTGGGCGGCACCGCCACGAATCTCCGCGATATGACTGCTCTCTATGCGGCATTGGCTGACAAGGGCCGCTTTCGCCCGATTTCCTTTAACCCAACTGCTCTCCACAGTCCAGAGAACAGACTGCTTTCCTCAGTGGCAGCTGGGCAGGTGGATGACATCCTGCGCACGCTCTCTACGGTAACAGGACTGAGTGCCGTAGGCCGTATCCGCTACAAAACCGGTACGTCCTATGGCTTCCGGGATGCTTGGGCTTTGGGTTATACTGAGCAGTACACGGTTGGCATCTGGGTGGGACGGCCTGACGGCGGCTACGGCAAGCGCACCACCGGCGCAGATTCAGCCGTGCCGCTGTTGCTTCAAGTCTTTGCTGCTCTACCCGCGCAGGCAGGAGAGCTTGCCGAAGGTACTGCTGTTAGATTCAGGCAGATGAGCCATAGCCAGCTGCCTCCGCATCTTCAGTATTTCACTCGCTCGGCAGAGCCAAGCCAGCAAGCGAAGCCCCGCATTTATTTCCCTGTGGACGGTAGCTCTCTTCAGTTAGGCCGTAATCCTGTCCTTGTCCTCAAGGCCCACGGCGGCACTCCACCTTTTCACTGGCTGCTCAATGGCCAACCTTTAGGCCGCGAGCAGCAGGATGTCATTGCTTCCTGCGCTCCGCCAGGGCCGGGGTTGGCACAGATTACACTGATTGACAGCCGGGGCCAGCGAGATAGAATTTCAGTGTGGGTAGAGGACGAGTAGGGTGCTGCGGCCCCTACACCTGCTTGCAAACATCGTGGATCCAGGATGCAAATCAAGCCTTGATGATTTGTATCCGGCAAGATACACTTTGTTGATGGCGACGAAGCCGATTTTATTCACGCCTTGAACACGGTGGCCAGAGCAATGGGCATGACGGAAATTGCCAAGAAAGCTGGGATCACCTGCGCAAAATCTCTCTTGAATTTTTCACTTTAATCTAAAAGGAGCTATCATGCCCTATGTCAGCATACGTGTCGCCGGGACACTGACCAGAAAGCAGAAAAAGAAGATTGCCAAGGGCGTAACCCAGGTTATCGCCCAAGAGACTGGCAAGCCAGAATCCTCGATACTGATCTTTATTGACGAGAATCAGGCGGAAAACATCGCTAAAGGTGGTGAACTCCTTGATGAGCAGTCCTGACATGACTCAGCCGCAGGCAGAAAGCCGCCTAACCAACCTGCGGGTGCAGCTCCAGGAACACGCGCACCGCTACTACGTCCTTGATGACCCGCTTATCAGCGATGCCGAATACGACCGCCTCTTCCGCGAGCTGCTGGAGATAGAGGAGCGTTTCCCGGCACTGATGACAGCCGATTCGCCCAGCCAGCGCGTGGGTGGCGAGCCGTTGGCTGCCTTTACTGAGGCGGTTCATGTGGTGCCCATGCTCAGTTTGGACAACATCTTTGCCGCTGAGGAGCTAGAGGGGTTTGAGGAGCGCATCCGGCGGCGGCTCAATTCCTCTGAGCAGCTCACGTGGACAGCAGAACCCAAGATGGACGGGTTGGCCGTGGAACTGATCTACGAACACGGTCTCTTCGTCGAGGGTTCGACCAGAGGCAACGGTCTGGTTGGGGAGAACATCACTGCCAACCTGCGCACGGTGCGGAACATTCCCCTGCGTCTGCTTGCGTCGGACAAAAACTTGCCTGCACGGCTGGCTGTCCGGGGCGAGGTTTTCTTGCCTCGTCGGGATTTTGCCGCTCTCAATCAGCAGCGGGCCGAGCAAGGCGAGCCGCTTTTCGCCAACCCGCGCAATGCTGCTGCTGGTTCGCTGCGCCAGCTTGATCCCAAGGCAACGGCTGCCCGCCCGCTCAGTTTCTTTGTCTATGGCGTGGCTGATGCTGTACCCTGCCAGACGATGGCAGAGCTGTTCCCCTGGCTCCAGCAGCTTGGCTTGCCAGTCAATCCGCTGATCAAATTCTGCCGCAGCCTGGCCGAGGCCGAGGAGCACTACCGCCATCTTCAGCAGCTCCGCCACGAGTTGGACTACGAGATTGACGGTATGGTGATCAAGGTTGCTAGCTTCGCCCTCCAAGAGCGGATTGGCAGCACGACTCGTGCCCCGCGCTGGGCAGTAGCCTGGAAGTTCCCGGCCCTAGAAGCGGAAGCCGTGATGAGCGGGGTGGAATACCAGGTCGGGCGGACAGGTGCAATTACGCCAGTGGCCGTGTTGGAGCCAGTAAGCATTGGCGGGGCCGTGGTACGACGGGCCGCTCTGCATAATCAGGACGAAATCCAGCGCAAGGGTTTGCGAATCGGCGACACCGTGCTGGTGCGGCGGGCAGGCGATGTCATCCCAGAAGTGGTTAGGCCGCTCATCGAGCACCGCAGTGGCAACGAGCTGGCAATTGTTTTCCCAACAGACTGCCCGGCCTGCGGGTCTGCGTTGTATAAGCCCGACAGCGAGGCTGTGACTCGCTGCTGCAATCCGCGCTGCTCGGCCCAGCAGCTTCAGCGCATCATCTGGTTTGCCGGGAAAGCAGGGCTGGATATTGAGGGACTGGGGCCAAAGAATGTCGAGAAGCTGGTTGCTGCCAAGCTCCTCCAGGATATTCCTGATATCTTCTGTCTCAATCAGGCGCAGCTCGCGCAACTGGATGGCTGGGGCGACAAGTCAGCCGAGAGGCTGCTGGCTGCGGTCAAGAAGGCCAAGCAGACCACGCTGGCCCGGCTACTGGCCGCGCTCGGTATCCGGCATGTGGGTGAAACCACGGCGGAGCTGCTGGCCAATCATTTCGGCGATCTTGCTGCTCTGATGCGAACGACTACAGAAAAGCTGCTGACTGTGGATGGTATCGGTGGGCAAACTGCGGCTGCTTTAGTTGAATATTTTGCCAACAACGGCAATCGTGAGCTAATTGCCAGACTCATAGAATTAGGTCTGAGTATTCCTGCGGCAGAAAGAAAGCCACTACACGGCGGCCCGTTGCACGGCATGATTTTTCTTTTCACCGGTACCCTCAGTAATCTGAGCAGAACCGAGGCAGCAGAGCGGGTTCAACAGCTGGGCGGCGAAGCAGCGAGCGGCATCAGTAAAAAAGTGACGCACTTGGTTGCGGGAGAAAAGGCGGGCAGCAAGCTCAAAAAAGCCGCAGAAATAGGCATCGTCATTTTAAACGAGCAGCAGTTCTTGCGGCTTATAGGTTGAGATCAAAGCAGGGAAGTTAACACTTCGCAATGGCGGCAGATTTCCATTTTATCCTTGCCCTCTTGGCCAGAGGTGCATTCGCAGAGGGTGCCGTTGAGAAACCAGCAAAGGTGTCCGGCTTGAAACTCCCAAGCTGGACATTCCTTCTTGCAATTGCATTTCTTTAACGTCCAGCACTCCTTCCGTTTCGAGGTGTCATCACGGCGTTGATTAACCACTAAAAAGAGTAACTTGCGCTCGATATGCAAAGGCACGGCTCGCCAGCCTTGTTCGTAGCTTTGCACAGCCTTCAGAGACACGCCGAGCAGCTTGGAAAGGGATTTCTGCGTTTTCTCGAGTTTCTTGCGATATAGGGTAAATTCTTCCGAGGTCATAATCTGCTGATTCAAGATGTGTTATTCTGCTGCTCCTCTCAAGGCCAGATTCAGTGAAAAAAAGAGCCTGCGGCGGCAGCCGGAAGACCAATAATACCACGCCGTGGGGATTTGTGCAAATTGAAAATGAACCTTTGGTAAAATCAGCTAAAGGCTACACCCCATCGCATCAAACAGAGCTTGAGCAGGCTTTAAAAAGAATAGCCCACGCTCAGGTAACCGGAAGTCTGCTTGCTTTCTGCTTCCATATCGATTTTGCCTAATGCCTGATCGCCCAGCATTTGGTATTGCTCGCCTTCAACATCAATCCAAACATGATGGAGGCCAGCCTCCAGATACCACCACGGAGTAAGGTAATAAATACCTGAGAGATCAATCAGGCAAGCAAAACCGTCTAAATCGCCTTGAGTGGTTTTATTTCTCAGGAGCAGTAGGGTTTCGTCTTCTGCGCCGATCAGCGGGGCAACCGACAGATTACCGGTTAAACGCAGTTGGGGCGTAAGCTGATATTCCGAGCCAAGCAGGAGATACGGCATGGAATAGGTTAAATCATAAGTCACTGCGGTTCTATTGCCGCTGCTGTAGTTGTAGCCGGTCAACCCAGAAGGGGAATGCTGTACCGTTGATCCGCCCTTGTATGCAAACTTCTGATGTTGATAGCCCGCCCCAGCGTATGCGCTCCACAAACCCTGCTGCCAAAAAGTCCATTCTAAATCAATGTCTATGATCAGCGCATCGAGCGAGGATACATCACTGGCAGAATAGACATCCACTCGCTGCGGCATCGAGGAAGTGAGCCAGTCGCGGTCGATGATCGGTTCGTTCGGGTCGCTGAGATTGGTTTTCACCGTGCCGTTGACGCGCCACGCTGGGTTAAACGTCCAGCCTGCATCTATCTTGGCTAACCAGATATCGAGCGGCCATTCAAGCGTACTGGCTGGAGAAAGTTCAGTAGTTCTGGTCCCGTTGGCAAGAACAGCATTGCCGCCGATGGAATACTTCGTGTCGCCGGTCATGGCTTCCAAGCCAAGAGCGAGGTCAAGTTGCTGGGGTAGGTACGATTGTGTGGCAGACGCAGCTTGGAGTTGCTGTGGCGCACAGAGCAGTCCTACTACTCCAAAACTGAGTCCAAAAATCACCGTGTTGCCGCTGTTTGATCGTTTCATCTGCTCCTCCTTGCATCATTGAAGCAGCTGTCCGCATAGAGATGGAGCTGCTGGATTATCAAGCCGTTGAAGATATCTATCCGTTTTCCTTCAGACAGTAAGAATATCCCCTTGAGGCAATCGTACACCATAGATAGAAATAACTCAACCTTTCGCACGACGGGAACAGAACGACGGCGGAGTCTGTACGGTGAGGATGCTTTTGAATTGACATGCTTTCCGCAGAATGGTAATCCATGCCAGATGAATCTGGCGCAGACGGAGGAGCGGCGAAAAATTACAGGGAGATTGACCATGCGAGTTCTCAAACATCTTTTTGAACAGAACAAAAAATGGGCAGCAGAAATCAAGGAGCAACACCCTGATTTCTTCCTCAAACTTGCCAAACAACAGAGTCCTGAATATTTATGGATCGGCTGTTCAGATAGCCGAGTGCCAGCAAATCAAATCATAGGGTTGTTGCCGGGAGAAATCTTTGTTCATCGCAACATCGCTAATTTAGTTGTGCATACCGATTTGAACTGCCTTTCCGTTATTCAATATGCGGTTGATGTGTTGAAAATAAAACATATCATTGTTTGTGGACATTACGGCTGTGGCGGGATTAAGGCGGCGTGGGAAAACAAAGAACACGGCCTGATTGACAACTGGTTGCTCAATATTAAGGATATTTATCGCTATCACCAAGAAACAATAGATGCACTGAACAACGAAGCAGAAAAAATTAGCCTGCTTTGCGAGTTAAACGTAGCTGAACAAGTTGCCAATGTTTGTCACACCACCATTGTGCAGAATGCTTGGAAAAATGGCCAAGAGTTAGCTGTGCATGGCTGGATTTACAGCATCGAAGACGGTATTCTTCGCGATTTGGATGTCTGCGTCACTAATGCGGATGAATTGCCGCACACGCACAAAATGCAATGATTTCAGAACACGAAAATCTTCCTGTCCAAGCTGTTCTTGCCTTCTTTCCTGACGGTCTTTTAGACAAACTGGCCGCCGTTCGTCGCGAAGTAGGTGGCGAAATTTATCTTGTCGGCGGCGCGGTGCGCGATCTGCTCTTGGGCAAGTCGCCCGGCGACCTTGATCTTTTAGTTGCCGGGCAGCCGAAACGCTGGTCCGAGCGACTGCGGCAGCTCACTGGCGGGGCCTGCGTCGAGCTGGGCCGCGAAGAGGAGACCTTCCGCATTGTCACGCCTCAGAATGTGGTGATTGATTTTTCCAGCTTCCGTTTAGGCGCGGTTTGCATCGAAGAAGACTTGAGCCGCCGCGATTTGACCGTCAACGCTCTGGCTGCGCCGCTGCATGATTTCCTGTATGACCAAAGCCTTGCCGCTCTGCCGGTGCTTGATCCAACTGGCGGTTTGAACGATCTGGAGCAAGGCCGCATTCGGGTGGTGGCGGAGCAGAGCCTCATTGATGATCCCTTGCGCTTGCTGCGGGTTTTCCGTTTTGCGGCCTCCCTTGGCTTTGCCATCGAGCCGGAGACATTGGAACACGTTCGTCAGCATTGCCCGTTGATCAACAAAGTGTCGAAAGAGCGCGTTGCCTATGAATTAGACGCAATCATGGCCACAAACAGGGCGCATTCCGCCTTTTTTGGTCTGCGCAACTGCGGTTTGCTTTGGGAAATTCTGCCGGAACTGCGGGCCGGAGTCGGTATGGCACAACCTGCCAGCCATCATCTCGATGTCTTCGAGCATTGTTTAGAAACTCTGCGTCAGATGGAGTTGATATTAGCTGATTTGAATAGGCATTTTTCCGACCGCAGCCCTGTAATGGCAGCGTATTTGGCCGAAGTACCGAAACGGACAGTGCAGGTGAAATGGGCGGCTCTGCTTCATGATATCGGCAAGCCTGTTTGTTTTGGCATCAATGCGGAAAAAGACGGGCGAATCACGTTTCATAATCACGACTTGCGTGGAGCCAGTCTTTTCACTGGAATTTCTCGACAATTGCGCCGCTCAAAGGAAGACACCGAGGCAACGGCCCGGCTCATTGCGTGGCACATGCGGCCTTTTTTTCTTGCCAATGATCAGCGGCAAGATAAGCTGACTTTGAAAGCCTGTCTGCGTCTGATCAAGACAGTGGGTGAGCATCTGCCCGGCCTTTTTCTGCTGGCGATGGCTGATGCCTTGGCTGGCAAGGGTGAGGCCAGCCCGGAAGCGATTGAGCAGGAGGTTTCCGGTCTTTTTACCCTGTTATTTGACATTGAACGCAATCATGTCGCGCCAGTGCAGGCCGCGCCGCCGCTGATCACTGGAAACGATTTGATCACTGAGCTGAACCTTGTTCCCGGCCCGCTCTTCCGTATCATTTTGGACAAAATCGAAGAGGCGCAGATGGAACGCGCTGTCAGCAGCCGGGAAGAAGCATTGGCGTTGGCGAAGGCTGTTGCCGCGAAGCCTGCTTGCTGACTTTGGTGTGGAAAGATCATGCCGAACTCCGCTGGATTTGTTATGATGTCCCATTTCCTGAAAGCTGGGGGATGAGACAGGAGAGCAGAGAGATAATTTTGAAGGAGCGGAAAATGGGAAGCGATGTAAAAAAAGAAATTAATTCCGCAGGGTATCCAAAATACCACAGGCAACGTTTCATCATAACCTTGCTACAGTATTTGAACAGCAGTCTGAGTTGGGAAGAATTTCAAAAAATTCTCTTTTTATCTCAGCAGGAGACTGAAATTTTTTATTATGATTTTGTTTTATCCAGCAATGAATTTTATTCATTTCAGGCGGTCAGTGATATTGAGACATTGCATCGCTTAGGCTGGATAGACATAAAAAACAACAAGATAGTATTGTTATATAAATTGCCATCTGAAAAAGGTCTGTCGCAGGCGGAGACGCAAAAACTTTTTCGTTTTACACGAGAAAAAGAAAAGAAATACTTTAAAGAGCAGCTTCTTTTTTCAAATCATGCAAAACCGTGCGAAGAAGATTTCCTTTGCGACGAATCTGTCCTATTTACAATAGGATATGAAGGGATTTCTTTTGAAGAATATATCAACCAGCTCTTGAGGAAAAATGTCCGCCTGCTTTGTGATGTCAGAATGAACCCAATCAGCAGAAAGTTTGGTTTCTCAAAAGGAATTTTGTCTGAAGTGTTGCCAAAATTTGGAATAAAGTATCTTCATATACCAGAATTAGGAATCATCTCCAGCAGCAGAAAAGAACTTCATGCCGCATCTGATTATCAATACCTTTTTGAAAACTACAAAAAAGAATTAAAGAAGAAAAATAAATTTCTATCTATAGTTAGAGATGCTCTTGCAGAATACAAAAAAATAGCCCTGACATGTTTTGAACATCAGCCGTTATTTTGTCATCGTCACTGCATCAGTGATTATATCCAAAAAGAAAGAAATGTCACTGTGATCCATTTATGAAAAGAAAAGTTTTCATCACCGTCAAGACGTATCCAACGTTATCAAAAAAGTATGATGAGCTTGTCTGCACTGCGGGAATCTTGGATGACGGGAGCTGGGTGAGGATATATCCATTGCCATTCAGAAAACTTGATTACGAAAAAAGGTATAAAAAATATCAGTGGATAGAATTTGAACTTGAGAAAAATACCAGCGACATGCGGCCTGAAACGTACAGAGTCGTCAACTGCGCAACAATCAAGACAATTGATGATCCTATAGGAACAGAGAATTATTGGCGAAAACGAAAAGAAATTATATTTCAGAGGAATAAAATATATAAAAATTTATCAGAGTTGATTGATTTGGCGCATGAGAATAAACTTTCTCTTGCGGTTTTCAAGCCAAAACACCTGATCTCTTTTCATGTTGAGGCAACTGAACGGGAATGGTCCTCGGATAAACTTGCTCTTTTACAGGGAAAGGTTCAGCAGCTTTCTTTTTTTCAGACGCAGGAAGAACTGCGGAAAGAATTTTCTGTTGTGGACAAGCTGCCATACAAGTTTTTTTATAAATTCAGCGATGAGGAAGGGAAAGAATCTCGACTGATGATCGAAGATTGGGAGATTGGCGCACTCTATTGGAATTGCCTCAAAAAAGAGAAAGGAAACGAGCAGGCCGCCCTTGGGTAATAGAGATCTGTGAGTGATCAATGAAATAAAATACAATCGTTGTAGTGATTAATAAATCTCCAAACAGATGCAGTTAAGTTTTCAATGCTTCTCGAAAACGACAATGTCTTCCTGACTAATGC
>NQJD01000010.1 GCA_004284765.1 Candidatus Electronema aureum
TCCCAAGAGCCTTCATTCTTGCATAAACAGACTGATGCTTGACAGAAAAGAACATCGCTCTTTCCTCAAGAGTCGCTGAAGGATTTTTCAGAACATGCTCAAGAAGAGCCTCGTCGCTGAATTTTTTCGCACGATATTTTGTCCTTTTATAAGGCTCAACACTTCCTGTCTCCTTGTATTTTCTTATCCATCTGTTCAGGGTGTCCAAACTTATAATAAATAGGAGTTACGCAGTTCGATTGCCAAACCGTTGATTTTATTCAACTGGCGATTTATGCGACAAAAAGACAACTTACTGTAATGGTTGAGCTTCTCATTTCAACTGCGTAACTCCTAAAAAATATCAAGAATTTCTTTTTTGGATATCCGTGATTCATAACTCTTGATCACCCTTTTTCTCAAGTCATTGCTGTATACTTTAGCCATTTCACGTAACATGTTAATTAGTTAAATAAAAAAATAACCTCTCAGGTTGTAAATTATAACACAACTGATTTAAAACTTAAACACTATATTATGGAAAAGCTCAACAACAGGCCTCGAAAATCTCTTGGATTTAAAACACCAAAAGAGCTATTTTTGGGAGACTACTTAACGGTTGCACTTGGAACTTGAATTCACCCTCTAATATGTTGTCAGGAAAGCATTAATATCGTCAACACTTCAAGAACATGATTGATTTTTCCAAAATTCACGGATTTCAGGCAGGACAACGCCATTCTTTTGAAGAGTTGGTCTGCCAACTGGCACGCAGGGAAGAATATCCCGCTGATGCGGAATTCAGACGAGTGGAAGGGGCCGGTGGTGATGGAGGCGTTGAGGCGTATTGGAAGAAAGCAGATGACAGAGAGATAGGGTATCAGGCAAAGTATTTTCTGCGAACAGGCGATATTGATTGGGGGCAAATAGACGAGTCCGTAGCTCAAGCGATTCAAACTCATGAGAAACTTGAGAAGTATGTAGTTGCCTTGCCTTGTGATCTTACGGATAGATCAGGAAAGAAAGAGCAGGGCAAACCCGGCTGGGAGCATTGGAAAACCCATGTTGCGAAATGGAAGAAACAAGCTGCCGAACAGGGCAATTCAAGCATTCAATTTAATGTCTGGTCTCAGAGTGAGCTGCTCACCAGATTAACCAAGCCGACGGCTGAAGGTCTGCGACAGTATTGGTTTGGTGAAGTCGAGTTCTCACAACGATGGTTTAGGGAACATGTTCGGGAGGGCATTGTCTCTCTTGACGAGAGGTTTCACCCGGAAGATCATGTCGATGTTCATATCCAGAAGCTCTTTTCAGTCCTTGTCCGTCATCCATCATACGTTGATGAGCTGAAAAGTAAGCTCTCTGCTATTTTTGAGAATACACTATCGATCAACCAGTTTTCAGGCTTGCCCCAGCAGCCTGATCCAGCACTTCTTGCCAACTTATCCAAGGCACAGAAGCAATTGCTCGCTGTGCAGGAAGAGTTTGCTCTGCCTCTGTATAAAGATTGGAATATTGACCAATGGATACGTTTTGCCGATGAACTCATCTCGTTATTGGAAGCCTTGTCTGTTTGGTGTTGGGAGTATGCAAGAAAATTAGAACGGGAAAGTCCTGCGAATAACGAAATATATCGACAAAGTAGTGTATTATCTTCACTCAAGGAGTCTGCGGAAGAGTTCCGTTCGCTCTGTGCAAGTGAATTCATGCAGGCAGAACAAGGCCGGATTGCATTCATTGAAGGACGGGCTGGAACTGGGAAAAGCCATCTGTTCGGCAAAGAGGCATCCAGAGTTGCAGATGAAGGCGGAGCCGTCATTCTTGCGCTTGGACAACGCATGAACAATGAAGAGCCTTGGTCGCAGTTTGCAAAACTTTTTCATCTGCCGAATAAAAATGCTGATGTTTTACTTGGTACCCTTGATGCCGCTGGCGAGGCAAGTGGTAAAAGAGCATTGTTGTTGATTGATGCCATCAATGAGGGGCCAGGCAGCAGATACTGGCAGAACCATATCTTGAGTTTTGTCGAGACGGTGCAGAAACACAAAAACATTGCTTGCATTATCTCTTGCCGATCAGAATATTTTCCCGTTGCCATACCAGATTCCCTTGCCCAGAAAACCCCGACTTTTTCCATCAGAGGCTTTGAGACGCATGACGAACAGGTGAATGCAGCCAAGGTTTTTCTTGATCGCCGAGGAATAGCTCGTCCAAGCACACCTTGGTTGGCCCCTGAATTCGTCAATCCGCTGTTTTTGCGTTCGGTCTGCGTGTCCTTGGCGCGGGATGGAAAATCAGAATTCCCAACAGGTCTGCATGGAACACGTCATATTCTCAGCTATTATTTAGACAGCGTTGGAAAGAACATCAAGGCTGCGGAAGGAAGTTTGGCTTCCTTGCCTGCTGCTGTAAAAAATTCTGTCGTGCAACTTGCCAACACGATGGTTTCTCATCGCAATGATTATCTCACAATGAGTGAGGCGGAACAAGTCATCGGCAAATGTTTTCCACCAGCAGCACCGCATTCCGAAGCCAGCTGGCTTCTTGTTCTGTTGAGCAATGGTCTCATTCGTCGTGATCCAAATCCACAGGCAAGCAACGATCCTTTGGCAGAAGCTGAAGACGTGATTCGTTTCAGCTTTCAGCGATTCCAGGATTTCCTGATGGGCGATACGCTTGTTGCTGACCATAAAGACGCAGGCACGCTGTTCAGTGATTCAGGTCCGCTGCAATTCATACTCGATGAAGGAAGGATTTCTTGGCAATGGCGGGGTCTTTCCGAGGCATTGTCTTCAATTATCCCGGAGAAATTTGGCTGTGAGCTTATTGATATTTTGCCTGATAAACAATTAGTGCATAATCCTTGGGATATATTAGCGTATCATCCTTTAGAGATTAATGATTTATTTATTGAAAGTATTAAGTGGCGAGAGCGAAAAGCATTTAGTGAGCGTTCCTTAGAACTGTTTAACAAACTGGTGCAATATCCCCTTGAGGTGCTGCTTGAAATTTCGGTATCTTCTGATCATCCGTGGAATGCGGAACTGCTGCACCGTAATCTCGCAAAGCTCAAGCTCCCTGAGCGAGATGCCTTCTGGACGGTATGGCTGAACGAGCGATCGGCGGAAAATGACTCTTCTGTTGGACGATTGATTGACTGGTGTTTGTCTGGGCAGGTGCCGCATACAAACAGGGAGAATCAATTTTTGGCTGGATTGACGCTGTGTTGGTTTTTCACAGCATCGAATCGGATTATTCGCGATAAGGCAACCAAAGCTCTATCCTCACTTTTCATTGTGAGAGCGGATATTTTTCCCGACCTCTTGGAACGATTCAGAGATGTTGATGATCTGTATGTTCTTGAAAGGATCTTGGCCGCAGCCTATGGCGCAAGCTGTCGAGATCAAGAGCGGGGACGATTAGAAAGCTACAGCCGCGTAGTTTACAAGTATATTTTCGCTGATAACAAACCTCCTTTGGGACTTCTTCTGCGGGATTACGCCTTTGGGATTATTGAACTGGCACGATACCATGATGTGCTTGCGTCTGAAGTAGATTTTGATTGTTGCAACCCGCCGTACCAATCGAAAAGAGTCTGCTTTAATATCACTGAAGAACAACTTAAAGCTGTTGCTAAAAAGGCAGGTGGTGACGAGATTCTTCGCTCGGCTACAGGTTATATGGGTGATTTCGCACGATACGAAATCGAACCAAGGGTGGAAAACTTTCTCTCAGTGCCATTGAGCAAAGATGTGCCGTTGAATTCAGAGGATATCAAAACAGTAGAGGATATTTTTTTACTTTTACTTTCCGATGCAAAGAAAAAACAATTTGAGAATGAAGTTATACCAGCCCGTTATGATCGAACCGAAAAAACAAAAAAGATTGATATTGCGGCGGCAATGCGTTGGGTCGCCAACCGTGTCTATCGAATGGGATGGACTGCAAAACGATTTGCTGATGATCGGTCTCGACACAAGGGAGGACACGCTTACTCTCGTGACAGGCCAATTGTCGAGCGGATAGGAAAGAAGTATCAGTGGTTGGCCTTAGATGAGCTGCTGTGCCGCTTGGCTGACAATCACTGGTTTACAGGTGAATATGGCGGTATGCCAAGACATTATTCCCGCTCGACGGATGTTGATTTTCACCGAGACATAGACCCGACTATCATTGAGGAGGAAGAACTACGGGAACAGCGTAACGGAACGTCCCAAGAGTGGGTAGATCAACCCATAATTACGCTGCCGGAAGTTGCTGAAGATGAATTGGCAGCTTGGCCTTTTCAGGATGATCCCGCCTGCCAACTGAAAAATATGATAGAACGTCAGGATAATACAGGGACAGATTGGATGGTTCTCTATGAGCATCAAGTTGCAACTAAAAAATATCCTAAAGAACAACGAGGAGAGCATGGTCTTCGTCAACAAGAATTCCGGTTTCTTATGTCTGTTGTTGTGCGGAAAGATGAGATTAAAGATATAATCAATTCACTGAAAACAAAAGAGAAATTTGAGCTTGGCAGTTTGAGATGGGAGCCTCGTAACATGACTGACGAGGCTTTCCTCTATGAAGCCCCTTGGAGAACGACTTGGCCAGATTCCAAATGGAAATTTAACAATTGGGATGTGCCAGAAGGAGTGGGGATAGCTTATCCTGTATGGGGCTATAACTGGGAATCACACATGGATGCCTCGCTGCCGAACGGATTCAATACCTATCTCCCGGCTCCTTGGCTGGCAAAGGAACTAAAACTTACCCCGAAATTCAATCAAACAGGTTGCTGGGCAGCTCCAAATGGTGAAACAGTATTCAGGGAAATTGCTGGAGAAAAAGGCGGCAGCCTCTGTTTGCTGCGTAAAGATTTTGCCGATCAACTGCTTGGTGATGATCTCTGCATTCTTTGGCTGTTGATTGCTGAAAGAAATGCTTGGCCCGGCGGAAGCAATAACAATCCCGCTTGGCGACGTTCGGAAGGACTATGCTGGCACGATGGGAAGAAACTAAGAACAGCTACTTGGAAAAGGGATAACGGCAACGGCACTTCTGCCAAATATACTGGCAAGGAGTAAGAAAAGGGCGAATTTATTTCGCCCTTCCAATATCATCTCAAGTTACTTCGCACACCATTCATACGCATTCTGAAACATCCGCAGCCACGGCGAGACCTCCATCTCTTGCATCTCCCTCGGCAGCCAATGGCATTGCCACGGCAGGAAGGCCCGCTCCGGGTGCGGCATCAGGGCTAAGTGGCGGCCATCAGGCGAGCACAGACCGGCGAATCCGTCCGGCGAGCCGTTGGGGTTGAAGGGATAGGCTTCCGTGGCCGCGCCGCTGTCGTCGGCATAGACCAGCGGCACCAGCTTCTGGCTGATCACCTCGGCCCGCACCGCCGCGTCCGGGAAGTGCAGCAGGCCCTCGCCATGCGCCACGTGAATGCCGAAGACGAGGCCGCTCATACCGCGCAGCATCATGGCCGGGCTGTCGGTCACGCGCACGGTCGTCCAGCGCGACTCGAAGCGGCCCGATGTGTTATGCACGAAACGCGGCTGCTTCTCCGCCGCTAAGCCGCGCCACGGCACCCAGCCGAGCAGTCCAAAGAGCTGGCAGCCGTTGCAGATGCCGAGGGTGAACGTGTCGGGCCGATTCAGAAACTCGTCGAACATTGCCCGCAGCCGCTCGTTGAAGAGGATGGTTGCGGCCCAGCCCTTGGCCGAGTCCGGCACGTCGGCGTAGGAGAAGCCCCCGACTGCCGCGATGCCCCGGAAGCCGTCCAGCGTCACCCGCCCGGCCAGCAGGTCGGTCATGGTGATGTCCCACGGCTCGAAGCCCGCAGCGTAGAAGGCGGAACTCATCTCGCGGTCGGAGTTGGAGCCTTCATCGCGGAGGATGGCGACCTTGGGCTTGCGCTCAGCGGTGAGCAGAGCCTTGGGTGAGGACTGCGGCGAGAAGGGCAGATGATAGGCCGGAGCGGCGCGATCGAAGACGTTCGTTTTTTCCTGATCAGCACAGGCGGGATTCACTTGCAGCCGCTCAAGCTGGTAGCTGGTCTCTTCCCACTCCTGCCGCAGGACGCGCATGTCCTCATTCAGCACAAGCGTATCATTGCAGCGGATGCGGATGCGCTTCTCCGCCGTCGTTGTGCCCAGCACTTCGCAGCTCACCTCGGCCACAGCGAGACGGTGCCTGATCTGCTCAAGCTGCTCCTGCCGACATTCGATCACCAAGCCCAGCTCCTCAGCGAAGAGGGTGGGAACAGCCTCGCCCTGAACTTCGATCTCCACGCCGCAGTTGCCCGCAAAGGCCATCTCCAGAACGGTGGTGATCAGGCCGCCGTCGCTGCGGTCGTGACCAGCGAGAATCAAGTCTCGGTCGATCAGCTCCTGCACCGCAGCGAATGCCTGCCGAAGCAGCACTGAATCGTCCATGTCCGGGCTTTCGTCGCCAAGGCTGCCGAGGGTCTGCGCCAAAGCTGAACCACCCAGCCGCGCCTTGCCCGGTGCCAGATCAATCAGCAGCAATGCCGAACCTGGCTCCTTGATGTCCGGCGTGACTGCCTTGCGTATGTCGCTCATCGCGGCATACGCGGAGATGACTAACTCACGAGGGGACTTCACCGTCTCCGCGCCGACCTTGGTCGCCATCGAGAGCGAGTCCTTGCCGCCGTCAACCGCCATGCCGGTGGCGATCATCGCATCGCGCATGGCCCGCGCCGCGTCGTTCATCGCCGCGCCTTCGCCCGCCAGCTTGGGTGCCCACATCCAGTTGGCCGAGCACTTGACCTGCTCCGGGTCGTCAATCTTCGCCCAGACCAAGTTCGTCCACGCCTCGCCAACCGCCATGCGTGCGCCTGCTGCTGGGTTGATCAGCATCTTAATCGGTTGCTCGCCAATGGCTGTGGCAATGCCGGTCAGACCAAAGTGCGACTGCGCCACCACCGCCACATCACCGACGGTGAGCTGGAGCGGGCCGCAGCACTGCTGCCGGGCGATCAAGCCGGTGACGGAGCGGTCAACCTTGTTGGTCAGGAAGCGTTTCGAGCCGACCGAGACGAGGCGGAGGACGTTGCGGAGGTGATCGCGAAGGGATGTAGGGGCGAACCTTGTGTTCGCCCCTTGTTGCCCGGAGCCGGGTAGGGCGAATACAAGATTCGCCCCTACAGGTATGCGCTGATCCTCAAACGTCTTCTGCGGAATATGCCCCAGCACCTCCTTCAGCTCCACGTCAACGGGCGTGCTGCCGTCCTGCTCGTCCGAGACCACAAAGCGCAGGTCGCCGGTGACTTCGCCCAGCACCTCGCAGGCCACTTTCTCCCGCTCGCAGATGGCGAGGAACTGCTGGATATTCTCCGGCTTGATCAGCAGGCCATTGCGTTCTTGATACTCGGCCACGTAGATTTCCAGCACCGACATGGTGGGGTCGCCGACCCGTATCTTGCGGATTTCGATGCGCCCGCCGGAGTGCTCGACCAGCTCCTTGAGCACGTTGGCCGGGCCGCCTGCGCCCTGGTCGTGGATGACCTCGATCAGCGTCCTGCCGCCCATCTCATTGCAGGCGCGGATGACCCGGTTCATCTTCTGCTCCATCTCCGCGTCGCCGCGCTGCACCGCGTTGAAGTCCAGCTCCGCTGCGTTCTCGCCTTGGAGCATGGACGAGGCCGCGCACGCCTGTCAATTCATCTTCAGCACCAGCACCTCCACCAGCCTGCTGGAATACCCGCTCCTGATCATCTTCACCAGATCAGCGAAGTTATTCACTGTGATATTCAGACTGCTGAGAGCAGAGCCGCTGAAGCCCGGCAGCACGTATGCGCCATTGGCGAGAACCTGCACCGCCGCGCCCGCCCTGCCGCCTTCCGTCATATCGAGCAAATTGAGCGACAAGCTGCCGGTGTGCAGATCAAGGATGGCCTGAATGCGCACGGTCTCATCCGCGCTCAAGCTGCCGCCGGTGACGGTGACATACGGCGACGCGGCCTTGTCCGTCAGGATGCCGACATCCGGCGGATTGGGGTGGCCGAAATTGGTCAGCGTCAATGGGGTGCGCAGCTTGCGGCGGTAGATGCCAGTGCGCAAAGTGCCGTTCGCGGTGTAATGGGTGGCGATGGAGAGGGTGTACTCGTTGTTCCACGGGTCGTTCTGCGCCGGGATGTCAGGCAGCAGCGTGACTTCCGTGTTGGCGATGCCGACAAAGCGCGTCTGCACGGTTCGCCCACTCCGTGTGCCCTCGATCACGCAGGCTTCGTCCGGCTTCTTTGGGTCAAAGAGCAGATTGCTGCCGGTGAGCTGCAAGGCCCCGCCGCTGTGCAAGATATCTTTCAGGCCCAGCACTGTGTCTTCCGCCGCCGTGATCAGCGGGGCCTTTTCGGTCATGGGCAGACGTTCAATCTGCACCGCCCGCTGCACGGTCTCGGTGCAGGCTTTGGACGCATGGACGCGCACATTGAGCATGTCCTCAACCGGCGGCAGCGGGTCGTCCGGCGACTCCAGCCGTGCGCTGAAGGAGAGGCCGAAGGTGAAGGCATCCGGCAGTACGGTCTGGTTGCCGTTGATCAGGTTTGCGCCAATCCGCTCCATCGCCGCCATGATGATGGTTTTGGCATCCTCTTGGGCGTAATTGGGGTGCATCTGCACCACCTCGGCGGCCAGCTCATCATAGCCGAGCGTGTCTTTAGGCACAAAACGGACGGAATACGACGGGGGCGTGGTCAGGGCATTGCCCTCGATCCGCACTTGCACAGTTGCCATAATTCTTCTCCTTGAGGAAAAAATTGAGCTGCATGTATGAAAGCCAGCGTAAGACGGGCTGCGGCTTCTGTCAACAGAAAAGATAAGGAAAGCGGTCTGCTGGATGATGACACCAGTGAGGAGGAAGTCTTCTCACTAGTGTGAAGGACGGCTGCACACCAGTGTCGAGACGCGGACATCACTGGTGTGTAGCGTGGCTCCTCACTGGTGAGGAGAGGGAGAGATAAGCAGTGAGGAGAGTGGCTGGACACTGGTGAGGAGAAGCGGCGGCAGGCAGAGCGCAGCCTGCTGACCTTCCTCGTCAGGATTTTTCAGCGATGATCACGGCGGAGCGGATGTAGTTCTCAATGCCGCTGTCAGCCATCCAGTCCTTGATGAAGGCCCGGCTGTCCTCCTTGATCTCCACCGAGACTGCGCTGAAGCCTGCCTGCTTCAGCATGGCCTCTATCTCGGCAACGGGCGCGGCCCCAGCAGCGCAGCAGGTGTAGGCTTCAGTGATTGCCCCCAGCTCCGGCGGCAGCGGGGCAACAGCCACCACATCGGAGATGGCCAATCTGCCGCCCGGACGCAGCACCCGGCAGGTCTCGGCAAAGACCTGCGCCTTGTCCGGCGAGAGGTTGATGACGCAGTTGGAGATGATCACGTCCACGCTGCTGTCGGCCACCGGCAGATGCTCGATCTCGCCCAGCCTGAACTCGACATTGGCATAGCCGCCTTTCCGCGCGTTGTCACGGGCCTTGGCCAGCATCTCCGGGGTCATGTCCACGCCGATGACCCGGCCTGCCGCGCCCACCTGCCGGGCGGCAAGGAAGCAGTCAAAGCCGCCGCCGCTGCCCAGATCGAGCACGGTCTCACCGGCTTGCAGCTCCGCTATCGCCTGCGGATTGCCGCAGCCTAAGCCCATGTTGGCCCCATCCGGCACAGCGGCCATCTCCTCCGCCGCATAGCCGACGCTGGCCGAGGCTAACGGGTTGCCTAACGGCTGCGGAGCGCATTGAGAGGCACCGCAGCAGGAGCCGCCTGCAACCGCAATCCCACCGTATCTGGCCCGCACCTCAGCGCGGAGGGCATCCTTCACTTGATCAGACATAACGCAGCTCCTTTTAGAAGAAATAGACAGCACAGTAATAGCCGCCGATGAGAACAAACAGCAGGCCGGTTATTCGCCGCGCCCAGATTTCAAAGGCAGCAATCCGGTTGAAGGCTTGGGCGACCTTGTTGGTGCCAAAGGCCAGCAGCAGGGCGAAGAGCAGCACCGGCAAGCCCGTCGCCAGCCCGTACACGCCGGGCAGCAGTATTCCTGACTGCTGCTGCACAGCCAGCGGCAGGAGCGAGCCGAAGAACAGGGCTGCTGAGGTCGGGCAGAAGGAGAGGGCGAAGACCATGCCCAGCAGCCCGGCCCCGCCGATGCCCAGAGAGTCCGCCTTGTTCTGCAAGGCCGCGCTCAGGCCGCTGGAGCCGACAGGCAAGGGAATCAGCTCCAGCAGAATCAAGCCAACCACGATCAGCATCGGGCCAAGGGCCATGTTCATGTGCTTCTGGAGCACCTGCGACAGCGAGGGCGCGGAGAGCAGGCTGCCGACCAAGAGCATTCCTAAGAGCAGATAGGCCAGGGTGCGTCCGGCGGTGTAGAGCAGGCCCGCTTGCAAGACGCTGGCCGGTTTACCCACGCGGCGGCCCACATAAGATATCGCCGCGATGTTGGTGGTCAGCGGGCAGGGGCTGATGGAGGTGAGGATGCCGAGCCAGAAGGCCGAGGCCAAAGGCACGAGGATGGACTCGCTCATCAGCCTTTCCCGTTGAGCAGCAGGTTGATTTCATCGCGGAGGTATTGCGCAAAGGCCGCTTCATCATGGACAAGCTGCCAGACCTTATCCAGCCGCCGCCACTTGGCCTCCTTGCCCTGCTTGATCTGGGAGACCACCACCGAGCGAGTGGCTAACTGATACTCTTCAACAAAGTGCTCGTTCTCGCTCTTGTCCACGTTGACCACCTGCACTTCCATCGAGCCGTCCTTGAGCTGTCCGGCAAACGACTCCTCCACGGTTTTCTTCGTCAGTGCCTCAATCTTCTTGCAGGTTGTGCAGCGCTGGTTGCCGTGGAAGTAATAGACCCGCGTCGTGCTCTGCTCAGTCTTCTGGGCCGCTGCGGGTGGCTGACTGCTGCCAGCAGCACTCGTTTCCGCTGCTGACTCTGCGAAGCTGCCGCCCGCAGCAATGAATAAGGCCAGCAGGACGGCTGCAATGCTTTTGCTCTTTATCGTGCTCATCGTGCCGCGCTCCTTATGCAGACAGCATCTTCTTGAGTTCCTCGACAGAAGGCACCATGCCGAGAAGTTTCACCTCACCATCCACAACCAAGGCAGGTGTCGTCATCACACCAAACGATATGATCTGACTGATGTCCGTGATCTTCTCCAGCTCGAAATCAAGCTGAAGGGCTTTGGCGGCAGCTTCGGCGTGTTCCGTCAGCTTCTTGCACTTGGGGCAGCCAGTGCCCAGTATTTGGATTTTCATTGCATTACCCTTGTTATTTGTTTATCCGAACAGAGTACAGAAATCACTGCGCCTTTCCAAGAGCGTTGATGAAATCCCTGGCAGTGTCGCCGCGAAGATTCTCTGCGAGTCCGACCAGTCCGTCGGTCAGGTATCTCGCCTCAAGACCTTTTGAGCGGAGGTACACCATAGCGATGATTGCGCGGTCTTTGTGCGGACATGCGGTAACAATCATCTTGCCCTTGTCAAGCTCTGCAAGCCTTTTCGGCAGCTCGTTCAAAGGGATGTTGATTGACGGCATGACCTTCCACGCTGCATATTCCTCTGCAAACCTGATGTCAATCAATTGCGCTTTCCCTTCCTTCAAGAGTTTGACAAGCTCTTTGCTGTCAACATTCATTTCCTCCTTTGCGGCATAATCAAAGGCGGCAATGTATTTCTCCAGCGGGGCATCGCTTGCGTATGCAGGCAGGCACATTGCCGCCAGCAGGAAGATGAGTGTCAGCTTTTTCATACGGTTCTCCTTGTTGATGAACGCCCCCGCAGGACGGGGGATCGTTGATTGCGTCGAACAGCCCGCCTTGGTTGCGCTACATCTCCTCGAAATTGAACTGAGCGAGATATTCAGCCAGCATCTTCCGCTGGTCATCGCCCAAGGCAGGGCAGGCATCCGGCCCCATTGCGCCTTGCACAGCCAGCGAAGCGAAAACGATGCAGGTTGCTTGGCCGCACTGCCCGCAGTTCGTTTTCGGCAGCAGCTTCAACACCGCCAGCGGCTGCGGCCTGCTGACCGCGCTGTATTTCGGCGTGATGCTGGCCCGCTGCTCCCACGCCTCGTTGATCTCCCGCTTCAGCCACTCAACGATCTTCACCGCTTCTTCAGCGTCCTTCAGGGCGTTGATGGATATCTTCCGCGAATGCACAGAAATCATGCGGCCATGCACTTTGAACATCACCGAAGGCGGCGATTGGACGAAGCACGTCCCGCCCAGCACCGCGTTCAGATACGGAATGACCTCGCTGATGTCTTCCTCAAGATGCGCGTGGCAGTGCAATGACTGAAAACTGGCGTTGCACGTCGGCCTGACCATCTCTATCGTGTAGTTTTTCAGCAGCATTGTTTACCTGCCCTCAATTCCCCACGAACATCCGCTTCCGCAGCATGAACGCCGCATTGACCAAGGCAATCATCACCGGCACTTCGATCAGCGGGCCGATGACTGCGGCAAAGGCCGCGCCTGAATTGATGCCGAACACGGCCACGGCCACCGCAATCGCCAGCTCAAAGTTGTTGCTGGCAGCAGTGAAGGCCAGCGTGACGGTCTGGCTGTAATTCGCCCCGGCCATGCGCCCCATGAAGAAGGAGACAAAGAACATGATCAGGAAGTAGATCAGCAGCGGCACAGCAATCCGCACCACGTCCAAAGGCAGCGAGACAATAACATCACCCTTGAGCGAGAACATGACCACAATGGTGAAGAGCAGGGCAATCAGGGTGATCGGGCTGATACGCGGCACAAAGACGCTGTGATACCAGTCTTTGCCTTTGGCTTTGACCAAGAAGAAGCGGGTCAGGAAGCCTGCAAGAAAAGGGATGCCCAGATAGATGAACACGCTTTTGGCGATCTCGCCGATGGTGATGTCAACGATGCTGCCTGTCAGCCCGAACCATGCTGGCAGAACGGTGATGAAGAGATAGGCGTACAGGCTGTAGAACAGAACTTGGAAGATACTGTTGAAGGCCACCAGACCGGCGGCGTACTCAGTATCGCCTTTTGCAAGATCATTCCAGACGATGACCATCGCGATGCAGCGGGCCAGACCGATAAGAATCAGACCGGTCATGTATTCGGGATAGCCACGCAGGAAGATGATAGCCAGCAGGAACATCAGCACCGGGCCGATCAGCCAGTTCTGAATCAGGGACAAGCCAAGAATTTTCCAGTTGCGGAACACATCGCCCAGCTCTTCGTAGCGCACCTTGGCCAAGGGCGGGTACATCATGAGGATTAGGCCGAGGGCTATGGGGATATTGGTTGTGCCGACTGAGACCGCACTGTTTACGCTGCTGACAGCGCGGGGGAAGAGAAAGCCTATGCCAACCCCGATGCCCATTGCCAGAAATATCCACAAGGTCAGGTAGTGGTCAAGAAAGGACAGCTCTTTCGGTGATTCCTGCGTCATCGCGTTTTCTCCTGAGAATTAAAGGTGCCGCATCAGCGCGGCTTGGTCTTTGCCCTGCGCTTTGATCACCGCCTCCACGCAGTTCATGAAGTTCAGCACGCATGGAACCTTCAGCCGGTAGAAGACCTGCTTGCCGCGTTTGTCAACCTCAACGATCCCGGCCTGTTTCAGCACGGCAAGGTGCTTAGAGATGGTGGAGAAGTCGAAGTCCATCGCCCCGACAAACTCGCAGACGCATTTCTCGCCGCCTGCAAGCTGTTCGGCCATCCACAGGCGGGTGGGGTGGGCAAGGGCTTTGAGCACAGCGGCCTTGGCTTCGCACAGTGTCTTTTCCTGTTCGTTCATGGAGAGAGCAGAGGTTGCATGTTTGGCATAATATGCAAATGTTAGAGCTGCGTCAAGTGTAATTTACAGGCAGCAGAATCCATTGCCCGGCCAGACACAGCTGGGCAATGTCCTGCTTCAGCAGAGGTCTCCAGCGTCAAACTGGTGACAGGGCAGATTAAACAGACCTCCCGCACCACTCTCTCGCATTCTGGAACATCCTCAGCCACGGCGAGACCTCCAGCCCCTGCATCTCCCTTGGCAGCCAATGGCACTGCCACGGCAGGAAGGCCCGCTCCGGGTGCGGCATCAGGGCTAAGTGGCGGCCATCAGGCGAGCACAGCCCGGCGAAGCCGTCCGGCGAGCTGTTGGGGTTGAAGGGATAGATTTCCGTGGCCGCGCCGCTGTCGTCGGCATAGACCAGCGGCACCAGCCGCTGCCCGATCACCTCGGCCCGCACCGCCGCGTCCGGGAAGTGCAGCAGGCCTTCGCCGTGCGCCACATGAATGCCGAAGACCAGGCCGCTCATGCCGCGCAGCATCATGGTCGGGCTGTCGGTCACGCGCACGGTCGTCCAGCGCGACTCGAATCTGCCCGATCTGTTGTGGATGAAGCGCGGCTGCGCCTCTGCGTCTAATCCGCGCCAAGGCACCCAGCCGAGCAGACCAAAGAGCTGGCAGCCGTTGCAGATGCCGAGGGTGAAGGTGTCGGGCCGATTAAGAAACTCATCGAACATGGCCCGCAGCCGCTCGTTGAAGAGGATGGTCGCGGCCCAGCCTTTGGCCGACTCCGGCACGTCGGCGTAGGAGAAGCCACCCACAGCCGCGATGCCCCGGAAGCCGTCCAGTGTCACCCGCCCGGCCAGCAGGTCGGTCATGGTGATATCCCACGGCTCGAAGCCAGCGGCATAAAAGGCGGAACTCATCTCGCGGTCGGAGTTGGAACCCTCATCGCGAAGTATGGCGACCTTGGGCTTGCTTGCCGCAGTCAGCAGAGCCTTGAGCGTAGGCTGCGGGGTGAACGGCAGATGATAGGCCGGAGCGATGCGGTCATAGATGCTCTGCCGTTCCGCTTCCGCACAGGCAGGGTTCACTTGCAGCCGTTCGAGTTGATAGCTGGTCTCCTCCCATTCTTGACGGAGGACGCGCATGTCCTCATCCAGCACCAGCTCGCCGTTGCAGCGGATGCGGATGTACTTGTCTGCCAGCGAAGTTCCCAACAGCATACAAGGCACCTCAGCGACGGCCAATATCTGCCTGATCTCCTCAAGCTGCTCCTGCCTGCATTCCAGCACCAAGCCCAGCTCCTCAGCAAAGAGAGTGGGAATTGCTTCGCCCTCAATCGCAAGCTCCAGCCCGCAGTTGCCCGCAAAGGCCATCTCCAGCAGAGTGACGATCAGGCCGCCGTCGCTGCAGTCGTGGCCGGATAAGATCAGGTCTTGCGCGATCAGCTCCTGCACCGCTGCGAATGCCTGCCGGAGCAGCACTGGGTCGTCCATGTCCGGGCTTTCGTCGCCAAGGCTGCCCAGTGTTTGCGCCAGAGCTGAACCGCCCAGCCGAGTCTTGCCCGGAGCTAAGTCTATGAGCAGCAGAACCGACCCCGGCTCTTTAATATCCGCTGTGACGACCTTGCGGATGTCGCTCATGGCCGCGTATGCGGATATAACCAGCTCGCGGGGCGACTTCACCGTCTCGCTGCCCACCTTGGTGGCCATTGAGAGCGAGTCCTTGCCGCCATCCACGGCCATTCCAGTGGCGATCATCGCGTCACGCATGGCCCGCGCCGCGTCGTTGAGGGCCGCGCCTTCGCCGGGCAGTTTGGGCGCCCACATCCAGTTGGCCGAGCACTTCACCTGCTCCGGGTCGTCAATCTTGGCCCAGACAAGGTTCGTCCATGCCTCGCCGACGGCCATGCGCGCCCCTGCCGCTGGGTTGAGCAGCATCTTGATCGGCTGCTCGCCGATAGCTGTGGCAATGCCTGTCAGACCAAAGTGCGACTGCGCCACCACGGCCACATCGCCCACCGTGAGCTGAAGCGGGCCGCAGCACTGCTGCTGCGCAATCAGGCCGGTGACGGAGCGGTCAACCTTGTTGGTGAGGAAGCGTTTGGAGCCGACCGAGACGAGGCGGAGGACGTTGCGGAGGTGATCACGGACGGATGGGCAATGCCGTAGGGGCAATTCATGAATTGCCCCTACGGGTACACGCCTGTCCTCAAAGGTCTTCTGTGGGATATGCCCCAGCACCTCCTTCAGCTCCACGTCCACGGGCGTGCTGCCGTCCTGCTCGTCCGAGACGACAAAGCGCAGATCGCCGGTGACTTCGCCCAGCACCTCGCAGGCCACCTTCTCGCGCTCACAGATAGAGAGGAACTGCCCGATATTCTCCGGCTTGATCAGCAGGCCGTTGCGCTCCTGATACTCGGCCACGTAGATTTCCAGCACCGACATGGTGGGGTCGCCGACGCGAATCTTGCGGATCTCGATGCGCCCGCCGGAGTGCTCGACCAGCTCCTTGAGCACGTTGGCCGGGCCGCCCGCGCCTTGGTCGTGGATGACCTCGATCAGCGTCCTGCCGCCCATCTCGTTGCAAGCGCGGATGACCCGGTTCATCTTCTGCTCCATCTCCGCGTCGCCGCGCTGCACCGCGTTGAAGTCCAGCTCCGCCGCGTTCTCGCCTTGGAGCATAGAGGAAGCCGCGCCGCCGCCGAAGCCCACCCGGTACGCAGGCCCGCCGACCTGCACGATCAGCATCCCCTTGGCCGCCTGCTCCTTCTTAATATGGCGGTCGTCAATCTGGCCGATGCCGCCGGTGAACATGATCGGCTTGAGCCAGGCCCAGCGTTCGCCGCCCTCCACGCGCAGGTCAAAGGAGCGGGTGAAGCCCTGAATCAGCGGCTCGCCGAACTTGTTGCCGTAGTCGGACGCGCCGTTGCTGGCTTCGATCTCGATGGTCAGGGCCGAGGCGAGGTTGGAGGGGCAAGGATGGTGCTGCTCCCAAGGCAGCTCGTAGCCGGGAATGTGCAGATTGCCCACGCAGTAGCCTGCCGTGCCTGCCATGACAAAGCCGCCCTTGCCTGTGCCTTGCACGTCACGGATGCGCCCGCCAGTGCCGGTCTCTGCGCCGGGGAAGGGTGCCACGCCAGTGGGGAAGTTGTGCGTCTCGGCAGTCAGCAAAGGATGAAAGCGGACATCCACCGCCCGCAGCGGCGAGGGCTGACCGGGCTGCTCCGGCTGCAAGGTGCTGATGTCATGCCCGGCGACCACGCTGGAGTTGTCGCCAAAGGCCACCAGCGAGCCTTTCGGGTTGGCCTTCAGGGTCGCCTTGACCACATCGAAGAGCGTGCCGTCCTGCTCCACGCCGTCTACCACCTGCTTGCCCCGGAAATAGCCGTGCCGCGAGTGCTCGGAGTTGGCGTTGTTGAGATCCATGATCTCGACAATGGTCGGGTTGCGCTGGTGCTTGCCGACAAAGTAGTCGTAATAGAACTGGCGGTCGCGCTCGTCCATCGAGATGCCGGGCAGATTGAGCAGCGCGTCCGGCCCCTTGCCGAGCAGGTCAACCTCGTACACCGGTTCTGGCTGGATGCCGGTCTCGAAGGTGGTGAGCGGGTGCGAGTAGTGGCACTCAGTCATCCGGTCGTGGTGTGCGGCGATGAAGGCGGCCATGTCCTCGCCCTCTGGCACCACGTACACGCGGGAACGCTCGGCGCGGGTGACGCAGTCCAAGCCAGTCGCCCGGCAGATGGAAACGAGGTTGGACGACCAAGCGGTGGCGAAGTTCAGGCGCGGGCCAACCTCAACCACGCGCCCGCCGGTCAGCACCGGTTCAAGCGAGACGGTCTCGGCAATGAAGCCGTCGGCCAGCAGAAGGAGCAGGCGGCGCAGCTCCTCGTCAGTCAGCGGGCGGGCAGATTCGATGTTGAAGCAGTAAGCGCGGGCCGTGTCAAGGCGGCGGTGCAGGCGGGTGATGGGCATGATATGGTTCCGGGTTTTTATAAATGAAAGGGCCGTCCGCTCCCCGTGCATAAAGGACAGACGGCCCGCATTCTACCCTATCAGCCCGGAAAATTCTATGGCAAGAGCAGGGCTACGCCGTCTCAACCTTCAGGACATCCACCACCCGCCCGCCGTAGTTGTTGCGGATCATCTCTTTCAGTCCTGCGTACTCATTCACCCGGATGCTCAGGCTGGAGACCGCCGAGCCGCTGAATCCTTGCAACGTCACTGCCCCGTTCGCGGTCACGCTCACTGCTGCGCCCACCGCTCCGCCCTCTTTCATATCTAACAGGCTGAAGAGCAGCGCGTCGGTGCGCGCATCAAAGACCGCCTGAATGCGCAGGGTCGTATCTGCCGCCACGCTGCCGCTGGTGACGCTGACATGCGCGCTGGCCTCCTTGCCCGTGAGAATGCCAACCTCTGGCGGATTCGGGTGGCCCATCTTGGTCAAGGTCAGCGGCGAGCGCAGCATCCGTCCATACGTTCCAGTGCGCAGCGTCCCGTGTTCGCTGTAGCGCGTGCTGACGGAGACCGTGTATTCGTTGTTCCACGGATGCGGCGGCGCAGGCAGGTCCGGCATGACGATGATCTCGCTGTCCTCAATCTTGCCGAAGCGGGTCTGCGTGATCTTGCCGCCTGCCGTGCCTTCGATCACGCAGCCGCTCCCCTGCTTGCGGTCGAAATGCAAATCAGCACCAGTAAGCTGGAGCAGGCCCGCCGGATTGAGCACATCCTTCAGTTCCAGCACCGTGTCCTGTACTGTGCTGATGAGCGGTAGCTTCTTCTCCTCCGGCAGGCGTTCAGTTTTGGCATCTCGGCGGATGGCTTCAATAAAGGGCTGGGAGGCATGGATGCGGACTTGCAGGCATTCGTCTAACGGCGGCAACGGGTCGTCCGGGCTGTTGAGTTTGCCGGTGAAGGAAAGGGAGTAGGTCACGGCGTTCTCCTCAGTCACCTGCTCGCCATTGAGCAGGCTTTCGGCGATGAGCTGGTTGTGGAGGTCAATGAAGGTGCGGAACTCCTCCTCGCTGTAGTTGGGCAAAGCCTTGGCCATCCGGGCGGCCATGTCCGCCTTACCAAGCACGTTGCGGGCTATGAAGCGGGGCCGCCAGGACGGCGGGGTGGTGAGGGCGTTGACTTCCGGTCTCCATTGAATCGTTGCCATGACGTTTCTCCTTGCTTAGATGGTTGAGATAACCGCGCAAATGATATCCCATCCTAAGAAGCTGCCGCTGTTTTGTCAAGACAAAGAACAGCGTGGAGGCATAGGAAAAAACAGTATGCCTCGATATCGTAGAACGCTATGCCTGCATACCGTCCAGCGTCATGCCTGCATGAAGGAAAACAGTATGCCTCGATACCGTTTTGCGCTATGGAGGCATGGCGCGGAAGAGCGACGGGCAAAGAGCGTGCTGCGCTGGCCGCTCATTTTTTCTTTGACAGTGGCTGGTTAAGAGGTATTCTGAGCGGCGTGCGCTGCGCGGCATTCCGCTGGCAGTGCCTGAAAACATCACAAGGAGAAGCACTATGAGAAGAGACACATCATGGCGGATGCTGCTTGCGGCATTCTTTCTGCTCATGCTGACTGGCGGCACGGCGCAGGCGGCTATTGACCCCGCCAAGGTGCAGAAGCTGCTGGCCAGTGACGGGGCTGGTTTCAACAGGTTCGGCATCAGCGTGGCTGTGTCCGGGGACACGGCGGTTATCGGGATAAACCGAAGTATCAACGACGACAAGGTCGGCTCGGCGTATGTCTTTGTCCGTGCAGCGGACGGCTCTTGGAGCCAGCAGGCCAAGCTCACCGCCGCTGACGGAGTGTTTCGCGACCAGTTCGGCTCCAGCGTGGCTGTGTCCGGGGACACCGCAGTCATCGGGGCTGCTAATTCCGGCTCTGTCTATGTCTTTGTTCGGGCATCGGACGGCTCTTGGAGCCAGCAGGCCAAGCTCACCGCCGCTAGCACGAGCGTGGCTGTGGATGGGGACACGGCAGTCATCGGGGCTGCTGCTGCCTATGTCTTTGTCCGTGCAGCGGACGGCACGTGGAGCCAGCAGGCCAAGCTCACCGCCGCTGATGGCGACAGGTTCGGCTCCAGCAGCGTGGCTATGTCCGGGGACACGGCGGTCATCGGGGCTTCAGGAGATGACGACAAGGGCGAGAATTCCGGCTCGGCATACGTGTTTATCCGGGCAGCGGACGGCTCTTGGAGCCAGCAGGCCAAGCTCATTGCCGCTGACGGGGGTGATAACGACTATTTCGGCAATAGCGTGGCAGTGTCCGGGGACACGGCGGTCATCGGGGCCTATGGAGATGACGACAAGGGCAGCAGTTCCGGCTCGGCATACGTGTTTGTCCGGGCTGCGGACGGCACTTGGCAACAGCATAATAAGCTCACTGCCGCTGACGGGGCTGCTGACGACAACTTCGGCTGGAGCGTTGCTCTGTCCGGGGACACGGCGGTCATCGGGGCTAGGTTCGATGACGACAAGGGCGACTGGTCTGGCTCGGCATACGTCTTTGTCCGATGGGCAGCAAACTGCACTTGGAGCCAGCAAGCGAAGCTCACTGCCGCTGACGGGGCTGCTAGCGACCACTTCGGCTGGAGCGTTGCTCTGTCCGGGGAAACAGCGGTCATCGGGGCAATTGGCGATAATGCCAAAGGCCATCTTTCCGGCTCGGCCTATGTCTATGGCAGCACTGCCGTCAAGCCTTAGCAGAGCACTGGGGGCAGGAGGATTTCTGCCCCCTCATCGCCCGCACAAACCACCGTGCCGCTTCCGGGCTTCCGCCTCTGTGCGGCATCCCCAGCTTAACGGGTCTCTTCGATGAAGCGACGGATTTCCGCGCTGAGACCCAAGGCTGCACCCAACTCGTCTAACCACTGCCGTTCGCTGTCTGTGTCCACGCTCATTGCAGACAGAGCAACCGCATACGTGGTCTGGGCTAAACGGAGATCGCTGATGCCTGCGGTCAGTTCAGCAATCGGGCGGGGATGATGTAGCTCCTCCAGCAGAAACATCTTCTCTTCTTGGGACAACTCCACGCCACGCAGCCGGTCGAGAATGCGTTTCTCCTCATCTGCATCTAAGATGCCGTCGGCATGGGCTGCGCTGATCATCACCCGAATGAGACGACAGGCTACGTCTTGATTGCCATTCGATGAAGCAGCCACCGGAGGAGCGGCTACTGCACGAACAGGTGTCGGAGGAGAAGAAGGCGGAGGAGGAGGCATTGGCGCAGACGGTGCGGTACTACCCCAGTTTTGCGCGGCCTGCTGGGGCTGCTGCCCGCCGCTGCGGAAGATTTCATATGCTCCCACGCCCAGACCGATAGCAGTCATCAGGCCCTTGCCGGAAGTCAGCTGATTCGTCAGGCTGCCCAGCAGCGAACCTGTACCCGATGAGCTGCGTTGATTGCTGCTGTGATATCCATCTCTATTCTTGAACTGACTGCCGCTGGAACCCATTGCTTCTTGGAGCAGCTTGCCCAGCAGTTTTTCGATGTCCATAAGGTTCTCCTGTTGAATGTTCTCTGTCCGCGTTATATCTTCTTCCTTCTTCTCACCGGTTTCACTTCCTCACTCTGCAAGACTACGCAACCCATCGGAGCCAGTTTGACCGCTGCGCCCACGGCAATCCGAGGAGCTTGTCTTAGATCAAGGAAATCCCCTGGGGCATCCAAGTTCGTGTCGATAATCTTCTTCCAGACACCGTTATGCGTGCCAGTGGCGGTGTCCGGTACTGTGAAGAACACGGTCTCCTCCGGCTGGCCATTCAGCATGACAAAGAAGTTGGCATCAGTGCCGTCGTCCGGCGTGATGTCCTTGAGGAGGAAGGCTAAGGTGCTGCTCTGGTCTGACCAGTCCGGCTCTCCTGGTTGTAAGCCGTGCCAAAGGATTTCCTGTGAGGAGGGCGGTGTGCCTGTGCTGCTGATCTCGAAGAACTCGGCCCGACGGAAGATAGCATGGTCGCGGCGCAGGCGGATCAGCTTCTGGAAGAAGCGGAGGAGGCCCTTGTTCTTCTCTGCCAGTCGCCAGTCTATCCAACTGATCTCGTTGTCCTGGCACCAAGCGTTGTTGTTACCCTGCTGCGTCCTGCCGAATTCATCACCTGCCACCAGCATCGGTACGCCCTGCGAGAGCAACAGGATAGCCGCCATTGTTTTCACCCGGCGCAGACGGAGCCGCTGAAGAGCCGGATCGTTGGTTGGCCCTTCTACCCCAGAGTTCCAGCTCAGGTTGTGGTTGTCGCCGTCACGGTTGTCCTCGCCGTTGGCCCGGTTGTCCTTCTCGCTGTAGCTGACTAAGTCAGCCAAGGTGAAGCCGTCGTGGCTGGTGATGAAGTTGATTGAATTGCAGGGGCGACGGCCATTGTGCTGGTAGAGGTCTGAGCTGCCCGCAATCCGGGTGGCGAGCGCACCACTCAGGCCGGGTGTGCCGTTCATGAAGCGGCGGACATCGTCGCGGAATTTGCCATTCCACTCGGCCCAGCGGTGGTGATCGGAAAAATGCCCCACTTGATACAAGCCCGCTGCATCCCATGCTTCAGCGATGATTTTGGTGTCAGCCAGCACCGGGTCTTCGGCGATCATCTCCACCATCGGCGGGTTACTGAGAACATGGCCCTGCTGGTCGCGGCCTAAGATCGAGGCCAGATCAAAGCGGAAGCCATCGACGTGCATTTCGATCACCCACCAGCGGAGTGCGTCCATAATCAAGCTGCGGACAATGGGATGATTGCAGTTACAGGTGTTACCGCAGCCGGAGAAATTGAGGTAGGCCTTTGTCCACGGGTCGAGCAGATAATAAATGGGGTTATCGATACCACGGAAGGAAGTAGTCGGCCCGTTCCAGCCGCCCTCTGAGGTGTGATTGAAGACCATATCGAGGATGACTTCGATCCCAGCCCGGTGCAAGGCTTTGACCGTGTCGCGGAACTCGTGCAGGGGATGGCTGCTGTCGCTGGAGTAAGCGGCCTTAGGCGCGAAAAAGGAGAGCGGGTTGTAACCCCAGTAGTTTTTTAGCTGCTCACCGGTCTCTGGGTTGTGGAACACGCAGTCGGTCTCATCAAACTCCGTCACCGGCATCAGCTCCACCGCCGTGATACCTAATGCCTGCAAGTAAGGAATCTTCTCCGTGAGGCCACGGAACGTACCGGGGAAGCTGCACCTTGACGACTTATGCACGGTGAAGCCCCGCACGTGCATCTCGTAGATGATGGAATCCTGCAAGGGAATGTTCAGAGGCCGGTCGCCCTCCCAGTCGTAGAATTCATCAGGAATGAGACCGAAAGTCTGCTTACCTGTACCGCTGTGCGGCTGGCCCCAGCGTGGTGAGCGCAGCTCCTTGGCGTAAGGATCAAGCAGGATCAGGCTGCTGTCATAGGCTAAACCAGAAGTTTCCGGCTCGTAAGGGCCAGAGATTCGCCAACCGTAACGGATGCCCGGCGGTAGATCACTGACTAAGACATGCCAGATATCGCCGGTTTTATGTAGCTTAGGATCAAGCTGGATTGCAAGTCTGGCTGCTTCAAAATCCTCTTTCAGGCCGAGAACCAAGGAAACGCTTCGTGCATGACGAGAGAAAAGGGCAAAGTTAATGCCAGATGGCATGAATGTCGCACCCAACGGCTGGGGGATGCCTTGAAAGGTAGAAAATTCTATTTTCATATTGACGTGATGCAGTGAATTGTCGTATTCTTTTTCTTCGCTGTAACTGCATCCTACACCACCGACAGTAT
Source organism: Candidatus Electronema aureum (assembly GCA_004284765.1). Taxonomy (GTDB): domain Bacteria; phylum Desulfobacterota; class Desulfobulbia; order Desulfobulbales; family Desulfobulbaceae; genus Electronema; species Electronema aureum. The sequence goes on from NQJD01000010.1 coordinate 23,463, forward strand.
TTTCCCAACGCTGAAAACTCTTCTACAAACAAAAGGAGTCTGCGAAATGACCCGCCAAGCAACCCTTATCCACCGTGTTACCCTGCTTGCCTCTGTCGGCTTTCTCGCCTTTATTTTATGGCTCATTTATATGGCTGACACTGGCACAGGTGCAAGCAATATTTTGTTTAAAATGAGTTACAGGCTGTCTTATGGAGACAAAATTGGTCATTTGCTCCTCTTCGGCCCGCTCACCCTTGGAGTCAATGCTTCACTGAAATTCAAAAAAATCCAGCTCGGCGGCAGAGGCAACATCTATCTCGGCACTCTGCTGGTTGCTTGTTTTGTCCTGACAGAGGAACTCAGTCAGTATTTTCTGCCAACCCGGACCGTAGAAGCGTTGGATTTACTCGCGGACAGTGTAGGCATCACTTTTTTCACTTGGCTGTCTTTCTGGATTGATCGGCGACAGAACCAGCCCTGACAGGCGACGGAAAAGCTCCTGCCTGCGCCTTCTTTCCCCTCTTTCGCCTTGACAGTGTTTTTCTGGGCTTATATAGTCCTGTGTACTTTTCACACAATATAAACTGCACGTTTTAGACTCTGCGCACGGACAGACCGGGCGTTCACAACCAAGGAAGGGAATATCCGATGAGCAAAATCACAGGCGCACAGGCCATCGTAAAATGTCTGCAAGAAGAAGGGGTTGACACCATTTTTGGTTTTCCGGGCGGCGTGATCCTTGATCTGTATGACGAACTGATGGATTCCCCGATCAAAAATCTGCTCGTCCGCCACGAACAGGGGGCTGTCCACGCAGCGGACGGCTATGCGCGGGCCAGCGGCAAAGTCGGTGTCGCTCTGCTTACTTCAGGGCCAGGAGCCACCAACGGGGTGACAGGCATTGCCACTGCCTATATGGATTCCATCCCGATAGTGGTGCTGACTGGCCAAGTGCCGAGGGCACTGATCGGCAACGATGCCTTTCAAGAGGTTGATATTGTTGGCATCACTCGGCCTTGCACTAAGCACAACTACTTAGTGAATGACCCAGATGATCTGGTGCGTGTCCTGCGTGAGGCCTTCTATCTTGCGGCTTCTGGGCGGCCTGGCCCGGTGTTGGTCGATATGCCCAAAGATGTGATGGCTGCCAAGATTGATTTCCCGGAGCGGAAAGAAATCAGGATGAAGACCTACCAGCCCACGGTGGAGCCGCATCCGGGCCAAGTTGCCAAAGCCTGCAAGGCATTTTTCAAAGCCAAACGCCCGGTGTTGTACGTGGGCGGCGGGGTTATTCTGTCCAACTCCAGCAAGGAACTAACCGAACTGGCTGAGAAAACCCAAATTCCCGTAACCATGACCCTTATGGGTTTGGGTGCTTTTCCCGGTACCAATCCCCTGTCGATGGGAATGTTGGGAATGCACGGCTCGTATGCTGCTAATATGATGGTGGCAAAAAGCGATTTGCTGATTGCAGTCGGCGCACGTTTTGATGACCGGATCACAGGTCGCCTTGACACCTTTGCTAAGGAAGCTGAGATTATCCATATTGACATTGATCCAACATCGATTTCTAAAAACGTCAAAGTCGATATCCCCTTGGTTGCTGATTGCAAAAACGCGTTACAGGCAATGAATGCTTGGTTTGACAGCAACCCTGATTTTAGCACCATTGCCTTTGCCGAAAAACACAAACCTTGGCTTGAACAGGTCAATGAGTGGAACAACAAACACCCGCTTTCTTATATTGATGAAGGCGAGATTATCAAGCCGCAATTCGTGATCGAAACCATCAACCGACTCACTGGCGGCGATGCGATCATCACCACCGAGGTTGGGCAGAATCAGATGTGGACGGCCCAGTTTTACAAGTTCAACCAACCGCGCCAGCTACTGACTTCTGGCGGTCTTGGCACGATGGGCTACGGCCTGCCAGCGGCTATCGGCGCAAAAATTGCCTTCCCGGATGCGACCGTCATTGATATCGCGGGCGACGGCTCAATTCAGATGAATATTCAAGAGTTAGCCACGGCCAAGCAGTACGGTGCAGCGGTCAAGGTGGCGATTCTCAACAACGGCTATCTTGGTATGGTACGGCAGTGGCAGGAGCTGTTCTACGACCGACGTTATTCTGGCACGCCGATGGAAGTCACGCCTGATTTTGTTGAACTGGCGAAAGCCTACGGCGCAGTCGGACTGCGGGCTAAGACCAAAAGTGAGGTAGAAGCGGTGGTCAAAGAGGCTTTAGCGATCAAAGATAAGGTCGTGATCATGGATTTCGTCATCAAGCGTGAAGAGTGTGTATTCCCGATGGTTCCTGCTGGAAGATCGACCACGGAAATGCTGCTTGTCTAACCTTGCTACGGTTCTTCTTTAGGAATCAAGAATATCGAACAGGATTAAACCCATGAAACACACTCTTTCTGTTTTGCTTCAGAATAAACCCGGCGCACTGTCGCGGGTGACTGGTCTTTTTAGCGGTCGCGGCTTCAATATCGAGAGCCTTTGCGTGGCAGAAACCCTTGATCCCAAGGTTTCAAGCCTAACTGTGGTGACTCGCGGTAGTGATGCTATCATTGAGCAGATCATTAAGCAGCTGCACAAGCTGATTGATGTCATCAAAGTCACAGATATTAGCGAAGGCGAATATGTCGAGCGCGAGATGGTATTGATTCGGGTTAATGCCGAAGCATCTACCCGTGCTGAAGTGCTGCGAGTGATCGACATCTTCCGGGGCAAGGTGGTAGATGTCAGTCCGACTTCCTATGCGGTGGAAATCACCGGTTCAGAGTCTAAAGTGCGGGCGGTAATTGACATTCTCCGGCCCATCGGCATTAAGGAGATTGTTCGCACTGGCACCGTGGCTATGGCCCGCGCCCCGAAGAAGTAGCAGTAGCTCCCTCCGTAAGAGGCATGACGACCTGTCATGCCTCTTTTTTTTCCTTCACGAAGCGAATAAATGAAAGCACCTGAATTCTCCGTGGCCAAAGAGGGGTTTCCCTTCATCCTATTCTGCGGCTTTGTTGCCCTGATCTGTGCGATTTTGCAATACCGGATTGCCGCGTTTGCCGGATTGACGGTCACAGCCTTTGTTACGTGGTTTTTCCGCGACCCGGAACGCACGCTACCTGAAGGCGAAAATGCCGTGGTTTCTCCGGCAGATGGCAAGGTTATCCGAGTGGAGGAGATGTTTGATGACCGTTTTCTGCATCAAGAGGTACTTAGGATTTCTATTTTCATGAATGTTTTCAACGTCCACGTCAACCGAATTCCCTGCGCTGGCAGGGTGCGGCGGGTGCTGTTTCAGCCGGGTCGCTTTTACGCTGCTGATCAGGATAAGGCCGCTTTGCACAACGAGCATTGTGCCTTAGTTGTCAGCACCGCTTCTGGTCAAGAATACGCCGCAGTGCAGATTGCTGGCCTGATCGCCCGCCGTATCGTCTGTCGGGCTGAACCGGGTGATCAGGTGCGGACTGGCGAACGGTATGGCTTGATCCGCTTTGGCTCGCGGGTTGATTTGTATTTACCCAAAGGAAGCGAGGCAGCGGTCAAGGTTGGGCAGAAGGTGAAGTCAGGCGAGACAGTGCTGGTGTGGGCGAAGTAATTTCCTTTTGGTAGTGTCTTGGCCACTGAGCCAGCGGAAGGGATTGTCATAGATTATGGCAGAAAGATCGCCGATGGTAGCACAGAGGAAGTACGGTAAAATCAGGCGGTGATCAGGGTATATTGGGTGGCGGATTGACAAAATAGTTTCGTCAAATTACTTGACAAAAAGCACTATAAAATATAGTGTGTAATTTGTAGTCATGCTTATAAGCATAATTAATGTTTATGAGAAAAGATTATTAATCTTTAAGAGGAATTTTTGATTATTATGAAAGCATTTAAAGTGGTCTTCGCCTCCGCAGCACTGTTATTTATTGCCAGTCAGGTTTCTGCCAACGTAACTTTTAATGCACCTATGGAGTTTGCGGGAACAGGCTGCAAACCCGGTTCATATTCTTTCTCAGGCGAAGGTACCGACACTCTCAGCGTTCTATTCAGTGCGTATGATGCTGGCAATCCAGCCAGTAAAGCTGCCAGCACTATGGGACGCACCGCCTGTAGTTTTGTCGTACCCGTCAACGTGCCGCCAGGTTTTCAAGTATCCACAATGACTTCGGACTGGCGAGGATATGCTGAAGGTAAGACCGAACTGTTCCGCGAATATTTCTTTGCCGGTCAGCGTGGACCGAAAAAAGTCACAAAACCCAATGGTAACTACACAGAACGTGATACTCTGATGCATGCTACTTGGAGTGGTTGCGGCGGAGGAACTGTACCTATGCGAATTAACAGTTCTGTAAGAGCAGTGGGCAAACCAAGTTATATTGCAGTAGATACGGTTGACCTTCAAAACAAGGTTGAATTTCATCTGCTGTGGAAAAAATGTCAATAACGTTAACACGGATAGCTATTTCCTCATGAATTTACTCCAAAGGAAATGATGAAATACCGCAATGCGGTAAAAAAGTAGCTTACCTGTTCATAAGCAGATGAAGCCCATGCTATTTAGCATGGGCTTCTTTTTTAGAGGATGATAACCATGAAGAAAAATATTTTTGCTGCGGCTTTAACTATTGCTGCCAGTTTTGCGTTCTCTGCTGAAGCCTCACCGTACGCTCCAGTTTATTTTAAATCCGTGCAATATGCAGGAACAGGCTGTAAACCAAGTTCAGCTGTTGTTGTAGGAAAAGGCTTTTCAATCATGACCATTGCATTGGATAAATATGATGCTGCCAATCCTCGTTCTAAAGCTCGTAGTAAAATGGAACGAGCCTCTTGCAACTTTACAGTGCCTATCCATGCAACACGAGGTTATCAGGTCTCCGTCATGACCATAACTTGGCGAGGATACACCAAAGGTTCAACCGAGCTGCGGCGCGAATATTTCATTGCCGATCAACGTGGAGCTGCAAAGACTTCACATCATAGTGGTCGCTTTATAAAACAGGACAATTTGCCGAAAAGTTATTTCAGTCAATGCGGTCAAAATGTTACCCTGCGGATCAACAGTTCAGTACGCGCAACTGATCCTAACAGTTATATCGCAGTTGGAAAGACTGAACAGTCCGGTAAGATGACTTTTCAGCTGAAATGGCGAAAATGTCATTCATGAGATCGAATAAACAACTATGTTGTATTATTCTGAATAGGTAAAATTCTTGCTGATATAACCGGCAATTTTTTATCTTCAGGAAAGGAAGAAGTATTTATGAAGAAAATTATTGTCGCCACATTAGCCGCAGCTTTCTGCATTGTTACTGCTGAAGCAGATGCACAAGTATATTTCAATTCACCCATTGATTTTGCCGGAACAGGCTGCAAATTAGGTTCATATATTTTCTCAGGTGAAAAAACTGACACCTTGACTGTCATGTTCAGCGCGTATGATGCAGCTAACCCAAGTTCTAATGCTGTCAGCGGCCTACAGAACACCTCTTGTAACTTTGTCATACCTCTTTATGTGCCGCAAGGTTATCAGGTCTCCACTATGACTGCGGATTGGAGGGGGTATGCTGAAGGCTCAACCGAGCTATTTCGTGAATATTTCTTTGCCGGAGCGAAAGGGATCGATAAAATCTCAAATCCTTCCGGGAATTATACAGAAAGAGACGATGATCTGATCTATACGACTTGCAGTTCATACGGAGAAGACGTATTCCTGCGGATCAATACTTCAGTGCGGGCAATAGGCAGCAAGAGTTATATTGTCGTGGACACCGCTGATCTCCAGAACAATGTCGTTTTTCATCTAAACTGGAAGAAATGTGACCCAATACCACTTCCTTCTATTTTTATGCTTCTTTTGTAGATTTTTTGGTAGCCTTCAAGGAGTAGTGGCTCAAGTTGGAGCAATATTTTGTTATAATTTAACCCGAGTTTCTACCTATTTTTGAATAAAATTCCACAGTTCCCCGGTATGAGTTATATTTTTGATGTCAAAGTCAGAACAAACACATACGGAGAGGAACTGTAGATATCGAGATCACTGCATTTTACTGCGTCTGCGATGATTTGCTGAAATCTTTGAATTATCAAGATCATTTTCAATGCCAGATGAGCACTGCGGAAGTCATGACAGCAGCCTTAACAGCAGTGGCCTTTTTCGGCGGAGACCATGAGAAAAGCTGCAATTTTCTCAAAGAATACCAATATATTCCCTGTATGATCTCAAAAAGCCGATTCAATCGGCGGGTTGCCGGAATCCCTGAATTTGTCTGGCGCGGTCTGGCGGACTGGCTTGCCTCCGCTGCTCACGGGGCAGATTCACCGAAAATTTATATTGCTGACAGCTTTCCTGTCCCTGTCTGCCGGAACATCCGCATAAAACGCTGCAAAATTTACAATGGGAATGTTTCAGAGGATATATTGCCAGTCAGCGGAAATATTTTTACGGGATAAAAGTTCATGCTTTAATGAATGAATCAGGAATCAACGATTGCATTTTATTCCATTGATCACTTACAGTTCACCTTTACCCACTTGCCTGCCTTCCCCTAATGCAGGGTTTTTCCCTTGGCTACCGTTCAGTATCGATACTGGCGTGGGAGTGAGTTAGGGGGCTTTGTCTACAAATCAAGGTTGAAGACCTTAGGGGTAGCCCCCTGTATCTGCCCTGCTTATGCATATGCACGAGGTCTGCCTTACAACCAGCTTACCCGTTCTATTTCCTCTTGCCCAGTCAACAGCTCTATGTCTGTCAGCAGCTCGGCAATGGTTTTATTCAGCAGAGGATGTCGGAGCTGCGGGGCAATTTCCGTTAGCGGCACCAGCACAAACCTACGCTCATGGATCGCTGGATGCGGCAAGACTAACCGTTCTGTCTGTATGATGCGCTGATCAAATAGCAGTAAATCCAAGTCAATCGTTCTGTCCTGATAGCCCTCTCGGTCGGCAAAACGAACTCTGCCGAAACGGAGTTCAGTGGCAAGAAGAACCTCCAACAAGGCTTCTGGCGCAAGTGAAGTGTGCAGCAGCCCAGCAGCGTTAATAAACCAGTGCGGGCTGTCCATTGCTACCGGCTTGGTGCGGTAAGGCGAGGACAGCGTGTGCGGGAAAATATCCGGGTGTTCATCAAGGGCTTGCCAAGCCTCAAGCAGGAGTTTGCGCGACTGGCCAAGATTAGAGCCAAGACCGATACAGGCGAAAGAACGAGGTAGCTGCATCACTGAACTACCACTGCCCGCCAAAGACTGATTGTCCATTTTCCATCCTTATGCTCAAGAAAACGCCGCCGCGCGTGTGGGAATAGCTCCAACGTGTACAAGTCCGCCGGAGCAACGTATGTAAGTCTCCAAGACTTACATATATAGCTGAAGCAGCATAAAGTGAACTTGAATGTCATTCCGAGCGGAGCGAGGAATCTCCTCTTCGTCCTTGGCATGAGATTTCTCGCTTTGCTCGAAATGACAGATATGACGGTTCAAATTATGTTGCTCTGGCTATACAAGTCCGGCGGACATATATACGTTCGAGCGGCGCGGCACTTCATGTCGCCAGCCAGTCAGTGCCAGCGGCTGGCCGCTTCCTCTTCAGCCGTTACTGCTGCCCCCGCAGCTTGGCGCGAACTGCCGCCAATGCCTCGCGCCAATCTTTCAGCTTCGGGTGTTCAAGTTGCTCCATCAACTCTACAGCCCGGCTGATGTATGGCTCGGCCTTGGCAAGCTCGCCTTGCTGGACGTACAGACTGCCCATATTCCAGCTAATGCCAGCCTCTTCCGTTTTTGCGCCAATCTCCTGCGCTATGGCCAGAGCTTGTTCATACTGCTTCAGAGCGGCTGGGTAATCTCCTTTAGCCTTATAAATCGCAGAAATATTGTTCAGACTTCCTCCCTCGCCTCGTCGGTCGCCGATTTGCCGGGTGATCGCCAAGTCCTGCTCTGCATACTCCAAGGCGGCATCATAGTTTCCTTGCGCATGATACACTTGGCCGATGTTGTTCAACACCTTGCTTTCCGTAGCCTTATCCTTGATTTTGCGGGCTATAGCCAAAGCCTGCTTGTAGTAGTCCAAGGCTGCCGTATCGTCACCTTGCGCAAAGTGAATCGCGCCAATATTGGTTAAGGTGCTGCCTTCACCTTCCTTGTCATCTATCTCTCTCCGCAGCGGCAGGCTTTGTTCAAGATACTTCAGAGCCTGCGGATAATCGCCCTTGCTCCAATAAATTCCTGCGATATTGTTCAGTATCACGCCTTCAAATTCCTTGTCGCCGACTTCCAGGCATATAGGCAGGCTCTGCTCCAGATAGTCCAAGGCATTGTCGTACTCACCTTGGACATCGTAAATCTGGCTGATGTTATTCAGCATCTTGGCTTCACCCTTGCGGTCGCCGATTTCACGGTAGATGGACAGGCTTTGCTCATCTAAGCGCAGAGCCTCAGCATAGCGGGCAATATTGTCAAGGTCTTGTCCTGCCCAGCCAAGACAGTCCGCTCGTTCCCATTCATATCCTTCAGGCAAGGCAGCCGCAGCCTCTTGGAAATACTGGGCAGATTTCTCGTAGCGATATTGCAGCCGTTGCAGTCTGGCTTGGTCAATACAGCTTTCTGCTTCGGAGAGCTGCCGTTTCTCCAGCGCGGCCTGCTGTTCGGCCAGTCTTGCTTTCATCTTGCTAACAGCGGCCCGGTCGCGCTCCTTCGCCTGATTCAGCAGCTCATCCGCTCGGTCATATTCACCGTTCTCAATCGCTTGCCCGGCCTGCTCCTTCAAGGCTTTCACCTGCGGATCATCAGACGTGACCGACTCAAAGCGTTGCAGCAATTCCTTGTGCCGGAAGGCTATTTCCGGCAGCTTGGCACCCCATTCCTCGCGGGGAATGCTGCCTTGCTCCAGTATCTTGAAGAAGCTGGCAAAGGCTGCGTCGCCGATATCCAAGTCCTTCTTGATTTGCTCGTATCGCTCCAGCGGCACACCGTAGCTTATCGTCACCGTCTGCGCATTGACTGCCGGAGACTGATCGCCGGACGTGCTGATCACCGGGCCGTGGTTGTTCGTCTGGCTGCCAATGGCATGATCACCTTGCCCGATGCTCTGCGGGCCGCCTTTGCTCTTGAACAGATTGCTCATTTTCCATCCTCCTATCAAAGAAAACGCCGAAGCGCGTGTGGAAAAATCTCCAACGCAGCTCAGAGAAAAACTCCATGCAAGCATGGACGAATTTTCGATGCTACGTTGGAGCCACCCTCCATGCTGGCATTGAGTTTTGCTCCATGCAAGCATGGACTTTTCCGGCCATGCTCGTTCGAGCGGCGCAGCGCGTTATTTCGCTAACCACCCCGCGCCAATTCTCCGCAGCACATTGAACCCACCGCTGAGAACAAGGCTGTTCCGCTTGCCGATGTGCTCCAGAATATCGTGGTGCAGTTCCGCTTATAATATGCTATTGTTCCTGCTAGGCGGCGCGGGGAATGGCTCCAAAGCCGCATCCGTCACCAGTGGCGAGGTAGATATGAAAACTTTATGTATGAAAGTTGATGATAGCCTGTACAGCATTCTGCTGGCAATGCTCAACGGACTGCCAAAGGACAAAATAACAATTTTGGAGACGGACAGTCAAGCTGCGTGCGCCAGTCTGATGCGCTACGCTGGAAGCATTGCCTGGCCTGTTGACGGCGTGGAGTATCAGCGGCAGCTCAGGGACGAGGAATGGTGAGATGCTGATTTTAGACACGAACGCCGTCATCTATCTGCAAAAGGGGCTGCGGGCCGTCTCCAGCCCGCTTTGTTTTCTCCGCTTCCTTTACTTCCCTAACCACCCCGCGCCAATTCTCCGCAGCACATTGAACCCACCACTGAGGACAAGGCTGTTGCGCTTGCCCGCATGATCGAGGAACACTTGCACCTCGTAGGAGCGTGTGCCTGCGTCGCAGAGAATGATCAGCGTCTTGTCTGCTGGGATTTCCGCCAGCCGCGCCCGCACTTCCGGGTATGGCACTGACAGCCATTTCTCGTTGCCGAACTTCTCCACCAAGATTGCCGCATCTTTGGCATGGCGAATATCTAAGGCAAGCCAATCTGGTTCCCGATTGAAATCCTCCATCCACGCGAGGAAGCGGGCCACGCCCACCTTGCGCAGCAGGCCAGCGCAGATGTTGTCAGCCACAAACGCAGCTGCATTGAGCGAATCAATGGCTGAAGAGAAGGGCGGCGCATACGCCATCTCAGCCATGCTGAAGTCCTCAATCACCGCGCCCTTACTAATAAGGACAGCTGCCGCATCAATGCGAGCGGAGATCGAATCATTCATTGCGCCGAACGCCTGCAAACCCAATACCCGCCGCGTCCGTTTATCAAAGACCATTTGCAGGATAACTGCTGCGGTGTTCGGGAAGAAGTGGGCGCGGTCAGCAGGCGCAGTGAGTGAGTAGTCTGCGTCAAAGCCCTCTGCGACGGCGGTTTCATAGCTGATGCCAGTGGCCGCGATGCAGCGTTCAAAAGCCTTCATGATGAACGAGCCAACCACGCCGTCAAAGGTAGTGGCATACCCAGCCATATTGTCCGCAGCCACCCGGCCTTCTCGATTGGCGAGCGAGCCAAGCGGGGCAAATGCCTGCTTGCCAGTGACAAGGTGGCGTGTGGCAATGCAGTCTCCGGCAGCGTAGATATCCGGGTCGCTGGTTTGCATCCTGCTGTTGACGACAATCCCGCCAAAGCCGGAGGCGATTGCCAGTCCTGCTTCTTTGGCTAATTCGTTGCGCGGACGCACGCCAGCAGCCATGATCACCAAATCCGCCTCTAAAGTACGCTGCGGGGTCTTGACCGCAATCGCCTTGCCCTCGCTGTTGCCAAGGATTTCACTTGCTCCCTCGGACAGATATACCGCCACGTTCTTGTCGATCAAATGCTTCTTCAGCATAGCGGCAAACTCAGCATCAACAATGCGCGGCAGCAGCTGGGGCATGAACTCAATCAGCGCGGTCTCGATTCCCCACAGATCAGTGAAGGCTTCGGCCATCTCAATGCCAATCGCACCGCCACCGATAACCACCACCTTGCCCACCTTGCCGCCTGCGATACGCCGTTTGATCTCAATCGCCTTGTGCAAATCAGCAATGGTGAATACGCCGTCTAAGTCTGCGCCGGGTATCGGCAAAACAAAGGGCTTGGAGCCAGTTGCGAGCAGTAGCTTGTCGTAGTTCAGCTCGCTCTGCGCACCGGTTTGCAGGTTCTCGACCTTGAGCTTTTTGGCCTTGCGGTCAATCGATAAGGCTTTGGTGCGGGTGAGAACAGTCACGCCCTTGGCATTCTCGAAAAAGGCTTCGTCGCGTACCGCATGAAAGCTGGTGGAACGAAGAGCAGTCTCTTCCGCCACATCACCACTGACGTAGTAGGGAATGCCGCAGCCACCGTAGGAGATCAGAGAATCCTGATCCACGACCGTGATGTCCCAGCTCGGCTGGAGACGCTTGAGACGGCAGGCTGCTTTCGGGCCAGCGGCCACGCCGCCAACGATAACGATCTTCTTGCTCATTGTAGTTCTCCTTGTACAGTTTCAATCCACGCCCTCTTCGCGAGGGCGATTATACGTTGAACCGGACGCTACTCTTCGCACGGCCAATTCATCGAGTAATGTACTCGCAGTTCATCAGCAATCGTACTTGCTGTTCGTCGTGTATATATAAGCTCTTAGAATAGAGCAACTTGCCACACTAATACATTTGCCGCGTCAGTGCCAGCATAAAAACCGCAAAATACCAGCACAGGAAAGCGTCAGTTGAAAGATGATCCGTCATTTGACGGAACGCATTTTTCTGTGATACTTCTTTAAAGAGGAGGAGAGAAATATGCCTACTCCTTCTTCCCGCGCACATTCAGCGGGTTCCCCCTCAGAAAACATGCGGCGCAGAACCTTCAGCCGCGCATTTGATGTGTATGTTCAACATGCAATTAACCGCAGGAGCGGAGCCACGCCTCTTCCTGCATTCTTATCAGAAAATGTCCGAAACCGACGGCAGGAGCGCAGGATGTATGATATACTGATCGTCGATGATGACCTGTTCGCCCTTGCGCTGATGGAGGAGCAGCTGAAAAGTTATGGCGATTTCTTTACGCCGGTCTATGCCAGCAATGGCAGAGAGGCAATAGAAATCTTAGGACAAGAGGATATTGCTCTTTTAGTGACAGATTTGATTATGCCCGGCGAGATCAGCGGCTGGGATTTGATCGACTACCTTGAGAATTTTCATCCACACGTTCCGGTAGTTGTCATCACTGGCTGCACAGATAGGGCCAAACTTGAGCATCTGCAAAAAAGGGTACGACATATCTTACTCAAGCCGATCAAGGTGCGGCAGTTAGTCAAAATAGTCACCAATATCCTGAATGAGGATATCACCATTGGTAGTCTCAAAGGCATTTCTGTGGGCGCATTTCTCCAGTTACTTGAAATAGACGGCAGAACCTGCCTCTTAGAAGTGGGGAATTCACCAAAAAACAAAGGACTTCTCTACATCAACCGAGGTAAGCTCTATGATGCAGAATACGGCGAATTGCGCGAACAAGAGGCAGCGGAGCGCATTATTGCTTTAGACAATGTTCGCTTTCAGATCAAAGCCCTGCCTAAAGTAGAAATCAGGCGGCGGATCAAAAGCGATTTGATGTCGATCATCATGGAAGCCATGAAGTTGAAGGATGAGGAGGCGAGTCTTATAGAAGGATACAAGGAGAACAGCATTGATCCTTCGCAAGAGGATATTGTTGTGGTCAACAATATTTTTGACTCTGCAAATCGACATATCCCTGCGGACGACGAAAGTCCAGCAGTGGAGTTGAAGAGAGATGAAAATGCAGAAGTGCAATTACCTGCAAAGTTGTCGCAGGCGAAAACAACCGCTCCTTGGCCTGCGCCAAGAACCATGCCGCAGGAGACAATACAACCGCAACCAAAGAATGACATAAAGAAAATGAATATAACGACTCTTGAAAATATGTTCAACAATCTGCGCTGCATCAAAGGCTACAAAACTGCCGCACTGATGAATTTCTCCGGTGAAATACTGATTGCGGATTCGGTTGAAACAGATACTGATTTGGAAAATACTGGGCCGGTGTTCAATGATCTTTTCCGTTCTGCGGAAGAAGCAGCGGAAAAGGTAGGTTTAGATGCCTGCTTAGAGCTGGTGCTGAAAACACCGGGTGGTTTAGTGGTGATGTGCTGCTCTGGAATCAGCTCTTCCGTGCATTTTCATTTGATCGCGCTGTTAGACAAAGACGGTAATCAGGCCTTGACCAAGATGCAGATGGCAAAATTAGTACCAATTATCATGCAAGAATTGGCGTGATCAGCAGGTGGCAGCTTATGGATATTGACAATTTACTTTGGAGTTGTAAGATGTTAAATAGTCAACCAAACACAGTTTGAACTCCTTTGACTTTTAATCAACCTCCAAGCAGCCATGCCCAGCACCTACAAACCCAGCAAACCCAACCACGTCGATTTTCTCGAAGCAACCTTCCGTAGAATTTTCCCTCAAGATACCGATGTTCGCGCCCAAGCCAAGGCAAGACTGGAGCAGCTGACCATGCCCTACTGGGCTTTGGGTGACCTGATGGATTTGGCCGTTGATCTATCTGGGATGACCCGTTCGCTGCGTCCGCCGGTACAGCGGAAACGAGTAGTGATCATGGTCGGTGATCATGGCGTGACAGCCGAAGGTGTGTCTAAGTTTCCGTCCGAAGTCACTGCGCAGATGGTCTATAATTTCGTTAATGGCGGCGCAGGCATCAACGCCCTTGCTCGGCAAGCACGGGCTGAAGTGACGGTGGTGGATATGGGTTGCGCAATTGATCTCTCCGCCTTAGTTACGGCAGGCAAAATTATCTCCAAAAAAATCGGCCCCGGCACGGCTAATATGGCTCTTGGACCAGCTATGACTCGCACTAATGCGGTCTTAGCGGTCGAGGCGGGCATTGAGGTAGCGGAGCAGTTGGCCTCGGAAACAGATATCTTTGCCACCGGTGATATGGGCATCGGCAACACCACCGCCAGCACCGCGATTGTCGCCGCCTTCACTGGCAAAAGCATTGACGAGCTGACCGGACGCGGCACCGGCCTTGACGATGCTCAATTTGAGCATAAGAAGAAGGTATTAGAACGCATCTTGCAAATCAACAAGCCAGATGCCAAGGACAGCTTGGATGTGCTAGCTAAGGTCGGCGGCTACGAGATCGCGGGCATTGCTGGGCTGATTATCGGCGCAGCAGCGAATCGCAAGCCAGTGGTAGTCGATGGTTTCATCTCCAGTGCTGGGGCAATGATCGCCTGCAAGCTAGAACCGTTTGTTCGCGATTATTTGATCTGCGCTCATCGTTCAGTGGAGCAGGGCCATGCGGCGATGCAGGAAAAGATTGGCTGCAAACCCCTGCTTGATCTGAAAATGCGTCTTGGTGAAGGCACTGGCGCGGCTCTGGCCTTCAATGTGGTCGAAGCAGCTGTAGCTGTGTTGACCGAGGTGGCCACCTTTGCCGAAGCCGGAGTGACCGGCACGCCGGTTTCATGAACCGCTGGCGAAAAAACCGGCGACGGAAGGAGCCACAGCCTCAGGAGGGCGGAGAGCAGAAGCAGGCTTTTCGTCCGATCTCGTTCGCTCCGCTCCTCCGTCCTTTTGGTTATCTTGCCGCTGCGTTTCGCTTTCTCACCCTTTTTCCTCTACCAGGCCGCCTCGGCACCACTGAGGAAGAGCTGGCTCACTCCGCCCCTTTTTTTCCCCTGATTGGCCTGCTGCTCGGCTGTATTGCCGCTCCCGCCGCCCAACTGTTGTTTTCGCTCCTGCCGCCCCTCCCTGCCGCTGTTCTACTCACTTTTATCCTGCTCGCCTTTTCTGGCGGCTTGCATTTAGATGGATTAGCTGACACCGCCGACGGCTTCTTCTCCGCCCGAAACAGAGAACGAATGCTGGAAATCATGCGGGATTCCGCTGTCGGGCCGATGGGAGTCATCGCCTTAGTTCTTCTCCTTCTCTTTAAAACAGCCTGCCTTGCCTCTTTGAATGCGCAGCTCTTCTTCTCGGCAGCCTTTCTCATGCCTTTGGCGGGCCGCACCGCCATTCTCCTGCTCATGGCCCTGCTGCCCTATGCTCGCGAGGGCGGCTTAGGTAGTCTCTTTGCTGCCTATTTCAACAGCAGCAAAGCCTGGCTTGCTTCGTTGGCTGGCTTCCTCCTTTTCACTTGGGTTGCCCATGCTGCTGTCGGGCCACAGGGCATTGTTGCAGTCTTGGCAGTGTTGCTGCTGACTGTGCTGTTCGCTGTCCTCTGTCGCTGCAAAATCGGCGGTGCCACCGGTGACACCCTTGGCGCGGCTTGCGAGTTGGCCGAAGCTATCGCTCTTCTTGTTTTCGCCCTGAAAATTTAACTGCCGAGAAGGGCAAATTCAGACTATAATATATTCACGCGCTGTCCGTGCGGTAGGGAGAATCCTTGCCCTGCGCCACGAATCGAGTTTAGAACAGTATATTCCGCTGCACATCAAATTTATCGGAGGAACAACATGGCTCTTTATGACTGGAAAGATGACTATAGCGTCGGAGTTGCCCGTTTTGATAACCATCACAAACGGCTCTTTGACATTGCCAATCAGCTCCATGAGATGATGAAACTTGGCAAAGGAGCCGATGTGATTGAACCCACACTTAGAGAATTAGTCGATTACACCAGATATCACCTTACCGAAGAGGAAAAGGTGATGGAGAGCATTGGTTACTCGAATATCGTTTCTCATAAAATGGCGCATAAAGTATTCACGGATCAGCTCAACGAGGCAATGGCAGAAGTCGATGCCGGAAAAACAATTTTTGTGGTAATCAAGATTGCCAAGACGGTTATTGACTGGCTGATCAATCATATTTACGTAATCGACAAAAAATATCTGCCGGAAATGAGCGCAGCAGGAATACGGTGAGCAAGAGAAGCATTCTCTGACACCGCGCTGCCTTTCACCGCCTCATTTCCGCCCGCAGGCAAGAGTCAGCCGAGGGGCTGCGCAGAGTTGCGGACAGCCCCCTCCGCTCCTTTTCTATTCAGGATGCTGATGCTTATTTCCATGCAACAGAGCGTACCTTTTTACCGAAGACTTCGTTTCAGCATGATCATGACCGTGCTGCTGCTCGTTACCATGATCAGCGGCACCAGCATTTTGATCAGCTATCATGTGACCGGCAGAAAAATTCAACGGGACATGAATGATGATTTTTTAAGCACAGAACAGGCGGTGGATACCTTTCTGACGCTTTCTGTCGGTCAGCTCCGCGCGGCTACCGAGGCTGCTGCTGAAGAGTTTGTCATTCGCACCACTGCCAAACAGCAATTTCTCCTTGCTGATGTCGTGCAAAATTGGGAGCAGAAAAGTGAGATTGATATTCTTTTCTTTTTTGACAGCAAGGAAGGAGTCATCGCTGTGTCGGATGAAAACCGCTCTGCTGCGCTGGAGCTGGCTGCTCATCCAACCATCATAGAAAAAATAACCCAAGCAGAGTCGTTCAGTTTAACTTTGCTCGCAGGCCCAGAAACAGGTGAGCTAAAACAGAAAAAATTCTTTTTAATCGCGGGCACACCAATCCAGAACGACATAGACCCGGAGAAAAAGCTCTTCGTCCTCAGCGGCTATATGTTAGACAGTGATTTTCTCAGTCGGATACCGGTGCACCGTCGCATGGGCATCAGTTTGGTGAGCAATAACACTTTATTGGCCACCAGCCTTGCTGTTGAAATTTACGGCCAGAATCCACAGAATGATCGGGTAGTTCTATTGCCAGGCGCATTGGACATGACTTACGAAAGCTCTTTTTTCAAAGAAAAGATGCATATAAAAAGTAAGTACGTCCCTTTGATGAAGAACAGCTCACCTAATTTTCTCATTATCTCTCATCCTGCCAGATTGATTCTGGCAACAGACAAGGAATTTGGCCAGCATTTTCTTATCCTTTTCTTTGTTGGCCTTTGCTCTTCCTTGATTTCCGTTTTGTTCATTACTGGCTCAGTGCTCAATCCGATCAACGAACTCCAGCGGTTGGTAAGTAAGATCAGCAAAGGCGATTACAGCGACCGGATTGACACCAGCGTGAATAATGAGTTCACGCCTCTGACTATTGAATTCAACAGAATGTTGGATTTGATCAAGAAAAAAGACGACGAGCTGTCCGATCGGGTTGAGGCAAAGACCAAAGAACTGCAACAACAAAATATTTTTATCGACAATCTGCTTCGCTCCTCGCAGATCATGGCTATTGCCGCTACGGACATGGATTTTCATGTCACGTACTTTAATCCGGTGGCAGAAAAGCTGTTCGGCTATAGGGCAGCAGAGGTGATCGGCAAAAAAGTAACGCGCTTCCAAGTCCACATCAAAGATCAAGAAGAGGCCTTCAATCAGCTGATCGTGCAGGCGTTGGAAAAAGGCTCGCACACGTTTACCATCAGCACTTCAGACATGCTCACCTATGATCTGGCGGATACTGCTGGTCGCGATCTGAAAACCGGCAACCATCAGCGGACCATTGAAGTCTATCTTTCTCCCATTCGCGCACAGGATGGCGATCAAGCCACCGGCCTGATGCTTATGGCTCAGGACATCAGTAAAGCCAGAGAGATGGACGAACGCTTGCACGCGGCACTTGCTGAACTCCAAGTGATCATTGACAACACCATGCTTGGCCTGATTTTGGTGCAAGATGACCGAATTGTCCGAATTAATACCACCTTTGAAGGCATGTTCGGCTACAGCTATAATGAAATCAAGGAAACATCTTGGCCCGTGTTCTACACCTCTGTTTTTGCAGGAAGAGAGGCCGAGTGCTGGGATGGCAGCGGGCGAATGTTTTTCATGTTTCGCAAGGCGGTAGATGGAGAAGAAGCCCAGCCGTTTTGGAGCAAAGTGCGGCGAGTCGCGATTAACGATGAGCATCAGCCAGACATGCGGCGAGAACTGTTCCTCTTTGAGGATATGAGCAGTCAGAACGAGATGTTTGAGAAAATCCAGCGTCTTAGTCAAGCAGTGGAGCAGAGTTCCAACTCAGTGGTGATCACTGACACCCAAGGCGTGGTGGAGTATGTCAATCGTACTTTTGTCAAGCTAACCGGCTATCAGGCGACTGAAGTCATTGGCAGAAATCTTTCCATGCTTTCGCCTGACCCAGCAGTGTACGAGATTATGTGGGCGGCAGTGCGGGCTGGACAGGAATGGACTGGCGAATTAGTCAACCGCAAGAAAAACGGTGATCTCTATGAAGAGAATGTAGTGGTTTCGCCGATCCGCAACGAGCAAAACGAGATCACCCATTTTGTTGCCACCAAAGAAAACATTACTGACTTGAAAAAGGCTCGGCAACAGGCAGATGCGGCCAACAAAGCCAAGAGCGAGTTTCTTGCCAAAATGAGTCATGAAATTCGCACGCCGATGAATTCTATCATCGGCATGACCGAAATTCTCTTGGACAGCAAGCTGCCGCAAGAGCAGCGCGGCTATCTGGAAAACGTCAACAGCTCGGCCTCGGTGCTGCTTTCGCTGATCAATGATATTCTTGATTTTTCTAAGATCGAAGCCGGGCGGTTGGAGTTAGACAGGCACCCCTTCAGCATCCGCCATCTGGCCGAGGAGATCATCGCCACGCTCAAGATACTGGCCGAGCAGAAAGGCATCGAGCTGGGGTTAGAGATCAACGATGACAGCAGCTGTTCACCCTTAGGCGACTCCCTGCGCATCCGGCAGGTGCTGCTCAATTTAGTCGGCAACGCGATCAAGTTCACCCGCAGAGGCTATGTAGCATTGGAGATAGATGTTCATGCCGATGGCGAGCATGTCTGCGCGGCGGATTTCAGGATTGTTGATACCGGCATCGGCATCGCCAAAGAGCAGCAGGAGAAAATTTTCGCCGATTTCACGCAAGCGGATAACTCAATCACCCGTGATTACGGCGGCACGGGTCTCGGCTTATCTATCAGCAGCCGTTTGGTGCAGATGATGGGCAGCAAAATTGAGCTGGAAAGTGAGCAGGGAAAAGGTAGCACCTTCTCGTTCTCCCTATTGTTAGAGAACGGCGGGGACAAGGCAGCAGCGGATATGCGGCGAGCAGAAGAACATATCAGGCCGGTGGTGAGAAGATTAGACATTCTCTTGGTTGAAGATAATCCGGCCAATCAGCAACTGGCGGTTATTCTGTTAGTCAAGCAGGGACATCGAGTTACAGTGGCAGGTAGTGGTGCGGAAGCCTTGGTTTGCTTGAGCAAATACCGTTATGATCTGGTTTTCATGGACATGCAGATGCCGGTGATGGACGGCCTCACCGCCACCCGGCATATCCGGCAGATTGAGCAAGGGCAACCTGCTGACTTGCCCAAGGATTTGGCTGAAATTGGAGAACGCCTCAAAGATCAATTGGCAGACGGGCATCTGTATATCATTGCAGTAACGGCTAATGCCCTCCAAGAAGACCGGCAGCAATGTCTTGATGCAGGCATGGACGAATACCTGAGTAAACCGTATAAAAAAATTTCCATGCTGAGAGTCTTGCAAACCTTTGATCGGTGCGAATTAGAGCCGCAGGCTCATCAAACCAAAAGCGTACCAGCGCAGGCAAAGGAAGAGACAGCGGCAGTGTCGCGGGCAGCGGTCAAGCAGCACATTATTAAACAGTTTGAGTTAGAGCAGGATGATGCCGAGGAAGTGTTGGCCGCTTATGCTGATTCCCTCAAGGAAAACCTCCGTAATTTGCGGCAGTGTCTTGCGGACGAACAAGGAGTGGAAGCCGGACGGCAGGCCCATGCGATTAAGGGAGGACTGCTCAACCTTGGTTTAGAACAGCTGGCGCAGACGGCTTTGGTTTTAGAAAAAGAATTGCCGAAAAACATCGAAAGCAGGCACCTAAAGATGATCGATCAATTATTCGCGGCACTCGAGGAGTTCATGGCATGAGGCCGCTAATCGTTACTTTTATTGGCTGGCACAGCTGCGGCAAGACCACCTTAGCCGCCCACGTTGTCCGCCAATTCAAGAAACGCGGCTATCGGGTGGCAGTGGTCAAATCGACCAAAGACCGTGGCCTTTTTCCTGATCAGGCGGGTACAGATACCGCTATTCACCGACAGGCGGGTGCAGACGCAGTAGCCTTGGTTACGCCAGACCGAATGCTGATCACAGTAGAAAATCAGGCCAAAGATTTAGCCGCCATTGCCCGCTGTTTTTTTGCCGATATGGATATCGTCATCGGCGAGGGCTTCAAAGAAGCGGAAGGTGTTCCTAAGATCGAGGTCTTCCGGGGCAGCGGCCCACGCCTACGTGATCAGGTGAGCGGCGTAATTGCCGTGGCCTCTGACTGTGGCTTGATTGAAGAAAACAGCTTCGGCTTGCACGAGAGCAGCAGGCTTGCCAATTTTATTGAAGAACACTTTTTAAATTTCCCAAGGAAACCATCATGATTCACACTCAATCATTCACCGTTACCCAACCTACCCGTATCCGCTTCGGTGTCGGTGCCGTCAACGAACTCGGCAGCACGGTGAAGGAGTTCAAGGGCAGCAAGGTACTGCTGGTCATTGATCCCGGTTTAGTCAAGGCGGGCCTGTTGCCTAAGCTCACCGCCTCGCTGGAGCAGGAGCAGCTTTCTTTTGTTGTTTATGACCAAGTTGACCCAGAACCGGGCTTGAAGCTGGCCGACCAAGCCTATGCCATTGCCAAAGAAGCAGGCTGCGACTGCGTGATCGGCGCGGGCGGCGGCTCGGCAATGGATGTAGCGAAAGCGGTGTCCATCCTGCTGACTAACGGCGGCAAGGCGGCGGATTACCTCGGCCTGGGCTTGATTAAAAAAGCGGGTGTGCCAAAAATCATGGTGCCGACTTCGGCAGGCACTGGCGCGGAAGTGACCTTCACTGCTGTCTTCATCAACGAAGAAACCGGCTCCAAAGGCGGTATGAACGGCGACCCGCTTTACCCGGACGCAGCTATTCTCGACCCAGAGCTGACAATCAGCCTACCGCCAAAAGTCACGGCCTACACTGGCATTGACGCGCTTACTCATGCGCTGGAGGCTTACACCTCCACTCAAGCGCACGTGCTTTCCGAAATGTATTCGCTGGAGGCGATCAGTTTGATTGCCGAAAACCTACCAGCAGCCTGCGCACATGGCGGCAATATAGAGGCAAGATCAGCCATGCTGATGGGTTCGCTACTTGGCGGCAAAGCACTGGCTATCGCTGGAGTTGGGCTGGTTCATGCAATGGCCTATCCGCTGGGTGGCATGTTCGGTATTCCGCACGGCTTGGCTAACGCGGTGTTGCTGCCCTATGTGGTGCAGTACAATCTGCCCGGCAATTTGAAAAAATTTGCAACCTTGGCCGAGGTGCTGGGTCAGAATACCGACGGACTGTCCTTGCGCGAGGCAGCCCAGCTTTGCGTTGATGCACTTTTTGCCCTCAATGCTGACGTGGGCATTCCGGCCACGCTGGAAGAATTAGATATTCCGGCAGACAAAATTCCAGAAATGGCTAAAATTGCCCTCACTGTGGCCCGTCCTGTGGCTAATAATCCCCGCAGGCCGACGCTGGATGAGGTCATTGCCCTGTACGAGCAGGCGTGGCGACCTGCTGCCTAATTCAGGCCAGCGGGAAAACTTCAGCCGTGTCGGTCCTTTTTCCTTTACAAGAAAAAGGATACGCCTACAATGTACAGTCAGCAGAAACCGTCGCCTTCTTGGGTAGCGGAACGGTAGCGTTCCTCTGCCGAGACATACGCCAGCATGAAGAAAAACAGCACATTATTCATTCGCTACGCCATGATGGCGGCAGGTCTGGTCGGATTAGTCCTTCTGGGCGGGATGTTTGTTGTCTATAATCACCGACAGCATCTTACCCAAGATGTTAAGATTTATCGTTACGCCTTGGCGCAAGAGGCTGAGGCTCTTCGCCAGACTTACAATCAGCTGATCAGCATTTCCAATCTCTTAGTCAAAAATCCGGTGGTGATTAACTCATTAGACCGGCATTTGAACGGACAGGAAGCTACCGAAATTGCTACAGGTATGGTGGACAGAAATTTGGAGGCCATTGCTGCGATTGAAAACGTTTCCTCGGTCTTCCTCGTTAGCTTAGATGGAGCCTGTCTCTATTCCAGCCAAAAAGAGCAGGTAGGGAAAAATTACAGCGAGAGCAATTACGTCCGCAACACGCTCAGAACCGGCAGCGGCCTCTATGCGATGATGAATGTCGCCTCAGGTCGCACTGGTTTGTATTATGCCCAAGCGATCAAAAACGGCAGTCTGAGAATTGGCGTAGCCGTGTTAGAAATCAGGCCAAGTTTCTTCTATCTTCATTCGTTTACTACTCCTTTCACCGAAGAAACGCCCCAGTCTTCAGATGTCCGCATCGGCCTGAGTACAGACAGCAACATCTTACTCAACACCACAGAAGGATCGTTGGTTTCAATCCAACCGCTGCCCGACGATTTTTTGCCAAAGGCTCTGCCTCCGCAGTCTGTGATTCAGTCGTTAGATTTTCCTAACTACAACAAAGAGGCACTGATCAGCTCTGGCTTCCTTAAACTGAAAAGCAACACCGGCAGCACATATTATTTTTTTCACCAAGCTATTGTTAGCAGAAGCCTTTCTTTGATCCATATAATCAGCAAGGACTGGTTTCATCGCAACTACCATCCTGCCTCATCTGATTATTCTGGCTACTTGATCATGCTCGGCGGTATGCTTTCGGTCATGCTTGGCCTGCTTTGGATGGTCAATCGGCGGCACAGCCAAGTTTTACTGGCTGCTGAGACCCTCAAAAACGAGGCCGAGCAGCGAATTGTAGATAAAGAAAAATATGAAGCGATCATCAACCGCAATCCGCAGGGTTTTTGGTTGAACGACTTTACCACAGGCATCATTCTGGAGGTCAACCAGAGCCTTTGTCAGCTGCTGGGTCTTGAGGCCGAAGATATCGTCGGACATTATCCTGATGAGTTCATTATCCGCAGTGAAGAGGAAAATACTAATACCTACACTGAAAGCAGGTACCAAGGCGACATCTCATGTGAAGGCAAACTGCGGCTGCGCAGCCAAGTTGCTAATGTGCTGATCAACTCCTCCTGCATCTTAGTGCCTGGTTATGCTGACAGAATTTGTTTCTCCTTTTTTGCTGATATCTCCGAGCGAAAAAAAGAGCAAGAACAGCTTTTTCTCTTTTCGCAGGCGGTGGAGCAAAGCACCAGTGCTATTGTCATCACCGACCAGTACGCCTGCATTGCCTATGTTAATTCAGCTTTCACCGAACTGACCGGCTGGAGTCGAGATGAAATTCATGGCACTGATCCGGCTCTCTTGACCGCAGGCGAACGAGATACCGCTCTCAGTCAAGAAATTTGGCAAAAAATCACCAATGGCGGGACGTGGAAGGGATTTCTCCTTGGTCGAAAAAAAGACGGATCAACCTACTGGGAGGGGCAGACCGTCTGTCCATTATATGATGACAAAGGCCGAATCACCTATTATCTTGCCATTAAGAACGACATCACCCAGCGGCTGGAGCTGGAAAGAAAATTCAAGGCGCAGTTGGCCAAGTTAGAGCTGATGGTCGAACATGCGGCTATCGGTATCGCTCATGTAGTGGAGCATCAGTTCGCTTGGGCCAGTCGGGCAGCGGTGGAAATGTTTGGTTATACGGACTGGGAAGATATTGCTTCGCTACCCCTTGCCGTGATTTTTGAAAACGAGGAAGCGCATCAAAACACACTCCGCCTTTCGCAGGAACTTTTTGCTCAAGATCAGATTTTTCATGCCGACCAGCAGATGCGGCGCAGAGACGGTAGTCTGTTCTGGTGTTCGCTGACCGGTAAAATCATTGATCCTTTGGCCCCAGAACAAGGTGCGGTCTGGTTGACCAAAGACATCAGCCGCCAGAAGGAAGAGGAACGACAACTTCAGTTAGCCAAAGAGCGGGCCGAGCAGGCGAATCAGGCAAAAAATGATTTTCTTGCCAACATCAGCCATGAAATTCGCACACCGATGAATGCCATCCTCGGCATGAGCGACTTGGCACTAAAAAGCAACCTGAACGAAGAACAGCAGAAGTATATCACTACAGTGAACGAAGCAGCGGCTTCGCTTATGGGTCTGCTGAATGACATTCTTGATTTTTCTAAAATAGAATCGCCCTCATTCCAGCTGGAGCCTGCACCATTTAAATTGGAACGAACGGTGAATGATGCAGTACAAACCTTCAAATATCCGGCAGAGAAAAAGGGGCTATGCCTGCGCTGGGTTATCGAGCCAGATGTCCCGGCTTTTGTTGAAGGAGATGCATTGCGTTTGCAGCAGATTCTTGTTAAGCTGCTCAATAATAGCATAAAATTCAGCGAGCAGGGACGAGTGGTAGTCCGGGTAGCAGTGCAGGAGCGCGATGCGGAGAACATTGTACTCATGTTCCAAGTCAGTGACAAGGGCATCGGGATTGCCAAAGATAAACAGGAAACCATTTTTGACCTGTTTGTCCAAGTTGATACCAGTCTCCGCCGCGAAAATTCTGGTACGGGCCTCGGGTTGACCATTTGCCGCAAGCTCTGCGAATTGATGGGTGGCACGATCAGTGTGGAGAGCGAGCTGGGGCAAGGCAGTGTTTTCACCTTCACCGCGCGGTTAAAAAACATCAGCGGCGAGACAGCGGCAGAGATGGAGGATGTTGTGAATCGCATCGGAACGCTGCGTGTTTTAGTGGTTGATGATAACAAGGCTAATCGTTTTCTCGCCACTACTATGTTACAGCGTGATCGTCACCAAATTGTCGAGGCCAACGACGGGGTAGAGGCTCTTAATATGCTGCTGCATCACCAGTTCGATTTAGTGTTGATGGATGTGCAGATGCCGATCATGGACGGTTTGGCCGCGACCAAGATCATTCGCGCCTGCGAGCAGGAATCGTGCTGTCTGTCTGGCTTGGAGATGCCAGAAGAATTCTGCGAGGAATTGCATCGCCGCCTGAAAGGTAGTCATCTGCTGATAGTTGCCTTGACCGCTAATAACGTGAAAGAAGACAAGCACCTTTGCTTGGCTGCTGGCATGGATGCTTACAATCTCAAGCCCTTAGCAATCAATGATATTTATCGGACGGTTCAGCAGTTATACTGCCACCGAAAAAACGCGCTGTCGTCATCAGTCTGCATGTGCATGGCGGAACAATAACAGACCAAAGGTGCTGCAATGGTGGAAACGAAAGAAAAAAAGAGCGACAATCTGGTGACAAAAGTTGCCGAACATCTCAAAAATATATACAGTCTCAACCCAGAGCAGGTAGAGCAGATGGTGCAGATTTCGGCCAGCTCGATCAGCGAGAGTTTAGTCGAGGCCCGGCAGAACGTTGCCGCAGGTGATCTGGTCGCTCTTTCTGGTCAAGGTCACAAGGTTAAAGGGGTACTGCTCGGCATCGGCCTCAATGAGGAAGCTGAGATAGCCCGACAAATTGAATTGAACGGTCGAGAGGGCAAAGAGATGGATTATAGTTTGCTGATCGACCAACTGGAAGCAAGGACGCAGCCTCTGTTGGCTCTCTGTGGAGACTGAAATCAGATGAAATTGATTTTTTGCGAGGAGTGCGGCGGGCGGAATAACGTCAAGGACGAGCTGTTAGAGAATATCGACAGCCAGCCGATTGTCTGCCAGTTCTGCGGTAATGTGATGTCCAAAGAGACGATCATACCGCATAAGTTTCCGGCAAAAACGATCAATACCCTGCATTATCATTTACTCTTTATTGATGATGACGTATTTCATCTCCAGTTGATGAAGAAAACGCTGGAAAAAGAGTACATGGTTTCCATCGCCTCTACTGGCATCCACGGTCTTGATTTGGCGGCGGAGCGGCAGCCTGATTTGATTTTACTCGACTTGAACATGCCGGGCATGGACGGTTATGAGGTTTGCAAACGACTCAAGGAAAATCCAGCCACTCGTAAAATTGCAGTCATTTTTGTCAGCGCACGCGACCGCGAGGACGATGAGTGCCGTGGCTTCGGCCTCGGCGCGGTGGATTACATCAGCAAGCCGATCAACCTCCAGATTCTCAATGCCCGAATTATGGTGCAGCTCCGCATTCGGCAGCTGCTCCAGCAGCAGAAACAGCAGGCGGACAGCATGATTCAGTCTCTCCAGCAAAATAGCATGGAAGTTGAGACTGAGCAGGAGCGACTCAAGCGAGAGAACACCGGTCTGATGGCCATTCTTGACAGCTTGCCAGAAAAAGTGCTGATTGAGGACAAAGGGCGACGGATATCTTGGGCCAACCGACTCGCGTTGGAAATGTGCGGAATACAGCTCAACGAGATAGCTGGCCGAAGTAGCGCGGAAATCCTCAGTCGCAGCCATGCAGCCTGTGACGAATGTCTGCCCGACGCGGCTCCGCAGCTGCCCCGCTTTGTTCATCTGCCGCTGTTTGACGAAGACGGCGAACCAGAAGGCACGGCCCATATTCTGTCTGAAGACAGAGAGCATCCGGCCCAACTGTGCCAAGCAGCGGAATCAGCCATCAACAGCTTTATCGACACGAACCGGCAGGCAATCCGAGAAAGCCTTGCCACTATCCTGTTCGGCATCGACGCTATCGGCAGTATACTGAGAAACAATAAAGAATTTGAGACAATAGGCCGTCCTGTGATCAAAGCAGCAGAGCAATTAGACCAAATGGTTTGCTCGTTGCTGGATTTTGAACGGCGGGACAAGGACGACTAATCCGCTCCCTTTTGACCAACTCCTTTCAGCCGCATGAAACATGAAAAATGTGCTTATAGTGGATGATGATCTGGGCTTTCAGCGTTTGCTGGGGATCAGTCTCAAAAAATACAAACAGGATTTTGAAATCATTCTTTCCAACAACGGCGAGGAGGCCATTGGTGTACTGAATCGCAAGCCGGTTGATCTGATTATTACCGATCTCCAGATGCCGAAAATTGATGGGCTGACGTTGCTCGCCTACATCAATGACGCATTTCCAAAAACGCCTTGTGTGATCATGACTGCTCACTCCACGCCGGATATCGAGAAGCAGTTCGGGCAAACTGGTCAGTTATTGCTGAAAAAACCCTTCACCATCAACAAATTGGTGGAAGCGATTCAGAATGCGTTGGCCAAGCCGAAATCAGCGGACGGGATGCTGAAAGGTATTTCTGTGGCTAATTTTCTCCAGATGATTGCCTTAGAACAGAAGACCTGTCTGCTCGAAATCACGGCACCTGATCAGGAAAAAGGCTTTTTCTACATTGAAAACGGCGAAGTCTATGATGCAGCTTTTCAAGGACTGACTGGCGAAGAGGCCGCCTACGTCCTGATTGCCGTGGAAGGCGCGAGCATTCGTTTTACCGACATCCCGGCCAATAAGAAAATGAAAAAACGCATTCAAGCAAGTCTGATGGCCCTGATCATGGAGGCCATGACCCGCAAGGATGAAACGATTGGTAACTCCTGAACCGGCGGCGGTGCCCGACCGCAGTGTTGACGAAACTCCCTCCTATATCTTGATCGTTGATGACCGGCACAGCGATCTCCGCCTGTTAGAGGCCATACTCAAAGGTCATGGCTACCGTTCGTTGTCCCTCACCAACCCCACCAAGGTGTTGAAGCAGTGCCACAGCGAGCCGCCAGAAATCATTCTGTTGGATATCAGTATGCCGGAGTTAGACGGCTTTCAGGTCTGCGCCCAGCTCAAGGCTGATCCGCAGTTAGCGGATATTCCGGTGCTGTTTCTCACTGCCATGCGCGATGTGGCCAACCGGATACGCGGTTTTAAAGCAGGTGGTTCGGATTTTTTGATTAAGCCCTACGAGCCGTCAGAGCTGATTGCTCGGGTTTCTACACATATCAAGCTGCGCAAGATTCAGCTTGAATTAGCCGGGCGTAATCAAGAACTCAAAGAGAAAATCAGCGATTTAGAACGTACTCACGCGGCCTTGCTCAAGAGTGAAGCTCGCACCGAGGCAGTGTTGAACAACGCGGGCGTGTGCATCGGCGTGTTAGATGTCGGCTGCACGTACCAGAAAGTCAACGGCATGTATGCACAGATTTTTGGCTACACGCCAGAAGAGTTCCGTTCCATGCGGCTCTGGGATATTCTCCACCCAGATTTTGCCGACCAAGCTCAAGAGACGGTTGCCCGGCTCCGTGGCGGCGAGTTAGAACAGCATTATGCGGACAAAGTTTTTGTTCGCAAGGATGGAACTCAGTTTCCCGGCGGCCATTGGCTCAGTCCGCAGCGGGACAGTGATGGCAGGTGCAGCGGCTTTGTTTGCGTGATCAGTGATTTAACAAAGCAGAAAGAGGCGGAATACAAGCTGCGACTCGCGCATACCGTTTTTGAAACCAGCTCCGAAGGAATGTTGGTCACAGATGCGAACAATTGCATTATCATGGTCAATCCGGCCTTCACTGCTATCACCGGCTACCGGAGCGAAGAGGTTATCGGGCGACAGCCCTCGTTCCAACATTCTGAACGTCATGATCAAGAATTCTACCACCAAATGTGGGATGAGCTACTGGTCAACGGTCGGTGGCAGGGAGAGATCTGGAATTGCCGTCAGAACGGGGATATCTATCCTCTCTGGCTGTCCATCGCCCTGATCCGCAATCAGGAAGGCAGCATAGTTAATCATGTGGCTCTGTTCTGCGACATCAGCGAGCGAAAAAAGGCTGAGGAAATCCTCCGTTATCAGGCCATGCACGATCCGCTGACCAAGCTGCCTAATCGGGCCATGTTTGATGAGCGGCTGCGCGGTGCGTTGTCGCGTGCCAAGCGGAAGAAGAAGTTAGTTGCCCTGCTTTATTTAGATTTGGACAATTTCAAGACTGTCAACGATACCCTTGGCCATTTGGCTGGAGACCGCTTCCTGCAATTGGTCGCAGAAACCATGCAATCCTGTTTGCGGGCTGAAGACATGGCAGCGCGGCTCGGTGGTGATGAATTCTGCGCTATTTTGGAGGATGTCAGCTCAATCAGCCAAGCAACGGGCATTGCCGAACGCATCATCACCGAACTCGGTAGCCTTGATTGCTTTCCTGACGGCTGCGGTCTGCGTACCAGTATTGGCATTGCCGTTTATCCCAACCACGGCATCGACGCGGAGAGTCTGCTTCGCTGTGCTGACCACGCCATGTACACAGCCAAACGACTCGGTAAAGGCCGCTGTCAGATGGCATAGAGAAGAACTCACTCATTGTGCGCTCCTGCCTGAGCCGCCAGCAAGAGGGTACGCACGATCTTATATTCTTCTAACCGGGCCATATCTTTCGCTGTTGGCTGCGCAATACGGCTGACATCCATATTCTCGCTGTTGTCGGCTAACTTGACTGTCAAGGCGATGGCGTTCTCTGCCGCTCGTGCTGCGGCCTCACGTCGTGACTCCCCTGGCAGTTTCGTCAATGCCTGTACCGCATCAATCACAACAGGCGGGAAGCCTTCAGCGATCAGCTGTGCAAGCGTCACCGAGCTGTCCTCAACTACATCGTGCAGAACAGCGGCTATGCGTTCATGTTCACCCTGAACACGCAGCATAACCCGCAACGGATGAAGAATGTAAGGCTGACCGGCTTTGTCGATCTGACCTGCGTGGGCTGCTGCGGCAATCTGAAGAGCGCGTTCAAGGGTTGACATTTATCGTTTTTTTCCTTGGGCTACACGGGGGCGACCAACCCAATCTGGGATGATCTCAATCTGCTCAAACGCACCCGTTTGCAGCAAGGCCGCTTTCACGTCTGCTTCAAGATCAGCCCCGATCTCCATAAACAACCAACCACCGGGCCGCAGGTGCCGCGCCCCCTGCGTGCAGATTAGGTCAATGATTTCCATACCTGAAGTGCCGCCAGAGAGGGCTAACTGCGGCTCCCAGTCGCGTACTTCCGGCTCAAGAGTAGGAATGTCATTTGCCTTTATGTACGGAGGATTACTGACGATCAAGTCAAACTGTGCTTCCGGGCGCAAGGCAGTGAGCAAATCAGCGCAGAGGAAGCTAATGAGGCTTTCTAACTGATGACGGAGGACATTGTTTCGTGCTACCGAGAGGGCTGCCAAGGAGCAGTCGAGCGCAGTCACTGTGGCATGAGGTAACTCCTTTGCCAAGACCGTCGCAATCACTCCGCTGCCAGTACAAAGATCAAGTATCTGCTGCGGCTGGCATTGCTCCACAGCTAAGACAGCCAACACATGTTCGAGGAGAAACTCGGTCTCTGGGCGGGGAATCAGCACCGCCGCGTTGACAAGGAAGGTCAGCGACCAGAACTCGCAACTGCCGGTGATATACTGGAGGGGTTCGCGTTGGCAGCGACGGCGCAACAGCTCATGGAACTGCCGCGCTTGCTCCGGTGTTACCTCGTGCTTGTGAAGAAGAAACAAGCCACTCCGAGACACGCTCAGGCAATGCCGCAACAGCAGCTCTGCCTCCAAATGGCTGTCTTCTACTCCAGCCTGAGCCAGAGCGGCAGCTGCTGTTGCCAGAAGGGAATAGAAAGTCAAGCGAACTGACTACGAGTTGATCACAAGAAAGAAAGCAGCACTGAAGCCCGCTCTGGTACGAACCGCCTACACCGCACGCCGGATTTGGCAAACATGAGTTTAGCCGCCCGAACTGAATCCGTATCCTTGTATTTATCAGACAGGTAAATGATTTCCCGAATACCGGATTGGATGATCACTTTGCCGCATTCGTTGCAAGGAAAGAGAGCCACATAAATTCGGCAATCATGCAAATCGCGCACGGTCGAATTCAGCACCGCGTTCAGCTCGGCATGGCAGACGTAGGGATATTTAGTGTCCAAATACTCGCCTTCGCGGCTCCAAGGTAGATCGTCGTCCGAGCAGCCCCAAGGAAAGCCGTTGTAGCCCACGCCGATGATCTTATTCGCCGCGCTGGCTACACAGGCCCCAACTTGGGTGCTGGGGTCTTTGGAGCGCAGCCCGGAAAGCAGGGCCACGGCCATGAAATATTCATCCCAAGAAAGATAATCTGTGCGCTTGCTGACCATGCTTTACTTTACTCCTGCCCAGCTTGCGCTGCCTTGAACTGCTTGCGTCGTCTCCGCCAGTCGTCCGCGCCCGTGACTTGGCTGACAAAGCGACTGATCGCTTGAAAGTAGTATTTCCCGCCCACCGCAATCAGCGAGTTGTGATCAGCACCGGGCACAACTTGTAGCTCTTTACTTCGCGCCCCGCATTCGGCGTGCAGTTTCTCTGCCTGCCAAAGCGGAATCAGCGTATCGCGCTGCCCGTGCAGCAGAAAAGTCGGTTTGGTTACGGTGCTGATTTTACCAGCGTTGTTGAAGGTTTGCTCCTCGTTCATCCCCACATCCTTCAGTTGCTCGCCTAAGCCCAAAGTCTCGGCCAAAGGCAAAGTGAGAGCGAAGCCGCTTTCGATGATCAGCCCGCTGATCTCGGTGTTGTGTGCGGCAGCAAGTTCAATCGCGCAAGCAGAGCCAAGCGAGCGCCCCATGAGAAAGAGAACAGGACTGTAGCCGTTTTCCTGCAAATACTGCTTGAGCTGGGCGTAGAGAACACGGCTATCTGCTAGGAGGGTAGAATAAGACGGGCTGCCGCTGCTCCAGCCGTAACCTCGGTAATCAACAACAAGAAAGTTAAGACCAACCTGCATGTAAAGCGGGCCGATCTCATCGTAGTCAGTGACGATTTCACCATTGCCGTGGAAGAAAAGGATGGTCGGAGCAGCCTTGTCTGCGGTGAACAGGCGACAGCCGATGCTGATGCCCGGTTCCACCTCAATGTCGATATCTGCCGCGCCAAGCGGCAGGGCAGTTCTGGCCTCTACGCGGGGACGAAAGAGGACGCGCTGCACTTCTGGTCGGTTCATGGGATTTCCGTTGATCTCTGAGGGGGATTCCGGGCCGGTGCAGCTCCAAAGCAAAGTGATGAGGATGATCAGACAAAAGCCTTGCCTCATTGTTACTATCACCGGGCGGATAACTTTCGTTCTTTCTTGCAGATGCCGGGCAGATTAGTCACTTCCGCTGAAAGCTCCTCAATTGATTTGCCCTCTGTATGCACAATCTGAATGCCATGCTGCATGTAAAGCTGCTCCGACCGTTGCAGCTCGGCTCGACAAGTGACTAACTGCGCGTATTTGCTGCCCCGATAGCGTTCTTCCCGAATGCGGTGGAGAAACTGCGGGGTAACAGTTAAACCAACGGCCCGCGTCCGGTTACGGAGGATATCCGTAGGCAGTTCATAGGCATCCAAATGGTCGGCAGTCATAGGAAAATTAGCCGCCTTCAGGCCCATGTGGGTGGCGATATAGACGCTAACCGGAGTCTTACCTGTGCGCGAGACCCCGATTAGGATGATATCAGCCTGATCATAGCCTTCCGTTTTTTTACCGTCGTCATGCTCCAAGGTGTAGCGGATCGCCTCGACCCGCTTTTCAGTCTTGGCATCGTCGCGGTTACGATAAAAACCCGGTTGATGGAGAGCTTTAGCCTCCAACGTGTGTTCTAACCGGTCGAGAAAGCCGCCGTAAAGGTCAATAAGCTCTACTTCGGCAACGGCAAAGACCTGCCGCACCTCCACCTCCATGATCGTGCAGAAGATCAAAGGCTGGAGACCGCCCGATTGCTTCATGATCCGGGCTAAAGTCAGCTCTGCATCTCGTTTCTCGCGGACAAAGGGAATTTTCTCTTCATTAAAGCCAATCTCTGGAAACTGACAAAGCATCGACCTGCCCATTTCCTCAGCCAGCAGGGCAGTTGAATCGGAAATATAATAAACATCCTTCGTATTCCACATGGCATTCACCGTATTTCGGTTCGTTTATGACAGAACAAGCAGCGGTAGGTCGGGGGATGATCTTTTGGTAGAGGCATTTTGCCTTCGCCGTGACATTCGCTGCAATGCTTTTCTGCCTCTTTCTTCTCCATTGCCATGAGTTGTTCATGCTTGTTGTCATGAGGCAGGTGAGCCGTGGTTTCCGGCGGGGCATTCCAGAGAAAGAGAAAGATGCCTGCACAGATGGCAACGAAGAGCAGATTATAGATGAGAAGGTTCTTCTTTTTGTCTTCTGGCATGAGAATCACGGTTCAGTTGCGGAGCGCGGCGCGGGAGCCATCTCCAAGGCATGAAAACCAAGCAGCTTACACCGCAGCAACAAGAGCAGCAACTCAGTGAGCAGGAAGGAGCAGGCCGGGTGGCGGGCCGTGAGATTAATCACCCGACGGTGCTGCGCCTGTTTTTTCACCATGTCGGTGATGGCATTGTCGCTGCTTTGTGGATCAAGAATCCGACGAGCAACTGTCTTACCAGAAACCACTGCCGGATAAATTCCCTCACCAGTCAAGCCGGAAGCCAGCCCAGCAGCATCGCCAACCAACCAGACCGGACCGAACTGATAGCCTCGGTAGTCGTAATTAATCAGGGCAGCTTGGCAGGGCAAGTCCTTGAGCTGAAAGCCGCGTCCGTCCGCCCATCTGAGCAGATTTCGTTTCAACCTACCTGCGGACATATCCGACTGCGGACTGTATGCACCTACCGAAACGGTATTCTTGTGCGGAAAAATCCATGCGTAGCCACAACCAAAGGCCCGCGCACTGAGGTGCCATTCCATCTGCTCTGCGGAACGCGGTACCTGAAAGTTGATGCCCGGCCCTCGGTCTTCAGCAGGAATGCCGAGATATTGCCTTACTAACGAGTTAGCCCCGTCTGCGCCAACTAACTGCGTACATGTGAAGGTTTTACATTCTCCGTTGCCGGTTTCAGTCATCACGCGCAGGCCGTCTATTGATCTCACCTTGATATCTGTAATGATCTCGGCACCGGCTTGCACTGCCTGCTCTGCCATCCATTGGCCCAGCACGGTTCTGTTAATAGTGGCGATGATCGGATTTTTTTCCCGCACCACTGTCTTCTGGCAGGATGAAACGATGTGCTGCTCGCAAAAGCTGCGTTCAATCAACGCCTCTGGTACCAGCCGCAGCAGGCCATCCCACGTGATTCCACCTGCGCAGACCTTTGGCCCAATTTCCTTTCTCCGCTCCAGCACCAGCACGTGGCGACCTTGCTCGGCCAAAACTTTGGCACAAGCCAGCCCGCCTGGCCCGGCTCCAATGATGAGTATATCTGTGCTGATGGAGAACATGGACAACAGCAGAGGTCTGAGGATAAGATTACGCCACACGCAGGGGAACAGTTTGCGCCTTCTTTTTACCAGCAATAGAGGATTTCCGCAACAGGGCAGGGCGGCAAATCGTTCTGCTGCGACAGAAGGGCTAATTTGGTCAGAAGCCTTCTGGCGCTACTTCCCTGTTTGCTGCCACGGCCTGACCTCAATTGCCGAGATGGAATTTTTCGGTGAGCCATCAATCAGCTTGTCTGAATAGGTCAAATAGACCAAGACGTTGCGTTTCTTGTCGTAAAAGCGCACCACTTGGAGTTTCTTGAACAAGATTGAGGTGGATTTGCGAAAGACCCGCTCACCGTCCCGTTCACCATTGACCACATCTTCTGGCAGGGTGATTGGGCCTGTTTGACGGCACGCAATAGAGGCATCCGTGGTGTCTTCCGCTAATCCCAGCGAACCTTTGACCCCGCCGGTTTTCGCCCGACTGACATAGCAGGTCGCGCCTGC
Source organism: Candidatus Electronema aureum (assembly GCA_004284765.1). Lineage (GTDB taxonomy): Bacteria > Desulfobacterota > Desulfobulbia > Desulfobulbales > Desulfobulbaceae > Electronema > Electronema aureum. Next base: position 58,057 of record NQJD01000010.1, read on the forward strand.
GATATCTGGGTCGTCAAAAGTATCGATCACAATCTTGTGATTTGCACCCAGCAGTTTGAAGGCCGTGCTAACTTCGCCAATTTGCTCGGCCTGTGCTACAGTAGCAACAAAAATGGCCAACAGGGTTGTTCCTGAAAATATTCTTTTCATATCAGCGTCCAGCCTGCATTCTATTAATGGCACTGAGGAGTGCCTTGATTGAGGAAATGATGATGTCCGTATCGATTCCAGCACCCCACCACGCTTCACCATGATCGCTGCCCAGCACCTCAATATAAGTCACAGCCTTAGCGGATGAACCCTCGGTCAGCGCGTGTTCGTGGTAAGAGGTAAGGGCGAAGTCCAATCCTGCGTCCCTTCTTAAAGCGGCGCAGAAGGCATCCAAAGGACCGTTGCCGCTTTCCTGTAGATGTAGCTCTCTGTTGTCAACCTCGACCACCGCTTCGATGTTCGCAACCGACATTTCTTCATGCTGATCAACATGCCGCTTGACCACGTTAAACTGTTTCAGTCGAATGCCGCCCTGTTGCTGGCGCAAATATTCTCGTTCAAAAACCGCGAGTACAGCCTTGGCAGACAACTCGCTCCCCACTCGCTCAGTCTCTTCCTGCACTAAGCGACCAAAGCCAGGCCGCATCTTCTTCGGTAGCTTATAGCCGAATTCTTGATTCATGATATAGGCCGCACCGCCCTTGCCCGACTGGCTGTTGATGCAGATAATCGACTCGTAGCTGCGGCCCACATCCTTGGGGTCGATGGGCAAATAAGGCACAGCCCATAGACCAGATTTATCGTTCTCCAACGCCTCCATGCCTTTACTGATCGCGTCCTGATGCGAGCCGGAAAAAGCGGTATAGACCAGCTCACCCACATAGGGATGGCGGGGATGCACGGGCAGTCCGGTGCAGCGTTGATAAACCTCGGTCACCCGGTTGATGTTAGAGAAATCAAGTTTGGGATCAACGCCTTGACTGAACATGTTCAGAGCCAAGGTGAGAATATCAACATTGCCGGTGCGCTCACCGTTGCCAAAGAGGGTGCCTTCAACCCGATCAGCTCCGGCCATCAGGGCCAACTCGGTGGCCGCAACCGCACAGCCTCGATCATTGTGGGCGTGCAGACTGATGCGAATGCTGTCGCGCTGTTTCAACTTGCGGATGAACCACTCGATTTGGTCGGCGTAAATATTGGGCGTGGACATCTCGACTGTGGCAGGCAAATTAAGAATCACAGGTCGCTCCGGGCTTGGCTCCCAGACAGCAGCCACGGCTTCGCAAATTTCCAAAGCAAAATCAAGCTCAGTGCCTGTGAAGCTCTCTGGTGAATATTGATAACGAATATCACCGTCAAATCGGGCCGCTTCCTCGCGGATAACCTCCGCGCCTCGCACGCCCAATGCGATGATTTCCTGCTGTCCCATTTTGAAGACCACCTCACGCTGCAAGGTGGAGGTAGAGTTGTAGAGGTGAACGATGGCTTTTTTTACACCGCGCAACGCCTCAAAGCTCTTGCGGATCAACGGCTCGCGGGCCTGAGTCAGCACCTGCACAGTTACATCATCGGGAATATGCCCCTCGTCAATCAGTTTACGGAGAAAATCGTACTCAATCGTGGAGGCCGCTGGAAAACCAACCTCAATTTCCTTAAAACCGATCTCCACCAGCAGTTCAAACATCTCTAATTTTTGCGCAATGTTCATTGGCTGGCGCAGGGCTTGATTGCCGTCGCGCAGATCGACCGAACACCAAGCTGGCGCAACAGTGATGGTCTTGCTCGGCCAACTGCGGTCGCGCAGCGGCACGGCGGGACAAGGGCGGTACTTACTCAATTTGTCAGCCTGCATTGCATTTCCTTTGAAAAGATTGCACGAGTAAATAAAAAAAGCCACGATTCATGCGCTGAACCGTGGCTGCGGATTACTTTGCTCTTTGATCGTCAGAACAAAGTTCCTCCTTCAGCCCCGGCTGCACAAAGCAGGCGGGGAAGTAGTACGAAATGAAGGAGGCAACTGATAGAGATCATATGCTGATTGGTGTAACGGATTGCTATTCCTGTCTACCAAGCCAGTTGATATGCCATTCAACTTCATTGGCATACTCCGGTGTGATAGGGCTGCCGTCTATCCACCTGACAAATACACGAAAACGCTTATGTGTTGCCTTGTAAATAGAAGTGGCTCCTGTTGTTGCCCAATGCTGGTTCTTGCCGCCTAGCGATGTGATGTACACTGGTATATTTTCCGTGACATCAAAAGAAGCATCAGAAGTGTCAACGTCAACATAGACACCACGACCATTAGAAACTTGTTTCCAATCTGTGTTGCCGGGTTCGGTCCGTCCTGCATAAGCTTTAGACATTTGTGCATCCTCCTTTCTCAGGGCCTTAACAGCCTGCTCTCCCTGTGAGAACAGTGTATCTCTATACTATGGAAAGCAAATTCTTTTGTCAAGGAGGAACGTATTCTTTCGTTTCAGCAAGAGAAACTGATTGACAAGTCGCTGTGAGTGGCTATGATAACCTGCGGTTACGACGCATAAGGCTTTTCCTTATGAGCATTGCTAACAATCTGTGTGTACACAAGAAATGTCATGACTGAACTCAACCTGCGCCAGATGGCGGTCAATCAGAGCGGCACTATCACTGCGGTCCGAGTCGGTGGTGAGCTGGGTCGCCGCATCCGAGAAATGGGCCTTGTGCCTGGCACTGAAATTACGATCAAGCAGCGCGCCCCGCTCAATGATCCAGTAGCCTTGCGGGTCATGGGTGGCACTCTTACCCTGCGAAATCAGGAGGCAGATTTTATCACCGTAAAGGTCGCCGACTGAATCAAGTTCAAGCCTCGGCCAGCGAGCGGATAAACGGCCCAACTGCCGCTGCACCCTCGCGATCAACCAGCTTTATCGTGGCTGTACCGATCACCGCCATATCCGCTCGACCGTGTAACAAGGCCACGTCCTCGCGATTAGCTATGCCAAAGCCCACTGCTAAAGGCAAATCCGTAGCCTTCCGACATCGGCCAAAGTATTCGACAAGTGAATCGTCCATTTCAGTATGCTGACCAGTCACGCCTTTACGGGCCACGCAGTAAATGAAACCGCTGCCCTGCCTTGCGATCTCAGTCATTCGCTCGTCCGTGGAAGTCGGGGTGAAAAACATGATCGCCGCCAAGCCGTGTTCTTTGGCCAACTGGAGATATTCGTTACCCTCTTCCGGCGGTAGGTCAGGAATAATGAAGCCCTTCATGCCAATTTCCGCTGCTCGCTGGATAAAATCCGCCAGCCCGTAACGAAAGACAATGTTGTAATAGGTCATGAAAAGAAAGTTGACTTGAGGAAATTCACGAGCCATTTCAGCGGCAAAGGCGATGCAATCGCGTACCTTGATGCCCGCTGCTAATGCCTCCTGATTGGCTTTGAGAATCACCGGCCCATCGGCCATCGGTTCGGAAAAGGGTATTTGGAGTTCGATGCAATCCACCCCATTTTCCGCCATCTGCCGGATCACCTCCCGGTTGACAGCCAAAGAAGGATAGCCCAGCACTAAATGAGTCATCAACAGTAAGGGCTTCTGCGTCAGCCGCTGCTGCAAATTCTGCTGCAAATTCATGATAACCTGTTGTTCTGTTTGAAACGACGGGCCGAAGAAATACGTTCTCGGCGAGCTGCTATTGTAACCGCAGGGTGAAAAAAAAGGTATCTTTGATTTGCACAGGCGGGCTATTTTCCAGATGGCACAACTTTTTTGAACTATCCACTATTAGACCTCTTGCATAAGCCGCAACTTGAGTAGGGGGGCGAAAAATTTTTTGCCCCCCTACATCACACATATGCTTGGTGCAGCCGCTGTGCGCAGGGGTTGTTATGCAAGAGGTTTATTTGGTCACGCCGATTTTGAACCCACGCACGATGGATCCGATGGTCTTTGATTGCCGTGCAGGGGCCGCCCTTGCTTGCTGTACTGTACATGAACCAAAAAGTTTCATGTACATGGATCGAAGCGTTCCATGTACATATACCCGACTCGTCCATGTACTTAGGCGAGGTTCATCTATGTGCTTAGGTGAGACCCATCTATGTACATAGTTCTGATTCTACCTAATGTGCAACTCTTTTAAACTTGATTAGGCAGCAATCAAGCCATCCAAGTCAAGTGGAGGGCGGTTATAGACCAAATTAAGGAAGACACAAACAGTGTGCGCCAAAATTTTACGAATCAGAC
>NQJD01000011.1 GCA_004284765.1 Candidatus Electronema aureum
CTTTCATAAGAACGGCGTTTGGCTGGCGGGCATTCGCCCTCTGAAAACTGAGACCAAGTCGGAAGTCAACTTTTTCAATATTATATTGTTTTTAATGGTAAATTCAATGTGTTTTTTAGGGAGCCGTCCGCTTTGCCACTCATGGTTCACCATTACCCTTTTTCGTCAGCCGGGCCGCTGTTTTCATTTACAACTTTGCAAGCTGCTAAAGGTCGGGTAGAATACAGAACCTTTCGGAAAGGACTCTGCCCTGACTTTCCCCCTGCCTCTACTGGGAAATCCGGCTCGTCATGCGGCAGAACACCATACAGAACACAGCTTGAAGAGGTTTTTGTGCAAGGCAAAGTGCTTATCGCCAATCGCGGAGAGATTGCCATCCGCATCATGGAGGCCTGCAAGGCTTTGGAGCTTGATTACGCGGTTATTTACACGGATGCCGACCGCGATTCCGAGCATGTGCGGCGCAACCAACTTAATGGTCCGACTCAGAATGCTTGGCGGGTAACCAGCTACACTGATCCTAACGATCTGTTGTCTGTGGCTGATCACGCAGGTTGCACGGCAGTTCATCCAGGCTATGGGTTCTTCTCAGAAGATTACCGCTTTGCCCGCCGAGTAACGGTGCGCGACCGACCCCTAATCTTCATCGGACCGAGCTGGGAGGTGATCCGCGATCTTGGCGACAAGATCAATACCAAGCGCGTCGCTCAGAAGCTCGGCATTCCTACCATCCCCGGCACTTCCGCGCCCATCTATAATGAGATGGAAGCTGAGGAGATCGCCCAGCATATCCTTGATATTCAACGGGAGCAGAACGAGCCAAACCCAGCGATATTGGTCAAGGCAGCAGCGGGTGGCGGTGGTATGGGCATTGAGGAGGTCAATCGGATAGAACATTTCCGCCGGACGTATCGCCGGGTGCAGAACTACGCCAAGCGGCAGTTTGGTGATGGTGGCGTGCTGATTGAGCAACGGCTCTGTGACTTCAATCACTTGGAAGTACAGTTAGTCTGCTCCCGCCACGACGAACGTATTCATTTCGGCACCCGTAACTGCACCATCCAATCCACGGGCCGCCAGAAGCGGGTTGAGGCTGCACCCGGTTTCCATACCTCCTGCTTTACCTATGATTTCGATGCGGATCATGTCTTAGCCAGCGTGGTCGAGCATTCGCTCAAGTTAGCTGATTACGTCAAGTACGATAATGTTGGCACGTGGGAATGGATTGTCAGCCGCAGCGGCAGACCGTATCTTTTAGAGGTCAACACCCGCATTCAGGTGGAAAACGATGTCTCGGCCCGCATCAGCTATCTCAACGGTAAGCATCCTAATCTGTTGCAGGAGCAAATCCGCTTGGCCTTGGGCGCGCCGATGGGCTACGTCCAGAACGACATCGCCTTCAAGGGCGCAAGCATCGAGTTGCGCATTGTAGCCGAGAACACCCAGCGTAACTTTGCCCCGTGGATTGGTACTATCACCCGCTTTGACCTGCCCCAGTACGACTGGTCAGCGATGTACAGTCATGTCCCAGCTGACCGCGCCTATCCCATTCCCAGCGAGTACGACCCCAACTTAGCTTTGGCCTTGGTTTGGGGAGATAATGTGCAGCAGGCTAAGGAGCGGGCAAGGCAGTTTATTGACGACTGTCACATCGAAGGCGTGGACAGTTCAGGAGGCGGCATTCTCACTAATCTGGACTACCTCCGCAGAAATCTTGACCGGCTGCTGACCTTCTGAGCCGCTGCATACGACACCCATGAATGATCTCATCAAACAGCTCCAAGAGCTGGACCAGCGCATCGGCTACCTGATTCACATCAAAGACTCGGACAAATGGGGCAATCTGGTTGAATTCCGCAGCAAGGCCGAACAGCTCCTCAACTCCGTCTTTGACATCAGTCGAGACGAGTTCGCCTCCCGCTTAGGCAAGCTGGAGGATTCGGTTCGCTTTCTGGAGGAACGCTGCGAGGAGGGGCTGACCTCGATGGAGCGGGTGCGGATCGTGCGCTCGCCGCTGCGCTTCACCTTGAAGGACATTCTGGAAAACGTTTACGAGGAACACAAGGAACTGGGCGGCGCAGGCGAGGCGAACATCGATCCGGCTATGGTGGTGGCCAAGGCCAACATTGTCCGGCGGATCAAGCGCAAGCCTTATACATCTCCGGTGATGGTTATCGGGCAGGAAGTAGGGCGGGGTGAGGAATTCCGCAACGGTGGTTCGTGCAAGCCTTGGGGCAACGAGAAGGCTATGCGCTACATGAAGGTGGCTGAGACGGAAGGAATTCCGATCCATTTTTACGTCTTCACCCCTGGCTCTTATCCCGTGGAGGATTATCCCGGCGCGGCCCAGCAGATCGCTCGCAACCTTTATACCATGACTAAGCTGCGGGTGCCGATGATTTCGGTGATCTCTGAAGGTGGCTCTGGTGGAGCTGAAGCGATTGGCCTGAGCGACCTCCGCTTGATGTTCTCGCACGGGTATTACTCGGTTATTTCGCCTGAAGGCGCGGCAGCTATTGAAGGCCGGGTTAAAGAGGGTAGAAAAGCATCTCCAGAGCTGATTGAGAAATGCGCTCGCCAGCTCAACATCACCGCTGCCGACAACCTGCGTCTCGGCACCATAGATCGAATCATTCAGGAACCACCTCTGGGGGCAAAGAGCGATGACTTTGCCTTTTTTGGGCGCATTCGTTCCGATATTATCCGTGCTACAGACGAGGTGGTGCTGCGAACCAAGAGTATGCGCAGCTTCCGCTCCTACGAGGTGAAGCGGAAAAAAGCGGAAAGCCCAGATGAGGCACCGCAGATCGATATTCCTTGGGATTTGGATGAGGGCGAGACCGACAAACTTTTGGATTTGCGTTCAAAGAAATACCGTGAGATGAGTCTGCACAGCTTTGGCGGCATCACCATGCCTGCTGAAAACCTTGTTAAATTCTTCTGCTCCGCCACCGAGAAGTTTTGGTACACCGTCCGTTATGACGTGCTGAAAACCCAGCAAAAGCAGGTGCAAAAGACAATCAAGGAGCTGTCTGGCGAAGGTACGGCTTTGGTCAATCGGCTCACTGCGCCTTTCACTAAGATTTTCAACCGGGAAGAAAGCAACGAAAGCAGACCGGTGCCACGCTCTTTGGTTACTGCTGATCCTCAGTCCGCCGGTGACTACTGTTTGATTCAGGACCCGCTGGAACTGACCGATACCTACACCAGTCCGTTAGCCAATGAAGACCGCACCATCACCTGCCCGAATGCGGAAAAATACGGTTGTAAAGACCTGTGGATACCTGATTTGTACGGCGAGTTTTGCGGCGTGTGCGAGAACTGCGGCCATCATTTTCCGCTCGAATATCAGTGGTATCTGAAGAACGTCTTTGATCCCGGCTCGATCAAGATATTCAACAACGATATCTTCTCCAAAAATCCGCTCAACTACGAGGGATTTGACGAACGGCTGCAAGCGGCTCGTGCTAAAACTGGCATGGGCTGCGCCAACCTAACCTTTCATGCGCGGGTTAAGGACATTGAGTTAGTCGTAACCATGCTGTTTTCCGATTTCCGCAATGGTACAGTGGGTTCGGCCGAGGGCGAAAAGTTCGTCCGTGCCTGCGACATCGCCCGGCGGAAAAAGCGGCCTCTGCTTGCCTACGTCCACACCACCGGCGGCATCCGCATCCAAGAAGGCACCCTCGGCGTGGCCCAGATGCCCAAATGTACAATGGCGGTACGGGAGTATATCGATGCCGGTGGCCTGTACATTGTCGTCTATGACAACAACTCTTACGCCGGGCCAGTGGCTTCGTTCTTGGGCTGCTCGCCCTATCAGTTTGCCATCCGTTCCAGCCGCATCGGCTTTGCTGGGCCACGTGTTATCCGTGAAACCACCGGCATTGATATCCCGCCGGACTACCACGATGCCCGCAATGCCCTCAAGCGCGGCCATATTCAAGGCATCACTGATCGCCGCGACTTCCGCCGCCACCTCTATCAGGTCATGCAGACGATGGGCAGCCCAGGGCTGTATTACCGGTAGCGTTTTTTTGACGGCAGTCGCAGGCTTTTTCTTGACCTTGCTGCTCTGCTGTGTTAAATAAGGGATACAATTTTTGCATCACGGGTTGTTAGCTCAGCTGGTAGAGCAGTTGACTCTTAATCAATTGGTCGAAGGTTCGAATCCTTCACAGCCCACCAGGAAATTCAAGGAGTTAGCCTTTGACAGGTTGGCTCCTTTTTTTTTGCAATATTTTAGCTCCCATCCTACCCTCACTTTTTTGTTCAGAACGCAAAAAACAGTCCGCAGCTTCGTCCCTTTTGATAGACCTCTTGCATAAGTTAGAATACACATACGTTGCACATGAGATACGAAACATTCTGCTGTTGCACAACCGAGCCTGTTTTTGTACAATTCTTGTAATTTTTATCCTTAATCACTGTTTAGCGCAGTGGTTCCTGCATAACATAAAATCAGGGAGACACCTATGACTTGGCAGCAGAAAAGGGAGCAATCAGTAATCATCTTTACACTGCTCCTCTTCATTGTGCTGGCTGTGAGCGCGGCTGCATCAGGACAACCAGCCACGCCAGATTTTGGCAAATACCACGCCGTAGTGATCGGCAATCAGAGCTACCAGCACATGGACGAACTGAAAACTGCGCGAGCCGATGCACAAGAAGTCGCGAGAATGCTGGAGGAAAAATACGGTTTTAAGGTTGAGTTGCTCCTTGATGCTGACCGTGATCGAACGCTGTGGACGCTCTCGCAGCTGCCAAAACGGATGACTAACCGAGATCGCGACAATTTGCTGATTTACTATACTGGACATAGTCAGATCAGCCACAGCGGCGCAGGCTATTGGAAGCCCGTAGATGCTGATTTGGTTAACGACAGCGAATGGATACCAACGGCACTGATTACCAATATTCTCAGCACGGTGCGGGCAAAGCACGTTCTGGTGGTGACGGATTCCAGTTACTCCGGCAGCCTCCAGTTGCCTGATGATTCAAGGCTCCGGGAAAGCCGGGAAGTACGGCTTCAGCGGCTGTTAGAAACTTCCTCGCTCACCTCCTTGGTTTCTGGTAGCGAACGACCGACGTATGAGGAGGGAGCAAGGCACTCGTTGTTTGCCCGCAGTTTTCTGATCACGCTGCGGGACAACCAAGAGGTACTGTCTGGTCGTAGCCTGTTTGAGCGGATGCTTCAGCCAGTTTATAGAAGCACGGGTCAGCTGCCGAGATACGGATATATCAACAAAACCAGCCATGAGCAGGGTGATTTTCTTATAGTACCCAAGCAGTTGCAAGAGAACATACACCAAGAAACAGCACGACCTGCCGTTAAGATGAAAGCACTGCCCGCGCAAGAACCGCAACCCGTACTTGCTGCTCCTGCGCCAGAGCCACCAAAAAAAGGTGACATGTTACTCAACGAAGCCACGGGCATAGAGTTTGTTTACGTGCCGGGTGGTTGTTTTAAAATGGGATCACCGTTCGGAGAAAAAGGACGGTTCGCTTGGGAAGGACCGGTGCATGAAGTCTGTGTGAATGGCTTTTGGATGAGTAAATATGAGGTCACGCAGAATCAATGGGAAAAGATTATGCACAACAATCCCTCCGGCTTCAAAAAGAGCGGTAGGGGCCAGTATCCAGTAGAGAATGTTTCATGGAACGATGCCAAGGCCTTTGTGGAGAAGATGAACAAACGCTCTCAACGAGTCTATCGACTGCCCACTGAGGCTGAATGGGAATACGCCTGCCGCGCTGATGGTTCCGGCAAATACTGCGGCGGCGACAACCCTGATGTTTTGGCTTGGCATGAGGAAAACGGCGGCAAAAAAACGCATCAAATCGGCGGCAAGCAGGCTAACGGCTTTGGACTTTATGATATGAGCGGTAATGTCTGGGAGTGGTGTGCCGATAAATTTGACAAGGATTACTATGCTGCGGGCGGGGTACGTAACAATCCGCGCGGGCCTTCAGGTGGTGGAGAACGGGTAGTACGGGGCGGATCGGCAGGCAGTAGGGTGCATAACTGTCGGGCTGCTTTCCGTTTCAGAAACAAGCCTGACTACCGGGAAGACCTGCTCGGTTTTCGCGTTCTGATGCAGGAGTAATCAAACAACAAGAGCTTCCTCAATTGATCGAGGAAGCTCTTGTTGTTTATTGTTTAACAGACAGAAAAATTAATTCTTCTGCTCGACAGGAGGAAGGGTTTCTTGTGCAGGTTCTGTAATAGGAGGAAGAGATTCTTGTACAGATTCTGTAGGTTCATATTTCTGCGGCACTTGCTTCTGCTCTTCAGAATTGCCTTGTTCCGCATTTTTTTGTTCTTCAGGAGCGATTTCATCCAATGATTCTTCAACTACAGCATCTTCTGCAACAGATTCCTCTTCAGTCCCTTCTGCTTCAGCTGCCTGTGGCTCTTCAGTAGTATCAGTAGGTTCTTCTTCTATTACTGCTTCTTCTTCAGTCTTAGCTTCAGCAGCATTTTGGTTATTCTCAACTGGTGGCTTTTGTGCCTCTTGGTTTGCGGTAGCGGCGGCAGGTTTTTCATCAGAACCCGGTTTTTCGCAGGCGGCTAAGAAAAAAAGCAGCAAAAGACTGCTGACCAGAGCGGCTGTTTTTTTGACAATCATTGAACCATCCCCCCTTAGGAGTTAAAAAGTGAATATATGTTGCGTTATGATACAGGGCAGGTTTGCTCTGTCAATTATTTTTTTAATGCCTATGAATTGTACCTCTGCAACAGAGGTGGTTGACAATCTACTAATGAAATTGTTTCGTTGTTGAAATTAAAAAAAATGGTAGATGTCAAGCGAAACTCCCAGCAATAAATTGTATCAGGAAGACATTAAAAACAATGCCTTCCTGATAATGTGTCGCTGCGGTATTCCTATAATTACGGATTTACAGGGGAGCCATCAACAGGCATGTCACTATCAATTGTAGTGGTGGTACCTTCGTCGATAACAGTACCTTCTTCACTGCCTACTTCAACAGTGGTACCTTCATCGATAACAGTACCTTCTTCACTGCCTACTTCAACAGTGGTGCCTTCGTCGATAACGGTACCTTCTTCACTGCCTACTTCAACGGTGGTGCCTTCATCAACAACAGTACCTTCTTCTGAGACAAACTCAGTGGTTCCGTCCTCAACAATTGTTTCATCGCCAGTGACTCCAACAGTGCCTTCTTCCATAATTACTTCCTCATCAGCGGGTGCTGATGCTTCTTGCATCTGCTGTGTAGGAGCAACAACAGGGTCTTTCCCTGTCACGGAACCTGGAGGAGAGCAAACACAGGCTGCGGAAAAAAGAAGAAAATACAAACCACCGATGAGATAACAAGCTGAATTTCTGATGTTCATTTGATTTTGGCCCCCTTTGAAAGGATAAAAGTAAATGTGCCGCTGATAAGTTAGTATATGATATCTTCGAGCTATTCGCCCTGTCAAATATTTTTTACCTGAAAAAGATTTGTCTGCTCATCAAATCCCAACGGCCTGCTTGAGACGGTCAACATTCCAAGAGCTGAATAATCCGCTCCACCGCTTCCGACAAATCATGAGCAATCACGACTGGCTGAATCTTTTTTTGCGGGCCGATATATTCCAGCTCACCTCGTCCGTAACCAGTTAAAACGAGTACAGGGCGAACTCCAGCACGGATTCCGCATTCCAAATCCGACCAACGATCACCGACTATGAAAGAGCGAGACAGATCAAGGTTCAGATTAATGGCTGCCTCCTCTATCAGGCCCGGTTGTGGCTTGCGACAGCGGCATGCTTGACGATACTGCTCAATTTTGGCCTCTGGATGATGAGGGCAAACGTAAATACCATCCAAATGCGCTCCTTCTTCAGCCAGCAGACGTTTCATCTCTACATGAACTGCATCCAGCAGAGCAGAAGGAAAATAACCTCGCGCTAAACCGGACTGATTTGTCACCACCACTGCCGAAATGCTGTGATCGTTAAGCCGACGAATAGCCTGCGGCACTCCCGGTAAAAGAACAAAGCGGCTCAAGTGGTTGATATAGCCCCTCTGCTCATTGATGGTGCCGTCGCGATCAAGAAAAACTGCCGATTTTTTGTTCATACAAAGGGAGTTTTATTCAGCAATCACGCTTTGGCTGCCAACTGATGTACGCCCAGATTGGTGCATTCCGACGGCGCACGATCACCGTGCCGTCTGCTTTGATCTCGGCGATAGAGCGAACATATTGCTCAATCTTCTGCTCCTCCTCCGCGCTCAGACCGTTGAACATCCAGCAACAAGCAGCCAAAGCTTCAGCCCAAGAAGAATACAGTTGTTCCGCTTCCATGTGGATGTAATCGACCTTGGGCAATCGTCCCATTTGATACAGCAAATTGAAGGGATAGATATAATCTGGGCCAAATTCTAACGTCCGACCAATGGCGGTAAAGGCATCAGGATCAAAAGGGCCGTGATGACCTACTTTATCCGCAACAATAACCATTCGCCGGGCATAATGTTCTAATTTTTCTAAAGCCTGATGCAAATCAGGTACGATCAATGAGCGAGATGCCACCACCACATCATGAGTTGCAACATCGTGCTGCTGCCAGTCATCTTGCCAAGATAACTGCCGCTCTAAGATAGAGAGCATCCCGGCAGAAAAATCAAGGGCCGTTACAGCGCGACAGCGGGCGGCTAAAGGCAACGCTAAGGTGCCAGTGCCACAGCCCACGTCCAGCACAGTCCACTCAGGCTGCGGCGACAGCAAGGCGATAAATTTTTCAGCATAGGCCGAACTTGCTGCTCGTTCAGCAAAAGAAGGTGCTTTTTTATCCCAGTCAGCAGCTTCTTTGCCGGTCCAGTTTTGTTTTTTTCGGGCTTGCTGCCAGAGCAGTCCCCAATCCAAATCCTGTATTCGTTCGAGCTGCATCCTTTCACCGTTCAGAAGGGAAATAATTTGACAGCCCGGCTGCCTATGAGTAGAATAATGGGTTCCCAATCAACACATCGGCCTCAGCCTGCCCGTATTTTGCCATGCCGCCGCCTCTGCTGTCTATGAAAATATTGCCCGTGCAGCGGAATTTCTGCTAAAACAGCCGGACGGCGACAGGCTCAGGCCCTCAAGATCAAACCCACAATCAGGAATTCACATCATGAGCAAAAGAACATTCCAGCCCAGTAACCTCAAGCGCGCCCGCACTCATGGATTTCGCGCCCGGATGAAAACCCGCGCTGGTCAGGAAGTGATCAGAAGAAGACGGGCTAAGGGACGGAGGGTACTCTCCGCCTGATCCGCATGAAGCGGTTTGCTCTCCCCAAATCCTGCCTGCTCAGGAAAACCGGAGAATACAATTTGGTCTATCGAAACGGCAGACGGCTGCGCGGTCAAGGCTTCACATTAGTCTGTCTCAGCAGCAACCTGCCGTTTAGTCGTTTGGGCATCAGCGTCCAAGTAAAGACGGGTGGTTCAGTGCGCCGAAATCGGATTAAACGGATCATTCGTGAAACCTTTCGTCTGCATCGACAGATATTTCCTTGCTCCTGCGACATTGTTTTCGCAGTACGTCCTGAATTCTCCCTGAACGGCATGAACGCTGTCTGGGCAGCGGTTGCAGGGTTGACCGGAATGCCGGAGCAGCACGATGAGCAGACCTGAACGAAACCGCTGCGGCACTCTCACTGTCGCTTTCTGCCTTCTGTTATTGAGGGGATATCAGCGGTGCATTTCGCCGTTTTTTCCTCCCTGTTGCCGCTATGTGCCGACCTGTTCTGAATACGCGGCGCAGGCAGTGGCCCGTTACGGCGCAGCGCGGGGCGTATGGATGGCCTTACTGCGCATCCTGCGCTGTCATCCCTTTGCCAAAGGCGGCTATGATCCTGTTGAATAATTCCTCTGCCGGGCCATCATTTCCTGGATTCTTTCACTTGAAACACAACAGCAATGGACATGCAAAGGGCCTTTTTGGCCATTCTTCTTTCCTTCCTTATTCTCGTCGGCTATCAGTATCTTTTTGTGCCAGTACAGCCGGTTGTGCCTACGGAAAGCAATCAGCACGTGACTGCTGTGCCGCAGTCATCTGCCCAGTCTGAAACCACAGCCACAACTGCACCGCCTACTCCTGCCGCTGTTGTCCCGACTGTGGCTCTTGATTCCACGGCCCGCGACATCACGGTTGAAACTCCGCTCTATAAAGCGATTTTCTTTGAACAGGGTGGCGGTCTCAAGAGCTTCATCCTGAAAAAATATCGGCAAGCGCGGGACAAAAATTCACCGCCAGTAGAGCTGATCACGGTGAGCAGTAATCCGGCGGAATGGCCCATGACCTTCACCGTGGACGGTGGCGTAGCGGCAGGGCTGCCTTTGTTCAAGGCAAAAGAAACAGCAATCAGCCTGAATCAGGGCGATGCAAGCCTACTCTTGCAAGCCGAACTTGCCAACGGTCTCCACATCGAGCGCAAACTCATTTTTTATGCTGACAGCTACTTGATCGACAGCAACTGCACGGTGACAAACAAAGGGACAGCCCCAGCGCAAGTGCATCCGACCCTATCCATGAGTAACGGCCCCTTACATTCTGGCGGTGCAGCCAGCTCGCTGTTCAGTGGCCCGGCAGTGTATGTGAATCGCCAGCTTCATGAAATTTCTGCAAAAGAGCTGAGTAAAGGTCCACTCTCATTCCAAGGCGAGGTGAGCTGGGCGGCGCACATGGACAGCTATTTCATGCTCTCTCTGCTGCCGAAGAAAAACAGTGGCAGCGCAATCACCGTCATGGCAATCGACGAGAAAAAAATCCGCACCGTTTTAACCAATGGAGCTATAGAGTTGGCTCCGGGCGATGCCAAGGTTTTTGCGCATGAGGGCTATTTTGGTCCGAAGAAAATGGTCTATCTCAAGCAGGCAGGCTATGACTTGGAAGAAGCGATCAATCTTGGCTGGTTTGGCGTTCTGGCTAAACCTATGCTCTGGCTGCTCAACTTTTTTCACGATATCTTCGGCAATTACGGCATCGCCATCATTCTGCTGACCTGTGTGGTCAAAGGAGCCTTCTGGCCGATCACCCACAAGGGCATGAAGTCGATGAAGAACATGCAAAAGATTCAGCCCAAGGTCGCAAAACTCCGGGAAAAGCACAAGGATGACCCGGTGAAGATGAATCAGGAAATGATGGCCATGTACAAAACCTACAAGGTCAATCCCATCGGCGGTTGCTTGCCGATGTTCATCCAGATTCCTTTCTTTTTTGCCCTGTACAAAGTTCTAATGGCGGCTATTGAGCTGCGCCATGCGCCCTTTATGCTTTGGATGCATGACCTCTCTGCGCCAGATCGGCTGATGCTTGGCTTCGATATCCCTTGGCTGCACGGCATTCCGGTGTTGACCCTGCTGATGGGCGGTACGATGTTTCTTCAGCAAAAGATGAGTCCGACCACTGCCGATCCGCAGCAGGCCAAGATGATGCAGATGATGCCAGTCATTTTCACGGTCATGTTTGTCAATTTCGCTTCCGGTCTGGTGCTGTATTGGTTTGTCAGCAACTTGCTGTCCATTCTCCAGCAGCAGCTGATCAACCGGCAGACTGCGACGGCGGCCACCCCGAACTGAGGACATACGTTATGGCAAAAGAACAAGATTTCTACGGCAGCACTGTTGCCGACGCTATTGCCAATGCCTGCAAGGAGTTGACGGCCTCACAGGAAGAGCTGAACATTGAGGTAATCGAGACTGGCTCCCCCGGCATTTTTGGTCTTTGCCGGAAAAGAGCGCGTATCCGGGCAAACAGAAAAACACAGCCACGGGCCGCTGCAATCAGTGCGGCCTCGGTAGCTCTTCCAACGGCAGAGCCAATAACTCCAGTTAAAGAGCCGCAGAAAAAAAAGGAACGGCCAGCTATAGACCAAAAAAAGCCAGTAAAAACGCAGGAAGTAGCGGTTGTGCCTGAACCCAAAGCAGCGACTCCTGCTCCCATAGCGGAAGAACTTGGGCCGTATGTGCCACCCGCGCCAGAGGCATTAGAAGCAGTGCATCAGGATGTGGCCAAGATGCTGGAGCTGATGGGTTGCAGCTCTACGATAACTGTGGAGTTAGAACATCAAACCGTGGTTTGCAAGATCAGCGGCGAGCATCAGGAAACGCTGACCGGGCAGGAAGGCCGCACGTTGGACAGCCTTCAGTATCTGCTGCGGAAAATGACCTCGCGCCTGCTGCCTGACCGCACCAAGCTCATGCTGGAAGTCGGCGATTACCGCGAGCGGCGGATTGAGGAGCTGAAAAAACGGGTGCTGGAGCTGGCCGCCAAAGCGCGCGAGGACGGCATGACCCAGGCCATTCCTGCCCTCAATCCTTCGGAGCGGCGGGAGGTGCACATGCTCCTTCAGGACGACAAAGAAGTGCGCAGCCGTTCGGTCGGCGAGGGGCTGTTCAAAAAGGTGCTGATCTACAAGCCCGGCAAAAAGAAGCCGTTCCGCAAGGGCGGCAAGGGGCAGCAGAGTGGCGGCGAGCCTGCTGAAGACTGAGGAGACCATTGCCGCCATCGCCACCGCTCTAGGCAGCGGCGGCATCGGCATTGTCCGCATCAGCGGGCCGACGGCGGAACGCATTCTGCGGCGGCTGTTCGTGCCGCACAGGTCGCAGGCCGTTTGGCAAAGCCATCGGCTCTGCTACGGCAAAGTTGTTGACCGCAGCAGCGCGGTGCTGGACGAGGCAATGGCCGTGCTGATGCGTGCCCCGCACAGCTACACCTGCGAAGACGTGGCGGAAATCCAGAGCCACGGTAGCTGGCCGGTTTTGCAGGCAATTCTGGCTGAAGTGCTGGCTGCCGGAGCGCGGCCTGCCGAGCCGGGCGAGTTCACCAAGCGGGCCTTTCTTGCCGGGCGGATTGACCTCACCCGCGCCGAGGCGGTGGCGGATTTGATTGAAGCCCGCACCGCCGCCAGCGCGAAGCTGGCTGCCGAGCATCTGCAAGGCGCACTCTACGAGCGGATCAGCGCGGTGCGGGACGCGCTGGTTGAGCTGCTGGCGCAGGTGGAGGTGGCGATAGATTTTCCCGATGATGCCGCTGAGATATTGGAAAGCGGCCATCTGCTGGACCTGCTGCGGACGCGGGCGGCGCAGCCCTTGCAGCGGCTGCTCGCCTTGGCCGAGCAGGGCCGGGTTTTCCGCGAGGGCATCAAGGCGGTGATCGCCGGGCGGCCCAATGTCGGCAAATCCAGCCTGCTCAACGCCCTGCTGCGCGAGGAGCGGGCCTTGGTCGCTGATCTGCCCGGCACCACCCGCGACACCATCGAGGAGCTGATTTCGGTGCGCGGCATTCCGGTGCATCTGGTTGACACAGCGGGCATCCGTGACCATGCCGACGCGGTGGAAGGGCTGGGCATTGAGCGGGCGCGGCGCAAGGTCGAGCAGGCCGATTTGGTGCTGCTGGTGCTGGATGCCTCGCAGGAGCTGACCGCCTCTGACCGCGAGCTGCTGCGCTCGCTGGCCGGGAAAAAGCGCATCCTTGTCCTGAACAAGCTCGACGCTGCCGCGCCGGATATGCTGGAGCGGATCAGCCGCGAATTTGCTGAGGAAACGCAGGTGCGGACAGCGGCCAAGAGCGGCGGCGGCATCGAGGCCCTGCTCGACGCGATCCAGCAGGCCGCGCTGGGTAAGGGCGGCGCGATGGAGGAGCGGCTGGCCTGCGCGCCCAATCTCCGCCACAAGCTGATTCTGGAAAAAACCTTGGCCGCCTGCGCTCAGGTTGAGGCGACCCTGCTGGCGGGCGAGCCTGCCGACCTGCTGGCCGTTGATCTTCAAACCGCCCTTGACCACCTTGCCGACATTGTCGGTCTGACCACGCCGGATGATGTGCTGGATGCGGTGTTTTCTAAGTTTTGCATTGGGAAATAATAAATTACATAGATTTGCTAGGTATGTCGTTATATAAGAAATGGCAACGCAGAGAAATTTGCCTCCAATTAGCTTTCAGTGTAATCACCATCATTTTTGCAGTTATATTGATGATGTTTTTTATGCCGCCTGAGATGAGGCGAGCATTATTTCGTATATTTCTTGATGAACCTATACCAATAATAGGTCTCATGATTACTGGGGTTGCTACTTCAATTGCGAGTAACTACACAGATCAGCGTGCTCGTGAAGAAAAGATTGAAAAGGTCGAAGAGAGATTCCGTGAACATCCTGAGAAACCGCAGCTTGCATGGGATTTGGCGCGAACCAAACTAGAAAACTATCTTGATAGAAATCTCAGCCAAGTACGCTCTATCTATTGGCTCACGCTGATGGTTATGTTTTGTGGGTTTGGATTTGTTCTATTTGGTCTGTTTAAGGCTGCTCAGAATCCTGAGAAGCTACCGGTCTCAATAGTTGCTTCTGTCTCTGGTGTACTTATAAGTTTCATTGGTGGCTCTTTTCTGCTCATATATCGGTCTATTCTTGCTCAATCAAAAGAATATGTGACTGTCCTTGAACGCATCAACGCAGTAGGCATGGCTGTACAGGTTATTGCAAGCATCCCGGATTCAAATGGCGAGCTTAAACATAGCACCACGGCAGAACTGGCAAAACAACTGCTCAACCTTTATGCAGTTGCGCCTGTGGCACGTGGCGCAGATGAACCGTCAAAGAGTCAGTTGTAATCGGCTGCATGAGCAGAAATTTTTTAAGAATTATTGATGAACCGTTTTGTTGGCATGTGGGGTGATCGTGATGATATGCGTGACAGTTCATCTTGGGTTAAAAATATTCGGTACAGCGAATGGGCGATGAAAAATGCCTGTACTATCACAGTTGCTTCTTCCATGCAATTAGACAACATCATCTGGCTCCCCGACGAAACCAAGGCCATCCTATTCGATATGGACGGCGTTCTGCTGGACAGCCTCGGCCTTGATCTTTCCCTTTGCGGCGAGCTGCTGAAGAAACATCTCGGCAAGCCGGTCAATCTCTCGAAAGAATTTATCCGCTCCATCTTCGCTTATCATCCGCCGGAATTCTGGCGGCGGATTTTCGCCTTTGTCGAGACCGAACACAGCATCGCGGCAGCAGATTCCGTGCAAGATGCTGTTCTGGCTGAGTACAATCAAGTCCGTAACGAATCGGTTTTTCCGGTCAATCCGGGCATTGTTGAGATTCTTGCCGCCTGCCGGGCGCAGGGCATCAAAACAGCAGTGGTTTCCAATAATCCGACCGAAGATGTACGCAAGATTGTCACGCAGTCGGGCATTGCCGCGTATTTTGATCTGATTGTCGGCAACGATCTGCACAACCTGCGGCCAAAGCCTGCGCCTGACACCTACATCTACGCTGCAAACCTTTTTGAAGTACCGCCATCGCAGTGCGCAGTGATTGAAGATTCTCTGCTCGGCGCAGAGTCTGGCAGCAAAGCAGGCTGCTTCACCATTGGAGTTGCCACGGGTGGCACAACATTTGCCGCGCTGGAGCAGGCTGATTTCATCCGCAGAGTGTATTCCGCCTTTCTGCCTAATCAGATATCCCTGCACTTTGGCACGCCGACTAAGAAAAAGCTCCTCACGCCGAATGATTTTGTCAGCCACATGGTCGAGCATATCGCATGGCGGATGGGATGCGGCATTGATTTGTTCTGGAACAGCAATGACTGGCCGCAGCTGGGCTTTGCGCTGGGCCGGGCAATTGCCGAATTTCCCCGACGGACGGAGAGCGGGGCTGCGCTGGGCATGATTGACGACGGCAGCGCGGAAGTGGCGGTCGCCTTTGCCGCCGAGCCGGATTTCCTGATTGAAACCGTGGAGCAGCTTGATCCGACGTGGTTTTTCGGCCTGCGCTGCGAGCAGCTTGCCTCCAGCGCGCCGCTGCTGGAGCTGCTGCGCGGGCTGACGCAGGGCTTGCAGGCGCGGCTGCATGTCCGCATCTGCGGCGTGGAAGACCCGCACCATGCGTGGGAGGGCGTGTTCCGTTCGGTCGGTATTGCCCTGAGCAAGATGTTTGCGCCGGAAATGCCGACAGCTCAGGCAGATGCGGCATCAGGCAAGGCCGCTCCGGCGCACGGCATCGTGGTTGAGGAGCTGTCTGAGCAGGCCGCCGCTGTGGTACGCACCACTGCGGAAAGCCGGGTGCGCGTGGCGGTGAACTGCGCCGAGCACTGGCCCGGCACGTACAGTTTCAAGGTCGGGCCGTCTATTCAGGTCAGCGGCTTCGGCGGCCTGCTGGAGGCGATGGCGCAGGAGGCGGGCTTCACGCTGGCTGTGGATTTCGTCGCCGAGCGGCTGAGTTCCAGCCATGTGGTGACAGAGGACATCGGCCTTGTGCTGGGTAAGACTTTGAAAGAACTGCTCATTCTCCGCATGAACAGCTACGGCGTGAACGGCGCGGGCAGCAGCGTCAGCATGGCGGAAGACTTGGCCAGCCAGCCGGTGAGCGTTGGAGTCAGCGTGGAAGGGCGCAAGTTCGTCAAATTCGTGCCCTTCAGCGAGCCGTACAGCGTGTTTCGCCAGCGGTTCCTGCTCGGCCAAGATGTCTTCGGCGGCCTGTTCTCAGAAGATTTGGACGACTTCCTCGACGGCTTGGCAGGTGGGCTGGATTGCAGCATCATGATTCATATCCGCGAAAACATTGATCCGGCGGAAGGCTGGCTGCTGCTCTTCCGCCAGCTTGGCAGGGCGTTGCAGGAAGTATTTCAAGAAAATCCCTGCCGGAAAGGAATTCCGCCGGGTGTGAAGGCGACGCTGTGCTGATTTTCAATAACAAAATTATTCTTATTTCATAGAGGATAAAATGCCTATAGCAGAAATAACTGCCGCTCTTGCTGGCGTAAAACATGCCTTTGATATCGCAAACCTCATCAATAATAGTGAAGTTTCACTGGATGCGGCAGAGGTGAAGTTAAAGTTAGCAGAGTTGATTGATTCTCTTGCTAATGCAAAAATCGAGACAGCAAAATTTAAAGATATTCTCTTAGAGAGAGATTCGGAGATTCAGCGACTCAAAAAGCAGATAGAGAAAGATGACAATATGGTATATGAAACACCATATTACTTTCTTGTACAGGAGAGCGGTGAAAAAGACGGGCCGTATTGCCAGCGATGCTATGATAGCAATAAAAAATCAATTCGGCTCCAGTCTCCAAATAAAAATGGCTACTGGAAATGTAATGAATGTAGTAGCGATTACAAAGATAGCACATATAATGAACCTGTTTTTACTCGTATAAACAGGTCTCAAGGCAGGTCTGGATGGACTCTTTAGAATTTTTTTATTTCGCATAGATAATGCTCAAAGTCAAACCCCAAATCGCCGCGCTGTCCACCTACAAGCCGCCGTGGTCGCACATTGACCGCACGGCCTACCTGCGCTTTGATCTGAACGAGAACACTCTGCCGCTGCCGGGCTGCGTGAAGGCCGCCCTGCACGACTTCATTGACAGCGACCGCATCCCGCTCTACCCGGACTGCGCCGCGTTCCTGCCCAAGCTGGCCCGCTACACGCAGGCCGCGCCGGAGCAACTCATGGTCGCCAACGGCTCGGATCAGGCTATCGAGGTGGTTCTGCGGGCTTTTCTCGGCGAGGGCGACGAGCTGGTGCTGGCCCAGCCCGGCTTTCCCATGTTCACTCAGATTGCCGGGGTGATCGGCGCGAAAGTGACCGGTATTCCGTATGATGCGGCAATGCGCTTCCCGCGCCGCGACTATCTGGCCGCGATCACTCCGGCGACCAAGCTGGCGGTGCTGGTCAACCCGGACAACCCCACCGGCGCGTCGGTCTCGCTGGACCTGATTGAGGAAGTGCTGCGGCTGCGGCCCGATCTGCCTGTGATCGTGGATGAAGCTTACTTTGAATTCACCGGCGCGACGGCGCAGGGCCTGCTGGCGGCGTACCCGAACCTGATCATCCTGCGCACCTTCTCCAAAGCCTTTGCCCTTGGCGGCCTGCGGCTGGGCTACAGCATCGCCCATCCCGCCCTCACCGCCGAGCTGCACAAGGTGCGCGGGCCGTTCGATGTCAACGCCTGCGCCTTGGTTGCCGCCGGAGCGCAACTTGACGATGCCGCCGAGGAATGGCGGCGTTTCCCGCAGGAGACCATGCAGCTCTCCAAGCCCTATCTGGAAGCCTTCTTCCGTGATAACAAGGTGAAGCAGTATCCCGGCGCGGCGCATTTTATGCTGGTCGAGCCGGAAGACCGCGACGGCGCGGTTGCTTACCTGAAAGAGCGGGGCATCTTGGTGCGGCCCATGGTCGCCCCGGCGATCAAGACCTGCTTCCGCATGAATGTCGGCACCTTGGAGCAGACCAAGCACTTTGCCGAGGTCTATGCGGACTATCTGCGGCAGCAGCGGTAAGCGACAATGACGCTCACCGAACAGCACCAGGAGAACCTACAGCAGCTCTGCCGGCAGCACCACGTGCGGAGCCTTGCGGCCTTCGGCTCTGTCCTGCGGCAGGACTTCAAGCAAAGTAGCGACATTGACCTCATCGTTGACATTGACGATGCTGACCCGCTCTCGTATGCGGACACGTATTTCGCGCTCAAGTTCGCGCTTGAGCAGCTCTTCAGCCGCAGCATAGACCTGCTGGAGGAGAAGGAGCTACGCAATCCCTGCCTGCGTCAGCGGATCAATGCAACCAAGGTGCTGATTTATGGATAAGGACATCGCTGTGTGGCTGCATGACATGCTGGCCGCCATTGATGAGATAGTCTCCTTCCTTCCTGAACCCCGCAACTATCTTGCCTTCGAGAGAGACCTCAAGACCCGGCGGGCGGTGGAGCGCAACATAGAGATCGTCGGCGAGGCAATGAGCCGCATTCTCAAGCTGAAGCCGGACTTCCAGATTGCCAACGCCCGCCGCATCGTCGATACCCGCAACCGAGTCATTCATGGCTACGACACGGTTTCAAGCAGCATCATCTGGGCCATTGCGATCAGAGAGCTGCCAAAGCTGCGTGAAGAAGTGACTGGCCTGCTGACGCAGCAGGCAGAGTGAAGAGTTGCACCGTCTTTCCACGCTTGGTTTCCCACCGCCTGCAAGCACCCTCTGCCGGAGACACTATAGTGTCTCTTGCGGAGATACTACGGTGACTCCTGTGGCGATACTACGGTCACTCCAGTAGAGTCATTATAGTGACTCCGGTAGAGATACTCTGCTGACTCTGAGGGAGTCACTATGGTAACTCTTAGGGAGACACCATAGTGTCTCTTTTTGTTTACCCACCAAGTCTGTCGGATTATGTTGTGCGTCAACCCACTGCACCTGCTCGCACTGAAGTAAAGACCAAGGTCGTTAGATTGTTAGCTAGCTTGTTTCGTGAGTTCAGCGAGCCGTAGTGCAGATGGATGAAGGTAGAGCCACCACGTCACCTGTCGCATTGTCCCCGGCTCATCAATATGTCGTTCGCGCACATCATCAGAGATTAGTCCGTGCCGTTTCAGTTTTAGTGCCCATGATCCAATATCGGTGGTCGCAAGGTTCAGCGGGCCAAGCGAAATATCGATTTCGCGTCGCCATGTTGAATCGATTAATTCTTCGCCCATGTTAATCGAAAGTGATCTATGACATGTGGATGTGTCGTCAGTATTTGTTCGGTTGGCATGATCGAGAGCAAACGTAGAGAACTCTGCTAACTCGGCATCTGATAGCTCCTCGGCTGCGCTGAATATTGCAGCTTCCTCATCATCAGCAACTGATTCACGCGTCACAAGCTCTGCTGTCAGCAACGCTATAATTCGCGGACCAAGCGAACGAGACTTCGTAAAACACACTGAACGATATGCGTCAAAAAGTACCTGAGACCGACGATCATCACTGAGTAGATCATTAAGCAACTGTTGCAATTCCAATTCAGTCGTGCCCTCTGATGCTATAGCTCCGCAGAAAGCATCGAAAAACTGTTTAGCGCGGAACCGCCCCCACCGTTCAATAACGTGAGTGCGTACCATTGACTCAGCGATTTCAGTTAGCTTTCCGGTCGTGTAACCGGCAATATATGAAGATATCGGTTCCATTCAGGCCTCTGTGTGAAATACAGGTGTCCCTGTGAGTTGCTTGACTTCTATAGTTTCTGTATAACTCCAATATTCATGCTCCTCCCAACATACCTCCCTCCCCAGCACCCTGCAAGAAGTTCTATCCACAGCCACCGCAACAATCCTATTGACAAACCCGCTGCCGCGCTTTAGTTTCTGCCTGAAGCAGCAGCGGCTCGGCGGCGCAGTCGCTCACCATCGCGGTTGAGCATCTTGCCGGACTGATCAGCCTGACACGGGATGCCATTGAACTATGAACAAAGCGTTTGTCTATCTGGAAACAAGTTTTGTCAGTTATCTCACTGCCAGACCGAGCAGAGATATTATCGTGACCGCTCATCAGACAATAACTCGCGAATGGTGGGCGCAAAGGAGGGATGCTTTTGAAGTTGTTATCTCCGAGATCGTTGCGGAGGAAGCGGGAAGGGGCAACCCGGAAGCAGTGCAGAGGCGACTGGACATTCTTCGGGATATTCCCTTCATACCCGTCACGGAAGAGGCACTGACCTTTGCGGACAAACTGATTCAGAGTGGAGCTGTTCCCCGAAAAGCGGCTGAGGATGCCCTGCATATCGCTGTTTGCTGTGTGAACAACGTTGACTTTCTGCTGACTTGGAACTGCAAACATATTGCCAATGCAGAGAAAAGAGAATATATTCGGAAGACTGCGGCTGAGAACGGCCTTGTTGCGCCGGTTATCTGCACCCCGGAAGAACTCTTTGGAGATGAACTATGATTGATGATCCCATTGTCCAAGAAACACGAAAGATACGAGAACAGATATCCTCCGAGCACAAGCATGATGTGTATCAATTAGGCAGGTATTTTATGGAAAAGCAGCAGACCGGGCAGCGGGTCTTTGTCAGGATTCCTCCCAAGGCTGAGAGAACCCCGCATTCTGGCCGCTGATCAGCCTGAATCTACGCACATCCACTTTGTTTGCAGAACAATAAAGGAACAACCATGAACATCAACATCTACGACCTAAACACACTCGCAGCGGCGGACAAGGCGAGAATCCTGCGCCGCTCCGAGCTGGACATCGAGGGTTTTCAGGAGACCGTGCGGCCCATCATCAAGGCGGTGCGTGAGCGCGGCGATCAAGCCTTAGTCGAGTTCTGCGCCAAGTTTGACAAGGTGACGCTTGACCCGGCAGCCATTCAGGTGACAGAGGCGGAGTTCGAGCGGGCCGAGCGCAACTTGGAGCCGGAGATCAAGGCGGTGATCGAGCGGGCAGCGGCCAACATCCGCAAGTTCCATCAGGCGCAGATGCCGGAGGAGATGTGGTTCACTGAGATCAGCGAGGGCATCCTTGCGGGCGAGAAGATCACTCCGATCACTTCGGTGGGCCTGTATGTGCCGCGCGGCAAAGGCTCGTTCCCCTCGGTCATGCTCATGCTCGGCATCCCGGCGGTGATTGCGGGCGTGCCGGAGATCATCATCTGCACCCCGCCCACGCCCGAAGGCACGGTGGACGATGCCTCGCTCTTCACAGCCAGAGTCTGCGGCATCAAGACGGTCTACAAGACCGGCGGGGCACAGGCGATTACGGCGATGGCCTTCGGCACCGAGACGGTGCG
This sequence comes from Candidatus Electronema aureum, assembly GCA_004284765.1. Classification (GTDB taxonomy): domain Bacteria; phylum Desulfobacterota; class Desulfobulbia; order Desulfobulbales; family Desulfobulbaceae; genus Electronema; species Electronema aureum. The sequence continues at coordinate 21,548 of NQJD01000011.1, forward strand.
GAAGGTACACAAGGTGATCGGGCCGGGCAACGCCTATGTCTCGGCAGCGAAACGCCTGCTCTACGGCCACATTGACGTGGGCACGCCCGCAGGCCCCAGCGAATCCATCATCCTCTGCGATGAGCAGGCCGACCCGCGCATTGCCGCCCTTGATCTGCTGATCGAGGCTGAACATGGGCCTGACTCCACCGCCCTGCTGGTGACGCACTCACGCGAGCTGGCGGACAAGGTGACGGCTCTGCTGCCGGACTTGATCGCTGATCTGCCGGAGAAGCGGCGCGAGTTCTGCACCACCGTGCTGGGCAACTACGGCGGCATCGTGCTGACGCAGGACTTGGCCGAGTCCATTGCCTTTGTCAACGACTTTGCCCCGGAGCATCTTGAGGTGCTGACTGCCGAGCCAATGCTGCTGCTGGCAAAGATCCGCAACGCTGGCGAGATACTGCTCGGCCAGCACACGCCGATCACGGTCGGCAACTACGCGCTGGGCGTGAACGCCATCCTCCCGACCGGCGGCTTTGCCCGCACCTTCTCCTGCGTCACGGTCTTTGACTTCCTCAAGCGCTCGTCCATCGGCTACATGTCTAAGCAGGGCTATGACAGCCTCAAGGACGTGGCGATGCAGTTTGCGGACTATGAGGGCTTTCCTGCGCACGCGAATGCGGTGCGGAAACGTTAGGATGCTGGCCGCAACATAGGGGCGAAACATCTTTCGCCCCTATACCCTACACCGTCCTGCCTTAGCTCTCAACTCCTCAGCTTCCGCGTGGGCAAACGATAAAGCCGTTTGTCCACCCTACTCACTACTCACTGCCGCCACTCCCGTGCCTCGCCCGGAGTCACCAGAGTGCCTCGGATGCTGTCACTCTCCTGACTCGCTTTGAGTCACCCTCGTGACTCAGCTGCCGTCACTCTGGTGACTCGGCTGGAGGCACCAGAGTGACGATTCCGCAAATAAACAGTTGACAGCAGCCCGGCCTGCGGCTACGCTGGACAGCAGGAAGGTTCACGTAGTCATGTCAGGCAGTTGAACAAAATCAATTTCACCTTGAGAGCATCCCATGCACATCATTGTTACCGGCGGCGCGGGCTATATCGGCACACACACCTGCTTGGAACTGCTTCATAACGGCCACACAGTAACGGTTATCGATAACCTTGCCAATTCCTGCCAAGAAGGGTTACGCCGGGTGGAAAGACTCACCGGCAAGACACTCCGTTTCTTCCAGGCTGATCTTGTTGATGCAGCGGCGACCGATAAGGTCTTCCAGCACTGCCCAGATGTGACAGCAGTCATCCATTTCGCTGGTCTCAAGGCGGTGGGTGAGTCATCCGCAAAGCCGTTGCTCTATTATCACAACAACCTCACTGGTACGCTCAATCTTTGCGCCGCCATGCAGCGGCACGGGGTAAAGAATCTTGTCTTCAGCTCCTCCGCTACCGTCTATGGCGATCCCGCTTCCGTGCCGATCACCGAAGCCTTTCCGCTGGGAGCCTGTACCAATCCCTATGCCCGCACCAAGGCGATGATTGAGGACATACTGCGCGATCTACATCAGGCGAACAACGAATGGAACATTGCCCTGCTCCGCTACTTTAATCCAGTGGGCGCACACGAGAGCGGTGAGATTGGCGAAGACCCCAACGGCATTCCCAATAACCTGATGCCGTATATCTCGCAAGTTGCAGTGGGCAAGCTGAAACAGCTGGCGGTGTTCGGTAATGATTATCCCACCCCGGATGGTACCGGTGTGCGTGATTACATCCATGTCGTTGATCTGGCAAAAGGTCATCTCCGCGCATTAGAGCGGCTGGAACAAAAGCCGGGCGTGGTGGCCTATAATCTGGGTACAGGACAGGGCTGCTCGGTACTGGAGCTGATCAAGGCGTTTGAGAAGGCATCGGGTAAGAAGGTTGCCTATGCTATTGCGCCTCGGCGGCAAGGCGATATTGCTTGCTGTTATGCTGATCCCTCTCTTGCAGAACAGGAACTGGGTTGGAAGGCAGAGCGAACTCTTGAGGCGATGTGCGCGGATACTTGGAATTGGCAGGCCAAGAATCCGAATGGGTATAGGGAGTAAAGCCTTGCGCCGTGCTCGCCCTAGCAACAAAGCTATTCACTCGTGCAACCTCATTCCAAGGAGATGATTATGCAGAAAATATGGATGCTCATGCTACTGACGCTTGTTTTCCTGTTCACAGCCGACCGCGCTCATGCCGCCGTGGGCTGCGATCTCAACGACCCGGACAAAGATGTGGCCCGGCTGTTCCCTGAGTCAACGAGCTACAAGACCAATTACCTTTCCATTGACAAGGCGGGTGGAGACGCTTTGCTCAAGGAGATCGAGCAGCGTCTGGGCGACTCCTTCCAAGGCTTGTACGAGACCGCTGATGTGCCGTACACGCTCTACGAAATCTTCAAAGACAAAGAGAAGATCGGCTACATTCACGGCGTGAATCAGAAGGGCAAGTACGGCGGCCTTCAGGTCTTTCTCGTGCTGGACATGGAGGGCCGCATCAAGGCGTTCTACTTCCAGAAACTGACCTCCAGAGCGGCCAAGCAGCTACGCGAGCCGTCCTTCGGCAAGCAATTCGAGGGTCTCAGCCTGATTGATTTCTATCCCTACGATGTGAAGTCGGGCAAGAGCGTACCGCCCGGCAAGGTTGATCAAATCAAGAATCCAGTGCCGGAAGCAGAAGAAGATTTCCGGGCTTCGCTGCGGGCAACGAAGAAGAATCTGATTCTGATGGATGAGTTTGTGTACGGCAATAAGCATCTGCAATCTTTTCAGGAAAAGTGAGGAGCCATGCTGACCATCTACAAAGTCTGCTACAAGAATCTCCTCCGCAAAAAGCTCAGGAGCAGCCTGACTATCATCGGCGTGGGGCTGTCAGCCTGGGTTTTGGCGAGTCTGATGGGTTTCAACAAAGGCTACGAAGCCTCGCTCAACCGCGACATTGACAACATGGGCTTTCAGATTGTGGTCACGGCCAAGGGCTGCCCTTATGAGGCTGCCACCTTGATGCTGAAAGGCGGCACCAGCCTGCGCTACATGAAGGAAAGTATTGTGCAAGAGGTTGCTGCTAATGCCGAAGTGGAGAAGATGACTCCGATGCTGATGCAGGCTATCTTTGATCCTAATAAAGGCGAAAGCGGCGGCATGGCTGCCTATCTTGGTGTTGACCCGGCCACCTATCCGCAGATGAAGACGTATTTAGAATTCAAGCAGGGCGGCTGGTTCAAGGATGCGGCAGCGTACGAGGCGGTGCTGGGCTACGAAGCTGCCGAGCTAGAGCAGCGCGAGGTCGGCGACATCCTCCTTATTCCAGAAAAGAATGTCGAGCTGAAGGTAGTCGGCATCCTCAAGCGCACCGGCACGCAGGACGACGGCACTATCTTCATTCCCTTCAAAGCGGTACAGAAGATCTTCGACAAGCCCGGCGAGCTGACTGGCCTTGGCATCAAGGTAAAGAAGGATGCCAACATCGCTCTGCTGGAGGAGAAACTCTACAAGCTGCCGGACGTACAGGTGGTCTCGCTAGCGCAGGTCAAACAGACGATCATGAACCTTGTTTCAACGGCCAAGGTGATGGTGATGTCTATTGCCATCATTGCGGTCTTGATTGCTATGGTTGGGGTGATCAACACCATCCTTATGTCGGTCTTCGAGCGCTATCAGGAGATCGGCATTCTCAAGAGCATCGGTGCGATGCCGGAAGACATCTTCAAGCTCATCTGGATTGAGACTTTCATCCTTTGCCTGTTCGGTGGGCTGCTCGGCACGGTCATGGCCTTTGGGCTGTCACAAATCACTGAGCTGCTTATTCGCAGACTGCTGCCCTATGCGCCCACTGGTTCGCTGATTCTGCTTGATCTGAAGCTGATTCTGACGACCTTGGTGTCCGTCCTCCTGATCGGCCTGATCAGCGGCATCTATCCGGCCTGGAAAGCGGCACGAGTCAGACCTCTTGAATCCATCCGCAACGAAATGAGCTGAACGCCATGACCAATGCTATCTCCATCTCAGCCCAGAACCTGACCAAGGTTTATCGGCGCGGCACTGAGGAAATCTTTGCAGTCAACAACATCTCGCTGGAGATCAAGACGGGCGAATACGTTGCCTTTATTGGGCCGTCCGGTTCCGGCAAGACCACGCTGATCAACATCCTCGGCTGCTTGGACAATCCCACCTCAGGCAGTCTTGTCATTGGCGGACGGACGATCTTCGGGCAGAAGAAAGCTGTTTCCGAACGCGAGCTGACCAAGGTGCGGCGGGAGCTGTTCGGCTACATCTTTCAGAAATTCTATCTCATTCCCACCCTCAACGTGCTGGAGAACGTGCTGCTGCCCTGCACATTCTATTGCAAGGACAGCGGCGTGGAGGAGCGGGCCGCCGAGCTGCTCCGCTCGCTGGGCATGGACAAACGGATGCGGCACCTGCCCGGACAGCTCTCTGGCGGCGAGATGCAGCGGGTGGCCATCGCCCGCTCATTGATCAACAGGCCGCAGATCCTCCTTGCTGACGAACCCACCGGCAACCTTGATTCAGCCCGCAGCCATGAGATCAGCGAGGTTATGCAGGAACTCAATCAGCGGGATGGACTGACAGTCATCCTTGTCACCCACAATCCCTCCTTGGCAAAGACCGCGCACAGGATTATGGAGCTGCGGGATGGGATGGTAGCATAGCTGCTTTACCCTGCCGCAGTGATGGAAACAGGCTGATGCGCGGGCGGTGAAACAGGCAGGAATTTGCACGTTGCTTTCTCTGCGAAAGTTGCTACTATGAACATTCTTTATCTGTCCGCATGATGCGCTGTGCTGAAGACAGTCTTTATTCCTACGAAAGGAAACGTTCATGATAATCTGGGGAACAAAACGGGTGGAGAAGAAGGTTGGGTATGTTGCTGACTTTTGCCCAATCTGCCGGACAGCAAAAAGTCATCACGTTCGCAAGATCAGCATGGTTCCTCATTTTTATTATGTGGGGCTGGGGGCTGGCAAAATGGTGGGATTCCTTGCGCGGTGCATGGACTGCGGCCTTGAGCGTTATATCGATACTGCCGATTATGTGGAGATGATCAAGACTGAGCCAGTCAGCATTGAGGAGCTGATACGAGCGACCTATCCATCACTGCGGACTGTTTACAAAGAACGTCTTGAGCTTGAAGAGACGCTGCGGCGCTCGCCTTTCAAGCTGGATTCTAAGATGCGGAGATCGTTGATCAGAAATGTCTTTGATGTGCTTTCACCAAGCGTGGAGGAAGTATTTGCCAACGGAACACCAATCGATGCAGGGAGCGGTCTCTGCATGTGCGTAACCGTTCTTGTTCTGTTCGCGTTTGTTGCGGTGGGAGCTGCTCATCCTGATCAGAAGCTGGCGGTCTATGCGCTGGGGATTCTGACTGCAATCAGCATGGTTGCCACAGTGGTTTCGCTGGCCACCAGCACTCGGGGGCACATGGCAAAGATGCTTTCGCCCCTGCTGGTGCGGAGCCTTCGTCCTCTGCGCCCCAAACAGGAAGAACTGGAAGCCGTATTGTCCCAGCTCAAAACAATGGATTTACGTATCGGCAAAAAGCTCAAAGCGCAATGGATTATGGACAGTCTGGAAGAGACCTCCAGGCACAAGCAGCCCTGATAGAAGGCGATACAATTCGGCATCCATCATCACACGCATAACTGCTATTTCCGCTTGTCCGCTCCCAAGGGCAGGCCGTGCGCCTGCCCGTCCTCACCGCCAGCACATCCGGCAGAGACAATCATCTGCTCTCGTCTGGCTGTAATTTCAACCCAATAGCTCCTCGTTTGGACGGAAATACCCTTGCTATCCCATCGCCTCATCTCCAATCCTTTGCTTGACAAAAAGAGCAGTGTTGCTTACCATGACGATACCAATGTTGTATGCAGTTCTTTGGTAGAAAAATGCCATCTTAGATATATTCTACACTGATCATTGTTGTAACCTATACACAGTTACGAATTTTCATTACGACATCTACATTCTATTGCAATAGGGAGAAGAAGCTATGAGACGTACCATACCAAGTTGTTTTCTCGCTGCTGGAATCCTGCTGATCTCAGCGATAGGAACAACATCAGCAGCAAGGATTGATTCTACTGAAGATGTATGTAGTGTCTTTGCCTCATCTCCGGGAGCTTCACGTCGTGAGTACAGGAGCTGTGAAGAATGCTTGGATCATCACGAACGCTGCGAAGAGCGGTGTGCTGCGGAAACAGGAGGGTATGTCTGCACGGCAGTTGGTTATGACCGACGTGACCGCAAACAGACTGTTCAGGGCGATGTTTCCGAGCGAGAGCGAAGAGCAGCAAGGAGAAGTGCAATAGAACGCTGTAGCGAGCAGGGCTTACTCGATTGTGAGATTGATTCATGCGCTGAAAATCAACAAGCTGGTATAGATGATGTCCGCCCTTGCTCGGCAAACACAGATGTAGTCCCAGAGAGGCGTGACAGAGCGAGACGTTCGGAACGAGCAGCTCTTCCGCCGCAGCCTGAGCCTCCAGCTTCTACGAAGAAATATATTGTTTCTTGGCAGCACATCAAAGATCAATGTATGAGCAAGCCTTATCCTAAGATTGCTCAACAATGCCGTAATCGGGCAAACTTCTGGCAGGGTATTCATTGCCGTGTAACGTGGAGTGATGGCAGTGTAGAAGAGATTGGCGGCAAGGTTGATCTCACTGATGCCTATGGCCGTGCATATTGTACACGACCAACTCGGCCTGCGAAATTCAACTGTGTTAGCCGATGTGATGATACACCCGGCCCACTGATGACCCTGCCACGCCCATAAACAGCAGGATGTAGGCGCTCTCTGTTCTTTCTTCTATGAGTCACTGTCAATACCTCAACACCGATCTTGATATCGAGTCGCAGGAAGACTTGTCGCCCCTCATTCAGCAACTTGGTGAAAGGGTATTAGTCCTTTATCACGGCGAGACACAAACGATAGGGCATCAACTTGCATCGTTTGAAATCAACATGGATCATGCGGACGCAGATGCTACGATCAATCATTTGTGCATAGTCATTGAGACACTTCCAGAGCGCGAACGGGCAATCTGGAATAACTGCTCCACACGGCTCTTTGATATCGGCTATGCCTGTACAAGCGGAACCGAATCTGTTCGTTCTTACTCCGAACTTTGTGCTGCAACAGTCAGTCGAGTAGCAGCACTTGGTGCAAGCATTGCAATCACGATGTATCCAGATTATGAGCAAGCACATCAGGTAGGAACACCTGATGCTGCAATAAAATAACTCAACGAAAGAATGGACATACTACGAATCAATGGAGGTCGCCCTTTGCAGGGCAAGGTCGCGGTTAGTGGTGCAAAGAACGCCGCTCTCCCCCTGCTGGCAGCTACCCTGTTAGCACCCGGTACCTACACCCTACACAATGTGCCGGACTTGCGGGACACCCGTACCATGCTCAAGCTCCTCCAAATACTCGGCGCAAGCTGGGAGCGAGACGGTAGCACGGTACAGGTGAACTCGGTCAATCTCACTGGTGCTGAAGCCCCTTACGAGCTGGTTAAGACTATGCGGGCCTCGGTGCTGGTGCTGGGTCCCTTGTTAGGACGAGTCGGCTATGCTCGCGTGTCGCTCCCCGGTGGTTGCGCTATCGGGGCGCGGCCTATCGATTACCATCTGAACGGGTTCCAACAGTTAGGAGTGGTTTCTTCGCTGGAAGGAGGCTATGTAGAGGCCCGCGTACAGGGGGAACTGACTGGCGGTAAGGTCTGGTTTGATATTCCTTCGGTAACAGCCACCGAGAATCTCCTCATGGCAGCAGTGAAAGCCAAGGGCGAGACAATCATTCAGAATGCGGCCAAAGAGCCAGAGGTGGGCAATCTGATTGACATGCTCACCGCAATGGGTGCAGAGATTAAAGGAAAGGGGACGGATTTCCTCACCGTGACCGGAGTGAAGGAACTACATCCTGCGACAATCAGCATCATCCCAGATCGGATTGAGGCAGGAACGTACCTGATTGCCGCAGGCGCAGCCGGTGGCAGCTTAGAGGTGACAGACTGCGACCCCTCCCATCTCACCGCCTTGATTGAGAAACTACGGGCAGCTGGAATGCAAATCGAGGTCTATGCGGACCGCTGCATTGCCTCTCGTTCCGTGGATGGTACTCCCCTGCGAGCTGTCGATATCACAACTATGCCTTATCCGGGCTTTCCCACTGACTTGCAAGCCCAGTTCATGGCTCTGATGCTTTGTTGCAATGGGGTGTCAATCATCCACGAGACGATCTTTGAAAACCGTTTCATGCACGTAGCCGAGCTACGGCGGTTGGGGGCGGAGATCGTCATTGACGGCGGTAGCGCGGTGGTTACTGGCATTCCCCGCGAACGCTTGATCGGTGCGCCGGTGATGGCTACTGATTTGCGGGCCTCAGCTTCTTTAGTCGTCGCTGGTCTGGCTGCTTCAGGCACCACAGAGATTTCCCGTATCTATCATTTAGAACGGGGCTACGAGAAGATGGCAGAGAAGCTGCGCCAGACAGGGGCAGCGGTGGAGCAAGTGGCGGACTAATACTCGTCCGGCAGCGCGGGCAAAGGCAGACAGACTTCCAGCACGCAGCCTTGGCCGCCTGCTGGCTCTTGCAGCTTCACATTGCCGCTGTGTTGTTCGGCGATTTGTTTGACAATAGAGAGACCTAGGCCAGCGCAATTGGCCTTGGTTGAGAAGAAGGGGGTAAATATCACCTCGTGGATATTTTCGGCAATGCCAGGGCCTTGGTCAATCACCGCGATGCTGATCGCGTTCCGCCCGCCTTCTTGGTTTTCCCGCGCCCTGATCAACACCGGCCACGTGCTGGTCTGAACAGCGGCAGCACAGCTATTCTCCAGCAGATGCGTCAGTAGGATTTGCACAAGCTGACGGTCTGCCCAGCAGTCGAGATGGTCGGGGATATCTAACTCCATCGCAGCGGCCAGCGGGCAAGATTCACGACCTTTAACTTGGCGAATAGTCTCCTCGGTTAGCCGCCGCAGGTCGAACCACTCTGGGGTAAGGGCAGAGGGCCGGGCAAACTGGAGGAAGTCGGTGATCGTCTTCTCCATCCGGGCTGATTCTCTGAGGATGATCTCAGTCAGATGGCGGTTAGCCCGGCTGAGGGGATCAGGGCTGCTGTCCGCCGCATGGACATTCTTCAGGAGCTGGGCCGAGCCGGAGATGGCAGCGATTGGGTTGCGGAAGTCATGAGCAATGGCGGCACTTAGTTCGCCAATGGCCGCCATCTTCTCTGCCGCTCGCACTTGCCGCTCCATCTGCTCCAGCAGGCTAACATCCTGGACCGTGATCACCTTGCACTGCGTCTCACCCGGCTCATCCAAGGTTGGGTCAGGCGGCAGGTTGAGGTGAGCAAAGGTATGCCGAATCCGCAATATGCTTCCATCTTTGCGCTGAAGATCAGCCACCTGTCTGCTCTGGTCGGTCTCAGTCAGCATGGCGGCTGGCAAAATGGAGGTGAAGGCCAGACCAACAAGATCAGCGGCAGCAAAGCCGGTGATCCGAGCAAAAGCTGGGTTGCAGGAGGTAATCCGGTTGCGCCCGTCAACCGTGACTATGCCGGTGCCGATGTCGTCAAAGACCTGCTTGTAGAGCTGGTTCAGGCGGTCAAACTGAACAAAGGTACGGGACAAGGCTTCCTCGGTGTTGCGGAGTCGCCCGGCAAGCAGATTACTGAGAAGGCCGATGGTGAAAAAGGTAATCCCATAGACCGAATACACGTTGGTTAAGCTGAGGTAATCGGTCGGAGGTACATATCTGGTCTGAGCATAGAATTGCGGAATGTAGCCCAGATATTCACAGGCAAGGATGGCTCCGTAGAGAATAGAAGACGCTGCCGCCGCGATTAGGCCACCAGTACGGCTCAGGCTCAGGCCGCCTGCAATCACCGGAAAGATGAACACCGGGGTAAAGATCGACTGGCTGCATCCAGTGCCGCCCACCAGCAGAGCAGCAAAGATCGCATCCGAGAGTAGCTGAATCAGTCCGAAACGAGTGAGGTGCCTAATCTTATTCTGAAGCAGCCCTGCCGAGCCAATAGAGTAAATGAAGACTACGGACAGGAACGCCATAGTCACCGCTGGTGGGGGCAGGATGATGTCACGGCCCTTGGTTTGCAGGACAACAGTGACCGCGATCAGCAGCGTAAAGAGCATCACCCGGATCATCAGCAGCCAGAGGATATGCAGGCGGAGCTGCTCGCCCGTGTTCCGCCTCGGAGTCAGCTCCTTGATGAATCTGCTTCTATCCATTATTCCATTCCGTATTTTTTGGCCTTGTAGCGGAGCGAGCGGAAGCTGACCTTGAGCAGCTCGGCAGCCCGCATCTTAGAGCCTTCTGCTGCCTCAATCGCATGGAGAATCATCTTCCGTTCCATTCTCGCCACGCTCTCTTCTAAGCCCCGGTCGAACAGCTCATCCTCGTCCCAAGCACCCACGAACAGCGGCTCCTTGACCGGCGGCGGGGCAGCGTTCTTCTCTTCCTTGCGGGAGGAAAGAATGAGACTTTCCGGCAGGATGATGTTAGACGACTCCAGAGCCACGCCTCGCTCAATGATGTTCTCCAACTCCCGTACATTACCAGGGAAGTTGTAGTTCATCAAGACTTCCATACCATAGGAGGAGAGAGCCTGCGCCTCCCGTCCCATCAGCTTGGCATATTTCTTGAGGAAATGCTCAACCAGCAGAGGCACGTCCCCCTTGCGCTCACGCAGTGGCGGCAGACGCACTGGCACCACGGCGAGGCGGTAGAAGAGATCTTCTCGGAACCGCTTCTCCATTACCTCTTCCTCCAGGTTGCGGTTGGTGGCAGCAACGATGCGGACATCCACCTGCTTCGTCTTGGCTGAACCAACCGGCATGATCTGTCGCTCCTGAAGCACTCGCAGCAGCTTGGTCTGGATAGGTAGGGTGAGTTCGCCGATCTCGTCGAGAAAGACAGTGCCGGTGTGCGCTTGCTCAAAGAGGCCAACTTTATCAGCTATTGCGCCGGTAAAGGAGCCTTTGGCATGGCCGAACAGCTCGCTCTCTAGCAGGCTCTCTGGGATGGCACTACAGTTGATGGCGACAAAGGGATTGCTGGCGACCTTGGACAGATCGTGTATGGCCTTGGCGACCAGCTCCTTGCCGGTGCCTGACTCGCCAGTGATCAGGACACTGGCTGGAGTGGGCGCAACCCGCCGGAGCAGGTCGAATATCTTCAGCATCTCTGGGCTAGAGCCGATGATACCTGGTAGTCCGCCCGCCGGATGCTCCATGGCTGCATCGGTCTTGCGCTTGGCTAAGGCAGCCCTGACCACCTTGCGCAGCTCATCAACATTGAACGGCTTGGCAAGATAGTCAAAGGCCCCGTTCTTCATGGCCTGTACAGCATCATCCGGCGAGGCAAAGGCCGTGACAATGATCACTGGCAGCTCAGGCTGGCGGCTCTTGAGTTCAGCCAGCAGCTCTAGGCCGCTCATGCCCGGCATCCGCACATCGGTGATAACTGCGTCGAATTCCTTCTGCTCGACAGCAGCTAAGGCAGCCTCAGCAGTGGGTGCGGCAGTGACGGCGTAGCCTTCCCGATAGAAGAGAATGCTGAGAAAGTCTCGCATACTCTGTTCGTCATCGACAATAAGAAGGTGTGGCATGGTCACGCAGGAAGACGATGATACTATTTTAACCTGAAGCTGTCTCAACACAGTGTAGCAATGAACTGACAGAGAAGTCAATGTCTGCCTTTGGGCTGGAGGTTTGACAGCCTTGCCTGAACCGGGTATGCTGTGGCAGCTAACCATCAAGGAGAATCAGCTATGAACGATCAGGACTCATTACACCAGCAACCGCTGACCGAGCATCTTGCCGAGCTACGCTCCTGCCTGATTATTTCGTTGATCGCCGCTGCCATCGGGTTTACCCTCGCGTATTCGTTCATTCAGCCGGTGGCGGACTGGTTCTTCGCCCCGCTGGTGCAGGTCATGCCGGCGCAGAAGAGCCTGATCTTCATCTCCTACCAAGAGGGCTTCTTCTTCTATCTCAAGCTGGCCTTGGTGGCAGGCGTGCTTATAGCCAGCCCGGTGATCTTCTATCAGTTCTGGCGTTTTGTCGCTCCTGGGCTGTATCAGCACGAGAAGCAGGCTCTGCTGCCCTTCACGGTGGTGTCATCCTTCTGCTTCCTTGGTGGCGCAGCCTTCGGTTATTTAGTCATCTTCCCGCCGACCTTCCGTTTTCTCCTCGGCTATTCCAGCAGTTTTTTGGAGCCGATGCCTGCGGTGAGCGAGTATTTCTCTTTGGCCCTGTTCCTGCTCATTGCCTTTGGCATGATCTTCGAGCTGCCGGTCTTCATGGTCTTTCTCGCCAAGCTGGGCAAGGTGGACGCGCCCTTTCTGGTGAAGAACCGCAAATACGCCGTGCTGATCGCCTTCATTGTCGCGGCAGTTGTCACGCCAACCCCTGATCCGGTCAATCAGTTTCTCATGGCCGGGCCGTTAGTCGTGCTGTATGAGATCAGCATCATCGCCGTGCGTTTCTTTGTCAAGAAGCCGCTGGCGGTGATAGAAGATGCTGGCAATGTGCGATAAAAACGTTTCACCGGTCAATTGGTATGTCGGCTCGTATTTGCTCCGTTGTGTCGAGGTGGAGCAAGAAAGCAAGTTTGACCAAGAGCAGCAGTTTCTTGCATGGGAAAACACAGTGCTTGTCAAAGCGGACAGCATAGAGAAAGCCTATGACAAGATAGAACAGATTGCGCAGTCCTCGACAGAGCCATATCAGGCCGGAGAGACAGCAGTGCTGGTTCAGTGGCTTTATGAAGGAATCACCGAGCTGCTGCCTGTTTACGAGAACATTGAAGATGGTTGTGAGATCATGTGGCGGGAAAGGCGGCCTGTGAAACTGAAGAATCTTAGGAAACTAGTCCGAAGCAAAGATTATTTTAAGCATGACAGATAAACTTCACAAACGAAAGGAGGAACCATGTCCTATATTGCCGACTTTGAGAAAGCCTTAGAAGTAGGCCGGCCGCCTAACATCAAAGCGTTGTTTCCAAACTCCCGCGCCTTGATTGTCAGCGGCAAGGTGATCGACCGGGCCATGCTGCGCAAGGGCAAGGCTATGACTATGGCTGCCAATGGCCGCAGCAACCTGGTGATCCGGGGTGCGCTGCTGGCTGCCCAGCGCGCTCAGGCCGCCTTGATCATCGAGATTGCCCGCTCCGAAGGTGGTGCTTCATTCTACTGTGCCACCAACTACTGGAACATGGCCCGGCAGGTGGACGCGCTCTGCAACGAGCTGGCGATCACCGTGCCTGTGGCGATTCACGCTGACCACTACGGCATCAAATCCGCAGCCGACCTGCCCTTTGCCCGCACCGAGATTCCAAGCATGTTTGACGCGGGCATCACCTCGATTGCCATTGATGCCTCGCACATGCAGGACGACGACAATCTCTTGGCCAGTCTCGCCCTGAGCAGCGTTATCCCGGCATGGGCGGGCTATGAGACTGAGGTGGGCGAGATCAAAGGCACGGCTGGCCTGTCGTCCGCACCAGAGGCACTCTTTTTGGTGCAAGGCTTGAACGCGCATGACATCTTCCCGGACTGGATAGCACTCAACAACGGCACCACCCACGGTCTTGAGGCTTCCGACGCAGGCATTCAGGTTGGATTGACGGCAGATATTCACTCGGCCTTAGCCAAATACGGGGTATCTGGGGCGCAGCACGGCACCTCCGGCAACAGCTCCGAGCGACTGCGCGAGATTGCCTCGCAGACCCGCACCACCAAGGCCAATGTCGCCACCGCGCTCCAGATGATCTCCTGGGGCGTGGAAGTGAACGACTACGGCAATGCCATCCTTGATGCGAACGGTGAATTCATCAAGGTGGCAGGGCAGGGCGTGACAGAGGAGCTGTGGGCGCAGATGAAGGCCTATGCCAAGGACAAAGGCTGGTCGAAAGGCAATTACAAGAGCCTCAACGCGCCCTTTGAGAACCGGATCATGGGCCAGCCGCGAGAGATTCGCGAGCGCATGGCCCGCCGGGTCAGCGATTTCGTCTTCACCATGCTGACCGAGGTCTTCAACGCCCAAGGCACAGCCCGCCACGCCGTGGATGCCATTCTGGAGGCAGGCTCCTACGACCTCGGCCCCAAGGTTGGCCGCATCGAATCGCCGGACGAGTGGACGGAAGAGAAAATCCGCGCCCGCGCCGCTACCCTCTGCACGGACAAAGGGCCGGAGGGGGACTTCTCGGACTGATACGCATACCACCCGGCGTTTCAAAACGCCGGGGTGGTGTGGCCACGACCGGTGCACCGCCCCACGCCCGCCCAGTGATGAATCACCGGGCTACATTGATGCTGTCCCTGTCGGGACGCTGTGATATTAGCCCAGCGTTTCAAGAGCAACCTTGGTCACTCTTCGGGTGACAGCGTAGTATCTCTCACCGAGACGCTATGCCGTTACTTGCAGTGACGCTATGCTGTCACTTTGAACAACACACTAGCGAGCGGATCATCGTCTCTACCCTTTTTTTCAATAAGGAACCATCATGCAAAAGATACTCGTCACCGGCGCAGCCGGATTCATTGGCCACAATCTGTCCAAACGTCTGCTTGCGGCGGGCCGCACTGTGATTGGCTTGGACAACCTCAACGACTACTACGATCCCAACCTAAAGAAGGCCAGGCTAGCCGAGCTGCTGGCCTTCCCCAGCTTCCGTCACGCTGATTTCGACATGGCTGACCGTGGCCTGATGGAGCAGCTCTTCCGCAAAGAGCAGTTTGACGCAGTGGTCAACTTGGCCGCGCAAGCTGGTGTGCGCTACTCGCTGACTAATCCCTATTCTTACGTTGACACCAACATCGTTGGCTTTATTAATGTGCTGGAAGGCTGCCGTCACAACAAGGTCAAGCACCTGCTCTACGCCTCGTCCAGCTCGGTTTATGGAGCCAATACCTCCATGCCCTTCTCGGTGCATGACAACGTTGATCACCCGGTTTCCCTGTACGCGGCCTCGAAAAGAGCCAACGAGCTGATGGCGCACACCTATAGTCACCTCTATGGCTTGCACTGCACGGGCTTACGCTTCTTCACCGTGTATGGGCCGTGGGGCAGACCGGACATGGCTCTCTTCCTCTTCACCAAGGCGATACTAGAGGACAAGCCCATTCAGATATTCAACAACGGCGATATGGAGCGGGACTTTACCTACATCGATGACATAGTTGAGGGAGTCTTCCGGCTGATTGACCATATCCCGCAGGCCAACCCGGACTGGAGCGGCGATACACCAGATGCCTCTAACAGCTACTGCCCGTGGCGATTGTACAATATCGGCAACAACGACAAGCAGCCGCTGCTGCGCTACATCGAGGTGCTGGAAGACTGTCTCGGCAAGAAGGCGATCAGAAACTACCTACCCATGCAAGCAGGTGATGTGCGGGCCACCTACGCCAATGTGGACGGCTTGGTACGAGAGATTGGCTTCAAGCCGCAGACTACAATTGAGGAGGGCATCAGCAAGTTTGTGCAGTGGTACCGGGGCTATTACGGATAAGTCATAAGCAACAAGAGTCGGTCGTCTTATGACAGGCTCTTCTCTCCTTCAGCATACGTTTGCATACATCATGAGCAGCAGTCCCTTGATC
This sequence comes from Candidatus Electronema aureum, assembly GCA_004284765.1. Taxonomy (GTDB): domain Bacteria; phylum Desulfobacterota; class Desulfobulbia; order Desulfobulbales; family Desulfobulbaceae; genus Electronema; species Electronema aureum. The sequence continues at coordinate 37,220 of NQJD01000011.1, forward strand.
TCAGTCATTATCCCTGCCTATAACCATGAACGGTTCATCGGCCCGGCCATAGAATCTGTCCTTCAGCAGACGTGGAAGCATCTTGAGCTGATCGTGATTGATGACGGCTCCAAGGACAGCACCGGCAAAGTAGCCCAGAGCTACACCGATCCTCGGCTCTCGTATTATCATCAGGAGAATCAGGATGCCTACAACACCATCAACCGGGGCTTGAGTTTAGCAAAGGGAGAGTACATTGCCATTCTTAATTCAGATGACATCTACACCACTGATCGCTTGGAAAAGCTCTTAGCCATCCAGCAGGAAAGCGGTGCTGCCTGCGTGTTCAGTGATGTAGTGCCGATCTCTGATGAGGGTGATGAGTTCACTGATCCGAATTTCGGTTGGAACCTGTGGCACAAGAAGAACCGAGCTTGGTATTTTGAATGCAAGGACTTGCTTACTGCCTTTCTCAAGGGCAACTTCATGGTCACGACCTCAAACCTCTTTATGACCGCTGAGGCTGTGCGGACTGTAGGCACGTTCTGTTCCTTGCGCTATCTCCATGATTACGATTATATCTTCCGCATGATGCTGGCTTTTCCCGGTCGAGTACACTATGTCGATGACCAGAAGCTGCTCTCGTACCGTATCCACAGCGGCAATACCTTGAGCGAGGCTGCTATCACCGGTCGCCTGCAAGACGTGGATGTGATCAGGAAATACATGCTGGCTGCGCTACCGGAGCACTGCCGAGGCATCGCTGCTGCTGGAACCGAGCGCTTACTTGCGCTGCGCGATGAGTTGGAGCAAGTGCGAGCAGAATTAGCTGGGCGGACGGAACCCAGTGTCCGCGAGCGGCTGAAGCTGCTGGTCGCCGCAGTGCGCTTTAAGCTGCGGAAGAAGATAGCCGGGAAAGGGAGGTATGCAAAAAATTAAAGGAAGGGGTTATTCAGATTTTCTCAATCTCATATGGAAGTTGCTGCTGCACCTTGCGCAGCAAATCAACAAACGCCTCAGAATATTTATGAACAGCACTTTTTTCTGAGGCACCTGATTTTACTTTTATGTGGTATTTATTATCACTTTCATTGATATCAATTCCTTTTTCTTTTTTAATTTGACGAACTAGTTCTTTAGCATGATGCCAAATTTCATATCCAAGCTTCTTCGCAACAACAGTAAGTGTATACGGATAAGTGGCATTGAACATATCTGGATTATTCAATCCAGTGATTCCAAGCAATTTCGGAAGAATGCTATCACTTGCAACGACCTGTTCAAGTGTTGCAAAGTCAACCTGTATTTCCATTTTCGGAATATCATGCCGAACTAATTCGTAGGTACGAGCCATTAGTGCTCGTAGAGTTTTAGGATTAACATTATCTAAACTTGAATTAGCCTCGAATGCCTTATATACCCACAAAAAATCTTTTGCGTACAATGCATTAACGCGCATAGAACTACCGTTACCAAGATTTAGAAGCAAATCATCAGAAGGTTTTGAGGAATGAGATAGTTTGTCATCGTATATTAAATAAAAAATATTTGATACAAGACTTCCTGGGCAGGCTAATATTTCATCAATGTCCTTCAATATGGCTAAAACGTTTGGGTCTTGTGCGCCGTATCCAATAATCAGGACTGGATGTTCTAAAAAATAAGTCAGCAATTTTGCGGAAAGATACTTCTTCTTGTTCGTCCAATTTTCGTAATCACTTTTCGTCAGCACAATTTCTTTATAGTCACTCACGCACCCATGTATTTTAAAAATTTCTCCGACTGATATCCCCGGAGCGCGAATTATCTTCTGACCGACAATTCTTGTATATTTAGGATAAATTGTTTCGCAAAGCGTATCGTAATTTGTAGTAATAATTGAATGCGGATGAATCCGTTGAAGTTGCTCAATTTCTTTCTTTAGTTCTTGCTTAGTGATTGCAGAAAGATCAGGTGGTGTAATGTCACCTATATACTTTGCAGTAAAAAATTTAATAAATTCATCTGGATGAACACTTGGGGAGAAAAGGGCTGAATCGAAGTGTTCTTTTCCCTCGCTCCATGCCCATGCGTGAAAATCTGAAACTAATTGTTCTCCAACATCCAAAAGATTTGAATGCTTTTGATAAAGAAAAGCAATACTATCTTTAATTCTTGGGTTAAACTTTACAATTGCTTCGAGTAACTCAATCCATGAAGGCCCATTAATATATCGTCTTGAGAGTCCTGCTCCAGCAAAAATAATTGGCTGACATCCAAGTTCAGCCAAACAATTCGTAATTGCCTCGGTACGCTGTTTTATGTAATCTGAATATGGCATTTTTTTTGAAGGGTAGAATAAGACCGTTAACCGCTGCTCAACAATTTATCGTAAATCTTCTGGCTATAGCCAGAGCAACATAATTTGAACCGTCGTATCTGTCATTTCGAGCGGAGCGAGAAATCTCACGCCAAGGACGAAGAGGAGATTCCTCGCTCCGCTCGGAATGACATTCAAGTTCACTTTATACTGCTTCAGCTATATCAACAGGCGAACTGCATCTTTTTCAGGGTACTGCATAGGTAAAATATGTCAATAGGGAAATAATTTTATGGATAATTTCATACGGATGATATCTGTACCAAAGAACAAAAGCCGCTGAACTGTCAACACGAGCAGTTCAGCGGCTTTTTTGCAGCCTTTAATGCGGGAAGTTTTACATATACCCGCCGTAGCCGGAGAGCTGGCCCGCATAGACTATCGCGAAGCGGATCACCGCACCGCCGATCAGCACCAGCACTGCGCTCGCGTTCATCAGGAGCAGACCAGAGGTGGTCAGCTCTTCGGTGTGCTCGCCTGTGACTTCAAGGAACTTCAGCACAATCGCCAAGGGTAAGCATACGCCCAGCGCGACGATACTGAGGAAATACGGGAAGAACTCATGCGACCCGCTGAAGAAGGGCATGATCGCCTGTCGGTGAGCAGCATCGCCGGTGTAATGCCCGTAAAAGAACAGCAGCAGCACGACTACCTCAGTGATGATCAGCCAAATATCGACCTTGGTGAAGAACAGCTTGACCTCTTTGCTTTGCGCGACAATGATCATCACGGCTGCGCCCGCACTCATACCGCTGGTCAAGAACAGTACCGGCAGAATAGCCGAGTTCCACAGAGGCCGTGCCACAAGGGTACTGAGCAGAACACCCGTATAGATCGCTAATATAATGCCTGCGATCACATTTGCTTTGGCCAAGGGCAGCAGATAGGGCTGCAAGGTATCTGCCGCGTTCCTAATCGCTGGAGTCGTGATCTTCCCCTTTACGTCTTTGGGCAACGAGGCCAGCGCGTACAGTATCATCAGCGGATAGATGATCAAGACGATCCACGCACCCCAGCTCATGGGCGAGACCGGCTTAAAGGTCAGGTAGAACCAGAAGGCGTTGAGCTTCCGCTCCAGATCGAGATTGAGGAAGAACAGGCCGATGGTCAGCAAGATTGGAGCCAAGACCGGAATCTGCCACGAACAGGTGCTCTCTGGCGTTCTGTTAGGACGGAGGTAATTGATCGCGCTCATGGTCATGAGGCCACCGGATAATCCGCCGAGAAAAAGATAAATAGCCACCCGCCAGTCCCAGACGTGCATCGCTGGGTAGGTGATGGCGTTCGTGCCGACAATGTTCAATTCCATAGTGCGTCCTCCTCAGCTCTTCCGAGGAAACTGGTTGATGTAATAGACATTCGGCTTGGTGCCGACTTCGGGCTTGAGTGTCCGCCAGCTCGTTTCGCGCAAAATCTGGCTGACCTCGCTGTTCGGATCGTCGAGATCACCGAACATTCTTGATCTACCGATGCAGGTGGCGACACAGGCAGGTTCTTTACCTTCTTTGAGTCGGTGTTGGCAGAAAGAGCATTTATCGGCATAACCATGCTCCTCGTTGATGTAGCGAACATCATAAGGGCAGGCGGTGATACAGGCTTTGCAGCCTACGCATTTGCGGCGATTGATCTGAACGGTTCCGTCTGCTTGCTTGTGTGAAGCTCCGGTGGGGCAGATGTTGACGCAAGGCGGGTTGTCGCAATGATTACACAGTTCGGAACGCATCTCGCTCCGCAGCCGAGGAAACTCGCCCCGCACCATCTCCACCACGCGGGTGCGGTAGTGTTCTGCCGGAACATCGTTCTCACGTTTACAGGCGACTACGCAGGCCATACAGGCAACGCAGCGTGACTGGTCAATGACCATGACATATCTGGGCATTCTCAGGCCTCCTTGATGATCTTGACAAAGTTGACTCGCATCCCGGTTCCTCCGGTGATTGGGTCCACCTTATATCTGGTTATGAGCTGCTGATCGTCAGCACCGCTTTTATGTGCGCGGCTCAAGCGAGGCGCATTATGACCGAAGCCATGCACCATATACACACAGTCGCGACGGATACGCTCAGTCACTTTCACTTGAATAGGATCGCTAACGACCTTGTCCTGATTCTCTAAGCGCACGTACTGCCGGTCTTTCACGCCGAGTGATTCAGCCTCTTTTTTGTTCAACCAGACCTGATTTTCCTTATGCAGCTCCCAGAGCCATTGATCGTTGATCGTTCGGCTAAAGGTATGCACCGGGCTGCGGCCATAGAGGAGACGGTACATCCCCTTTTCTGGCTCATCAGTTGGCTCGTATTTGGGGACTGGATCAAAGTTGTGCTCCTCAAGTTTCTGGCTGAACAGCTCAATCTTCTCTGAATCGGTTTTGAACTCTGGCTGATTGTCAGCAGTGATGTAGGGGAAAGCACTGTCAGGAAGACTGACATAGCCGGTATCAGCCAGCTTGTCGTAGTCAATACCCCACGCTGTGGCCTGACGGCGCATCCGCGCCTCCCAGCTGTCCTTAACCGCAAAATCAGCCAAACCCATCTTTTTACACAGCTCGCTGGCAATCCACCACGCGGGCTTGGTATCGTACATTGGCTCTACCGCAGGCTGTCGAAGACCCACGCCTGCTTCACGAACTTCTACCTTGAACAAACCATCATGTCGTTCTAAATAAGTACATTCCGGCAAGATGACATCAGCCATCATCGCTGTCTCTGAAGGCAGAATGTCAACCGCGATCATCAGATCAAGATTGGCAATGGCCTTGAGTGTCTGCCTCTGGTCAGGCAGAGCCTTCATCGCATCGGTGCCGCAGATGAACCACGCTTTGATCGGATAAGGCTGACCAGTAATGGTTGTATCCCGCACCACTTGGGTTAAGCCTTCGCCACCGGCAAAGGGGTAATCGCCCTTGATCACCGGGTCCTTAGCAGGATCGGAATATTTGGGATAGCCGTCGTTAAAGCTGGCGAACTTTCCTTTCGCAGGCAGCCACATACCGCCGGGACGGCCCCACGTACCAAGAATGGCGTTAAGAATAGCTGTTGCCCGTGAACGCTGGGCATCATTGCCGTACCAAGCCACATGACGACCGGGATGAATCACCACGTTGGGTGCGTAACGACCCAAATCCCGCGCTGCCGCAACAATGTCGGCTTCTGGCAGATCAGTCTCTTTGGCGCACCATTCTGGAGTGTACTGCTGAACCGATTCTTTCAGCTGCTCAAAGCCAACAGTGTATTGTTCGACGTATGCTTTGTCGTACAGCTCTTCGCTGATGATAATGTTCATCCACGTCAGCAGTAGGGCGGTGTCGGTACCGGGCTTGATTGGTAGCCAGAGCGAGGCTTTTGAGGCAGCGGTGGAATAGCGAGGATCAACGCAGATGATCTTGGCTCCGTGTCCCACGGCCTCAGCAAATTCTTGGGTCTGCGAGTTGTGCATGTTCTCGCCCAAGTGGGTGCCGAGTAGGACAATAACCTTGCTGTTCTTCAGATCAACCCGCTCGCAGCTGGAACCGGGCTTGTGGCCAAAGGTCAGCTCCCAAGCGGCATCACGGATGCCCTTGCACTGGGCAAAGGAAGAAAAGGCAATGTTGCCGCTGCCCAATGCCTTGAGCAGGTTGGTGAAATAGTCGCCCGGCGAGCCGTGTGACAGCATCGCAATCGACTCTGGGCCGTATTTTTCAATCACCGCCTTGAGCTTATCTGCGGTGTAATTAAAGGCTTCTTCCCAGCTGACTTCCTTGTATTGGCCGTCGCCGCGCTCGCCCGTGCGAATCATCGGTCGTTTGAGGCGGTTTTCATCGTAGAGCTGACCAATACCAGCCTGACCACGGGCGCAGAGTTTGCCCATACTCTGCGGGTGGAGCGGATTACCTTCCAGCTTCACCACCACATCTTCGCCTTGCTTGTTTTTCTCCACCTTGGCGATTGCGCCGCATTTCCAGAAGCACATCTCGCAGCTGGTCGGCACGTACCGGACATTGCCGCCTTCCGCTTCAGCTCTGGCGCGAGCCGAGAGAAACGGCGTGTCGGCAATCAGCGTGCCTCCAGCGGACATGGCGGCGTATTTGAGAAAATTTCTCCTCGAAAAAGCCATGATACTCTCCTTACTTGAAAAAGGTTCCAGAACCGGCCAACTGCGCCGGTCAAAAGCACTATTCGGGAATCGTTCAGATATGATGCAGGTTGGACAATGCTTCTACACCAAATTGTGGCACCTGTCAACCAGCACAATCACGTGTTTACCTGAACATATTGTTTTCGTTTCGCTTTTATTTTTTCTGCCACAGCGTGCCAGAGATGCCGCTCTAAAAAAAGCAGAGCAGCACGCGATAAAGATGCCAGCAGTCTATGCAGGCGGCGGTTTCGCGGATCGAGTGCATGGCCAAAGACGGAATGCCAATATCAACAGTGTCAATACCGATTCCGGCAGCGGTTAGCGGGCCGATAGTGGAGCCGCAAGCTAAGTCGCTGCGAGAAACAAAGTCCTGCACCGGCACCTCAGCTTGAGCGCAAAGTTGCCGAAAGCGGGCGGCAGAGGCGGCATTGGTCGCATACCGCTGATTGGCGTTGAATTTCAGCACTGGCCCCTTGCCTAAGTGCGGCAGATGCTGTGGATCATGCTTGGCCGCGTAATTAGGGTGAACAGCATGGGCGTTGTCTGCGGAAATAAAGAAAGAACTGCGCAGGGCGGTCTGGCGGTTTTCTGTATCCGGCAGCAGCCGTTCTAAGATGTCCCGCAGAAACGGCCCTTGCGCTCCAACAGCGGACGTGCTGCCCACTTCTTCATGATCATTAAGAATAATGAGGCAATTTTCGTCGGTATCCGCCGTTAATAAGGCTTGGACAGCGGCGAAGCAGGAAACCAAATTGTCTAACCGCGCACTGACGATGAATTCTTTGGATAGACCGGTTAGCGATGGTGGCATGGCATCGTAGAAAAATAGCTCGTGGTCAATGAACCCAGCAGGTTGGGCTTCTGGCTGCTGATGACGCAGCTGCTCGCGCAGTATTTGCTGAAAATCATTAGACCCATTTTCAATCAGACCGATCAGCGGCACCATATCGGTTTGATTGTTGATTTCTTGCTGCTTGTTGGCCTCTCGATGGAGATGGATGGCCAAGCTGGGAATAATGCCCACAGGTCGCTGGAAATCCAGCAGGGTAGAGCAAAGCCTACCGTCCGCTTCCTGCCAAGCAATCCGCCCAGCTAAGGATAGCTCGCGATCAAACCAAGGCCGGAGCAACGCGCCGCCGTAAATCTCTACCCCCAGCTGGAGGCAGTTCTGCTCCTTGCGCAGCGGGTTTGGTTTAACTTTGAGCACTGGGCTGTCCGTATGTGCGCCGATCATTTTGAAGCCGCTGCTTGGCTGCCCGCTGTGCCAAGTAAAACCAAGCAGACTGGAGTCATTGCGGAGAACAAAATATTTTCCCACAGGTAAGCGATTCCAACTTTCCTGCTCATCAAGCTGGACAAAACCCTTGTCTCGCAGCAACGCGGCAGCAGTGCTGGCGGCATGAAAAGCGGTGGGCGACGAACGGAGGAAGTCGAGGAGCAGGGTAGTGTAATCGTTCTGCGACAGCATGTTGGTTTCCGGGGGAGAAGATTTTAAGCCTAAGTTTGATGCAGGACTTTAGCATAAAGGCGCGGCTCAGGGCAAGGGGACAGTACTTCATCGCCAAATTGAGCAAAAATAAGCGAACCTATTCACACCACATCATCAGCTCGCTTAAAGCGGTGGAGGCCGTCAGATACGGCTCTTTGTGGAGTAAGGCACGGTGCTGCGTCTCCTCCAACAGCTTGCGCAATGACCAAGTTTCAGGGTTCTCTTCCGGCGCAGGAGCGAGATCAGCAACATGGCCCCAAATATGCTGAAGCGCATTTTTCACCCCACCAGCAGAAGGCGGCACTCGCAGTAACTCAGTCAGTTGCTGGGCTATTCGGACGAAATCTGCCCTGCCCCCAGCAATCGCCCGGCCTATATCTTTGTAGAGCTGCACATCACGGGCCAGCACCGAGTACTTGTGCTGACTCCAAAGCTGTTGGGCATTTCGCGGCAGAGGTATTCGCCCAGATTCGCGTTCGGCATATTTGACTTTGAGCAGTACGAACTGTTGCTCAGGCTGATCTATATAAACTGTTGGCCAAATCGTTCCGCTGCCGAGTTGAATCAGCACCGGCGACTGCTCTCTGTAGCCCCGCAGAGCCATTTCGCAGGCTAACTGTCGGTGCCGTTGCGCCAGAGCTTGGTCGCAACCAACCCAACGGAGGGTTTCTGGGTGGCGTGAATAGCCTTTTTTGCCATTGACAAGAATCGAAGCAATTCCGTGCAGCTCACGATGTTCACCCAGCAGGCTCTGTCGGTTGAGATAGCCTGGACTGATGTCCCAGATTCGCATAATGTCAGTAAACTTCGTAACTCCTAAAAAAAGCACTATCCGTATTTTTCATCTTGACCCCACTGTCGCAGCGTTTTATATTTTCCTTCCTTGTTAAGGATGCAGTTAAATTATTTTCAAACTGAAAACAATGAGGAATAATCACTATCATGAAAAAAATATGTTTTGCAGTTCTCTTTGTTCTTTTTATGACGGTAACCGCTTATGCGGAAATCAATATTAACACTGCTTCTAAAGATGAACTGAACTCATTAGCCGGGATCGGGCCGATGAAAGCTGAAGCCATCGTGAAACATCGTCAAGAAAAAGGCCCGTTCAAAAGTATTGACGAGCTGAAGAACGTTTATGGTATTGGAGATAAACTTTTTGATCGAATCAAAAGTGACGTTACAGTCGGTAGTTTGGACGCAGTGGCAGAGGTAAAATCAACCGCTGAAGCTAATGCTACGACAGCGCAGGCTGAAGTGAAGGCACAGGAAAAAGCCGCACAAGCACCAGCTACTGATAAGAAGGCAGAAAATTTACCTGTACAGCAGAAACAGTAAATTGCAAAGTAAGGGCAGAATTCACCTGCCCTTGCTTGAATATCATTCCGTACATAGCTCCTCTCTAAGCTAAGATCGGCAGTTCCTGCTGACCGACCATCTTTGTTTAAATCCACTTTTTTCTTTTGAAATAAACAAATAGGCCAAGGCTAATAGCCAGCATGAGAGACCAGATCATGCAATAGCCATAATGCCATTTCAACTCTGGCATATATTCAAAGTTCATCCCATACACGCCAACAATAAAAGTCAAGGGAATGAAAATTGTAGATATAATGGTGAGCATTTTCATGATTTCATTCATGCGATTACTGATACTGGACAGATAGGTATCGTGCATTCCGCCAAGAATATCTCTACATGTTTCTGCCATATCAATAATTTGGATCGTATGGTCGTATAGATCACGCCAGAAAACTTTTGTTTCTGCCTGAAGCAGAATTGAATCACTTTTTGCAATGATGCCGACCTCTTCGCGAAATGGCCATATAGCTTTACGAAGATGCAAAATATCTCGTTTAAGTTGATGAATTTCTCTTATGTCTTCTGGTCTTGGTTCAGCAAGTATCTGTTCGTCGATATCTTCAATGCGATCACCAATACGTTCAACGGTCAAAAAATAATGATCAACCACAGCATCCATGAGAGAATAGGCGAGGTAGTCGGCTTTCAGTAGGCGAATGCGGCTTGTGGCGGCCCGAATGTGATTCCGAACGGTATCAAAAAGATCACCTTCATCCTCGATGAAGGAAATGACATAATTTTTTCCAAGAATCATACTAACATGTTCAATGACAAGATTGTTAGCTCCATCATAGGACATCATTTTGAGAACGATAAACAGATAATGTGAAAATTCTTCAACTTTTGGCCTCTGCGTGGTGTTGACAATATCTTCCAGTGTCATCGGATGAAGATCAAAACATTTTCCCAACAATTCAATCTGATTAATATCATGAATGCCGTTGACATTCATCCACGTTATTCCAGGTACTTTGGAAAAAACAAGACATTGATCCACCGTAATATCACGTAATTCATTCAGCTCAGTTTCACTATAATGGATGATATCAATACTGGCCTTATCTTGTTTTTTTTCCCCGATAAAAAGCATTGTCCCCGGTGCCATGCCGGTTTTAATGCCGGCCCCGATAGGCTTTCTTTTCTTTTTCTTTATAGATCGTGACATTGCAAGGCCTCGTTGTTTGATTCATCCTTGCCTGCATGTTAAAACACGGTCAGGATAATCAGATTGTTATTTCTCGTTAAAGCCCCAGTACGGATAATCGAGCTGATATGAGGCAACTAAGCCCGGACTGTGTTCGCGGCTGGCCACTAACCAAAGATCGTTACACCGCAGCTCGGCAGGTTCTCGGTTAAACGGGTCCCACTGCGGCAGCAGCACCATTGCATTGTCGGCAGAGTATTCGATATCACCGGAACCCTTGAAGGCACCAAGCTGCGGCTGTTGATCGTATTGGCCATCCTCGCGGCGAGTTAGCTCTGAAATCACCAAAAAAGAGGCATTGAACAAATCACGGAGTGACTCTAACTGTCGCAGCCAAGCATCAATGCCAGTACGCCGTTCAGCAAAATCTTTAAATGGCAGTTTATGTAAGCTGTCAATTACCACCATGATGCAGTCGGCGTTGGTCTGATGACGGAGAAAATCGATGTGGCTGCGCATGAGTTCTGGACTTAATTTGCGGTCTGTGACCACCCAGAACCAAGGCAGAAGTCGCTGAAGTTCTACCTTACCCGCCTGTAACCTCGCACGTTCCTCTTCGTTCAGTTCGCCAATTTTGATTTGCTCGACAGACAGCCTGCTCAGACGACAGAGAATGCGTTGATAAATCTTCTGTCTGCCGTTCTCAAAATCATAATAAATCACTGGAATTTTGCGCCGGGCCATCTCGCTGGCAATCTGGATGAAAAAGCAAGACTTACCCGCCTTAGGCAAGCCACCCATGATGTTGATTCCGTGCATTCCTCCCAATGCCGTATCTAATTTGGCAAAACCGGAGCGCATGGCCGCATGGCTTTCGCCGCTTTCTAACTTGAGCTGCTCCTCAAATTGGAGAAATTCCCGTTCTGGCGAGCTGAAGGGCGAAAAGGACTTTGCTTCACGGATCAAGCGAAAGACCGCCTTCTGGAAATCGTTGCCCAGCTCGGCGGCCATTTTAGTCAGGCAATACTGCTTAGGCGCGGAATCCGGCCAGCGAATCATTCTGACTTTGAAGCCTAATCGTCCGGCAAAATCCCGCGCTGCGGTTTCTGATTCTGGGTTCTTGCTGACACAAACGAAGAGCGTTTTAATCCAAGCCAACCGCTCTGATTCCAGATTGACGAAATCCGCTGCTGATACCAAAGCGATACTGGGTAGGCCGAGCTGTTTCAAGGTGAGTAGGTTGTCCTCACCCTCAACGACGATCAAACTGCCATTTTCGCAGCGCATGATCTCTTGGAGATTGAAAATACGAAAGCTGGGCGCGGAGAATTCCTCGTTACCGTGCCAAAATGTATCATCAGGCTGATAAGGATGGACACAGTGGGCGGCGTAGCAGTTACCGTCTTCTTGGAAATAGGGATAGACCAAGTAGCGGCCATTGAAGCCAATTCGCATTTCTTCCAGCACCGCCTTGGAAATACCCATTGCGGCAAAGCGAATGATTAAATCAGCGGTCAGCTTGTCGTGAAAACTGATAATTTCATTGTTGATGTTTTTAGTTGGATAATTGATCTTGGCGATGGCGTAGTCGCGATCTGGGTCGAAACCGGGCGCGAGACTCAGGCTGAGGCGAGACTGTCGAGCGAAATGGAGAGGAAAGCCGCCGGGTGTGCAGCGGTGCAAACACCGGTAATAGCCATAAAAATGACTTTCTGGGTTGGCGAATACCACCAGCAGCCGTTTCACGCCGCCCTTGCCTTGCTCGTGGCAGAAAGGACATTCCGCTATCAGGAAGCTATTTTTTAGCACTGCGCCGGGCAGATGCATGCTGTAGAAGGCAAGAATGGGATCAATGCGGCTCATACAGCTCCTCAGCGACAGTCAGGCTTTTCGGAGAAGGTGATCCAAGGCAGTCGCTAAATCTGGCTCGCGGAAGACATAGCCTGATGCAAGTAGCCTGCTTGGTGTTACCTTTGTGCTCGCGAACAGCAACTCGCGGCCCATCTCGCCCAAAAGCAGTTCAAGTAGGAAGCGGGGCGCGGGTAAAAGAGCCGGGCGACAAAGTACCTTGCTCAAGGCTTTGGTGAATTCTTGATTCGTAGCTGGGCAAGGAAAAACCGCGTTGACCGGGCCGTGTAGTTCCTCATGCTGGAGGATATGTGTGATGATATGCGGGATTTCATCACGACTAATCCAGCTCATCCACTGTTTGCCGCTGCCCATTACTCCGCCTAAACCCAGCTTGAAAGGTGGCAACATTTTTGCCAAGGCTCCGCCTTCTGTGCTGAGAACAATGCCAAAGCGGAGGCTAACTACTCGAATGCCCGCAGCTCTCGCAGGCTGCGCCGCTGCTTCCCACTCCTGAGCCACTTGGGCGAGAAAGCCTGTGCCGATACTGCTGGCTTCGGTCAGTTCTTCGTCGCCACGGTCGCCGTAGATGCCCACTGCCGAGGCCGAGATGATCACGTTAGGCTTATAATCAGTCTGGGCAAAAAACTGAGCGAGCAGACGGGTGCCGTCAACGCGGCTTTGCCGGATGCGCTCCTTGCGGGCCACAGTCCAGCGGTTATCCGCGATGTTTTCTCCAGCCAGATTAATGACTGCGTCAACCTGCTTGCTTGGCCCCAGCTCAATGATTTGCCGGTCTATATCCCAGAACGGCGCGGTGTGCGTAGTGTCACGGCGCAGGGCAAGCACCTGATGGCCTTGGCTGGATAGTGACTGCATCAACGCCCGGCCTACTAAGCCAGATGCGCCGGAGATGAGGATGTTCATGTTGTCTCCAATTCAGCAGCACTCGTCATCTTCTTTTATTTTTACATCGCTAACAGCTTCTAATGACCACGTACTACCTTTTCGTTCTAGTAAACCTATCGCTTCAATATTTTTTCCATATTTGTGTGCTTCAATTGCGAGAAGATATTGATTTACACCAAGTTCAATCTTTACATTAATATTTCCATATTCACCATGCTTATATCTTATAGTGATTACCCTTTTCCCGTCATCTCTTGTCGGATTGTCGCTATGCAAATTTACAACAATTCCACAAATTATCGCTTGCTCAGGTGAAATTTCTTTTAATTTTTCAGCGGCATACTTCAGATATGAAATTTCATTCTCTCCAACGGATACAGAACTGAAATTCTGTATATCTTGACTTGGCATTAAACTGGTAGCCCATTGAACAGATAATTTGAATGGAGATTCCAACCTTTCTCCCATTTCAACTATAGCTTCACACATCCTAGAATTAAAACCAGTCCTGTAGTTTTTAATAATAATATCATGATTTTTATTTAATATAGCGTCACTCATGAAACAAACTCCTCTAATTATTCTTTCTATAACTCTTCTCTCGATAGGAGCTTGAAACATATCTTTTTGCTCAAATTCTAAATTACCATAAACAGGTGATTCGATAGAAAAACCAAAACTTCCACGAAACGTGTGGCCAAATCTAATCTTTTCGACAATATTGTCTCCGACAGGTAACGCTCTTGCATAGTGAGGTAAGTTACTTTTTTCTGAGCAAGCACTGTATATAAAAAGATTGCTAATTCCGAAAATTTCTTTTCCCGCGATCTTTAGTGGGATGCTGGCTGGAAAATTATCTTTCTGGTTGATTGCAATCAAAAGTTTATCCCTATTTAATCCATTTATAGCCCTGAAAAGTTCATCTGGTTCTATACTGTAGAAACTTGACAAAAATAAAAAGACATCGTAGATTCTTTTGAGAGAATCATCGAAATCGAGAGAAACAGGAAGAAATATTTTTAGAGGAACCCCAGAGTCATTTTCTGGCCCTTTAAGCAAAATTAGTTTGTTATTAGGTAGTGATGATTCTTTCCATCCCTTCAGTTTCATATATGACCTTATATCATATAAGGATATTTCTCGCGCAATATCTTGCTGGAAATTTTTATATGTCATGATATTTCTCCTGAACTTATTCTTTCCATCAACGACTGAACTGCACTCGGAGTAAGAAGCTGACTTTTAGGAATGCGCACTCTTTTTGTAGAACTGTTCTCTGTTGGCTCTCCATTTACTGAATAATAGTAGCAGCACTTCTTGATAATCAATTGTTGTTCAGATACTTGTATCCATTCATTTTTATCTCTAGGGAGGCACATGACAACCAAGAGGCAAGGTATTGATGACTTTTCCTTGCGATATAGCAGTTTATTGTAATACTCTGCATCTAAATCATAAGAAATAAAATTATTATCTTCAGTCCAGTTTATTGTTGCCTTGAGCTGACAATCAAAACTTGGCCCCATATCCATCCGTTGTTTTTTAAAAATATCTACTCGACGAATAGAATAGTAACATCAACCCCGTAATCATGCTTTATGATATCATATGTTGCGCCAGCGCAAGATACTACGGCAGTGACATAAGAAACACTCAGATTCTCTTCAATCGCTTGAGATGGAATCATTATTAGCGCAATAGCTATCAGGAAATTTAAACTGTTGTTTTAGATGCAGATGTAGCATCGTTAGTATAGAAAAATAACGGCTTTTACTTCCAGAAAATTATCACTTATAACAAATTTACTGGAAGTAAAAGCACCCTCACAAACTTCCATCTGCCAAGCCCTTTGCCAGCAGATGCTTAACGTCATAGATCACTGCTTGGGGGCGGCATATTCGCGCCAGCTCTGCCCGGCCCAGATTGGTAAACTCCCGGTGCGCCACTGCCAGCACTACCGCATCATACCGCTGCTCAGGAAGCTCGTTGATCATGGTTACGCCGTACAGCCGTTCTGCCTCGCCTGGCGCGGCCCACGGGTCATGAACCTCAATGGTTGCACCGTACGTAATCAGCTCGTCAATAATGTCTGTCACCCGCGTGTTACGCAAGTCTGGGCAGTTCTCCTTAAAGGTCAAACCAAGAATGAGAATCTTAGCATCTGCTACCTGGATACGCTTCCTCAGCATCAGCTTTACCACTTCTGAGGCAATATAGCGGCCCATGTTATCGTTCAGCCGCCGCCCAGCCAAGATTACCTCAGGATGGTAGCCAACCTGCTGCGCTTTATGGGTCAAATAGTAGGGGTCAACGCCAATGCAGTGGCCGCCAACTAAGCCGGGCCGAAAGGGCAGAAAATTCCACTTGGTACCTGCGGCCTTGAGGACTTCCAACGTGTCGATGCCGAGGCGGTTGAAGATCAGAGCCAGCTCGTTGATCAAGGCGATGTTGACATCGCGCTGGGTGTTCTCGATCACCTTGGCCGCCTCAGCTACCTTGATACTGCTGGCCTTAAAGGTGCCTGCGGTAATGATCAGGCCGTAGAGCTGATCGACAAATTCGGCAATCTCCGGCGTGGAGCCTGAAGTTACCTTGATAATGGTCGGCAGGCGGTGTTCATGGTCGCCTGGATTAATGCGCTCCGGGCTGTAACCAGCAAAGAAGTCTTGGTTGAAGGTCAGGCCGGAAACCTGCTCTAAGATTGGGATGCAGATTTCCTCGGTCGCACCAGGATAAACGGTGGATTCATAAATAACCACATCGCCCGGTTTCAACACCTGCCCGACTGTGCGTGAAGCACCTTCTAATGGGCTGAAATCAGGCCGTTTGCTGTTGTCAACCGGCGTGGGTACAGCGACGATGAAGACATTGCAGGAGCGCAGCTCATCGATGCTGCTGGTGAACTGAAGCTGCCGGGCTGCGGTGAGTTCTTCTGTGCTGACCTCAAGGGTTGTGTCGATGCCCTGGCCTAGCTCGGCGATGCGCTGGGCCTTGAGATCAAAGCCAGTACAAGGCAGTTTCTTGCTGAATTCTACCGCCAGTGGCAGGCCGACATAGCCGAGGCCGATGACAGCTAATCGCGTTGATGACAGATCGGGCATGGTGCTTCTCCGTTTGTGAACTGGTAGTGGCGAGAGGAAACGCAACAATACAACCTCGGATAAATCATGACACGTTCAGGAAAGAGATGGTGTAGCATGATCGCTGAAATCATGCCTGCATGATTCTTCCTGACAAGCAGCGCTCACACGCCCCGATTCAGGCGAGGCCAAATCTGAGTATGGAGCTGCAATTGCAGGCGCACTGGTAGCTGTTCCGGCAAGATCATTGCTGCTAGCCGCGCCGGAGATAACTTGTTCATCACCGGCGAGAACAGCACAGGCGCAAGCTGCGTTAAGCACTGCTCGCGGACAATCTGCACTGCCCAAGTCACATCCTTTTCAGAGCTAAGAACAAACTTGATCTCATCGGTACTGCCAACGGCCTTGCGGTGCTGGAGGAGCGCGAGATTCCCCCAATCGTTCTTCTCTATCATACCAGAATCCGGGCATTTGATGTCTAAGATCACCCCGACCGCTGCTGGCACCCGCGCAATACTAAGGCTGCCGCTGGTTTCCAGCAACACGGCGCGGCCCTGCGCCAGTAGCTCCTGCATGAGCGGATAGACCGCCTCGTGCAGCAGCGGCTCACCGCCCGTGATTTCCACCAACACGCCAGGATATTGCGCCAGCCAAGCGCAGACTTCAGCCACGCTCATCCGCCTGCCTTCTTCATCCCAAGTATAGCTGGAATCGCAGTAGGTGCAGCGCAAATTGCAGCCGCAAAGCCGGACAAAAGCACAGGGCAGGCCAGTGCGGGTGGATTCACCTTGAATCGAGTAAAACAGCTCGGAAATGTGCAGCGTGTCGGTCATTGGCCGTAGTAAATCACGCCGCTGGAGTCGGTCTCGCGCACTTCTATCGAATAAAGCTGATACCGCGCTGTGGTCAGCGTCTCGTGTAGCTGCTGAAAGAGAAACTGGGCAATATGCTCGGACGAGGGATTGCGGTCTTGAAAGGCAGGATGCTCGTTCAGGTCGTGGTGATCGAGCGCATCTACCACTGCATTGACCTGCTGCTTCAGCACCTTGAAATCAACGCCCATGCCAAGCTGGTCGAGCTGCTGAGTACGGACAGTGACTTTGACCTTCCAGTTATGGCCGTGCGGCCTTTCGCAGTTACCGGGGTACTCGCGCAGATGATGGCCACCGGAGAAGTGGGTCTTGATGAAGATATCAAACATGCTTTATCCTTTTTGCAGAGGTTATTTTTTGCAGTTGCCTGAGCTACTGCCTAAAATCGAACTTGTATTCCAAGAAAGCGCGGTCAAGGTGGCGGATAATTTTTTTCAGACCGAGCAGGTTTGCCACGCTGAACTGCACTTCCCAGGAGCAAACAGCAGTACCCGGATTACCGCTGCGGCGAGATACCTGCGCTACCTGCGCTACCTGTAGCTCCTCCGGCCCTTCAGCCAAGCGGCTGAACAGGTACTGAGCCGTGACATTCGCTACCACAAATTTTTGCGGCTTCGGCACTGCCGTGGCACTCAGCCGCCAGCGCACCTCCACCGCATCTTCACGCTGGAATTTGAGCTTTTTGAGCTGAAAGCAGTCTTTGCAGTGGAGAGAAATCCCCCGTGTGCTCAACAGGCCGACTAAGCCTTTGTCTAAAGGGGTGGGACGGCAACAGGCTGATGACTTTACAACTACCGGATCAAGGGTGGTTAGCTCAATCCGGTTGAGAATGCCAGTGGGCTGATGAAGAAGCTGATCTTTGCTCTGAAGCAGACCGCTGCGAATTTCATAGATCAACTCGCGCATCTGAATCCGCCCTTGCCCAACTCGCTGAAGAAGTTCCTCCCGCGAGCTGATGCCAAAGTAAAACAAAATGTTCTCCATCGCTGGATGCTCGGTCAGATCAAAGGGCAGGCCGTAACGGCGCATTTCTTGTTCCAAGACCGAGCGACCGGTGCTGATGGCCACATGCTTGATCCGCTCACGAAATGCTCTTGCTAAGGCACTACGTGCCTGCGGAGTCTGGCAGCGACTCTGGAGGTCCAGATCAAAATCAACCGGATCGTCTTGGCGAAGAATTTTCACTACGCTACCGTCTTGGAGCATATCGCCTGGCTCGGCCCGCTGGTTGCCGATCATCGCGCCGACACAACTATGGCCGATGTCAGTGTGGATGCGAAAGGCAAAATCAAGCACCGAGGAATGCACTGGCAGGCAGAGCAGGTCGCCGTCTGGGGTGTAGGTGTAGATTTCCTTGCGGCCGCTGGCAGCGATCATGTCCCGATAGGAAACCGCATCGTCGCTGCCAAGGATGTCAAACATCTCTTGCAGCTCGGTGAGGAAGCGATCCATCTTCCGGTTGGCCGGATTCCAATCTTTGACTAAGCCGCACTGGGCACTGTGGGCCATCTCCTCGGTGCGGATTTTAAACAGATACTTGCTGCCGTCAATAATCGCCTTGGCGTGTAGGCCCTGATAGCCGGTGGGTTTAGGATTGGCGATGAAGTCGCGGATGGTGCGCGGTACTGGCGGGTAAATTTCGTTGAGGATGCCGAGTATCTGATAGCAGTTCATCCGGCTGGCTGTGGTGATCAGGATTTCTTGGGGTATCTCAATTTCCGTCCGCAGCAGCCGGTTCTTTATATCGTAGTAGCCCCACAGCCCCTTCGTGCGCACCACTACTTCTGCCGCGACCTCGACTGCTTGCAGCGAAGTTTCAATTTTACCTGTCAGGTTGGACAGGGCCGGATTGCCTTTCAGCCGATTAATCTGCTGCTGGAGTTTATTGCCCTGCTTGGGAAATTTATTCGCCAAGGCACGATTGTACAGCTCCCGCTTGACTGCGAAGAGACCGAGGAGGGTAGCTAAGGGGGCGTAGAAATCCAGCGTCTCGTCCGCAATGCGCTGCCGCTTGTGACGGGGCATGGAATCGAGGGTGCGCAGATTGTGCAACCGGTCAGCAATCTTGACGATCATCACCTCTGGCCGGGCCGCTGCACCGGTGAAGAGCTGGCGGTGAACCAGCTTCTTGAGGGCCTGCTTGTCGCCACTGTGATGCTTGACCTTAGTGCAACCGACGACAATAGCCTCCACCGTAGTGCCAAATTTCTCCCGGATTACCGCTGGGACGATTTCCTCCACATCCTCGATGGTGTCATGCAGCAGCCCGGCAGCCAATATTTCGGCATTATGGATTTCCAGCTCCTCAGCGAGAATGCGGGCGGTTGCGCAAGGGTGCATGATATACGGGTCGCCAGAGCGACGTAGCTGGCCCTCATGGGCGGCGACGGCGAAATCCAAGGCTTCGTAAAACAGGCGAACTGACGGGCTGGCACCGATGAGTGCCTCCATGTCGCAGCGGTACTGCTCAAGATCAAATTTTTTTGCTTCCATGTTCCCTGTCCTTTGGCGCAAGCCTGGGCTTCCTCTTTAGAGTTTTGTAGTGTACACTGCAACCGCTGAGAAGCAAACAGGGAATAGGAAAAATTTGTTCAACAGCCGGGCCTTCCGGTGCGCAACTAATAGGAAAAGAATGTCACGAAAGAGATACCCGGAAAAAAGGGGCAAAGAACGCCCTGCTGATCAACAACGGCGGCAGGATGGAGAAAATCCCCTCTTCGGTCGGCTCCTGGCCTTTCTGCGCAAGCAGCAAGAGCCAAGTTCCTTGAAAACCATCCTCAAGGGACTAGCGGTTGCCGAGCATGAGCAGCAATCGGTCAAGGAGGCCTTGGCCTCGTTGGAGCAAGCAGGCCGACTACGCCGCAACCGGCAGTGCTGGCAGGCAGCAGGCGGCGAAAGCACCGTTCGGGCACGCCTCTCGCTGACTGCCAAGGGCTTTGGCTTTGCGGTGCTGGAAGGCAATGTTGCCCGGCAGCAGAAAGATATCTTCATCGCTGCCTCTGCCTTGAACGGCGCAGGCCACGGCGACACGGTGCAGGTGCAGCTCATCAGTCGCTCTTCGGAGCGACCTGAAGGCGAGGTGGTGGAGATTGAAAAACGGGCCTTCACCCACATCTGCGGCATCTACATGGGCGACCGCAATCTCGGCACTGTGACCCCGGACAGCGACAAATTGCCTTTCACTGTGCGGGTGAAGCGCAACGATTCGCTGGATGCCGAAGATGGCCAAGCAGTGCTGGTCGAGATCATCGACTACGGCACTCCGCAGCGGCAGCCGCTCGGTCGGGTGGTGGAAATCCTGGGCCAGCCGGACACGCCACAAGTGCAGATCAGAATGGCGATTCAGCAGTTTACTCTGCCCCGTTCTTTCCCAGCGGAAGTGCAGGCTGCGGCTGAGACTCTGGAGCCGCTGACTGAGGCTGTCGGCAGCCGAAAAGACCTGCGCTATCTCCGTCACGTCACCATTGACGGCGCAACTGCCAAAGACTTCGATGATGCGGTCTGTGTGCAAAAAACGCAGCAAGGCTACCGGCTTTTTGTCTCCATCGCTGATGTCAGCCACTATGTGCAACCCGGTTCGGCGATTGATGTCGAAGCTTTTCAGCGCGGCACCAGCGTTTATCTGCCGAACATGGTGCTGCCGATGCTGCCGGAGCGGTTATCGAATGACCTCTGCTCATTAGTGCCTGACCAAGACCGGCCCGCCTTCACCGCTATTATTGATTTTGATCAGCAAGGCAAACGCATTGGGGCGAAATTCACGAAAAGCCTGATCCGCAGCCATTGCCGTTTCACGTATGATACGGTCAATGAACTTATCTATCTGCGGGAACTAAAGGCGCGGACTGCGCACAAGGCCCATCTGCCGATGCTGGAAAAAGCCAAAGAGTTAGCCTCGTTGCTCGCGGAGCAACGGACGCAGCGCGGCTCACTCGGCTTCAATATTCCAGAGGCGGACATCTGCCTTGTCGATGGTAAAATCGCCTCAGTCAGCAGGCTTAAGCGCAATCAGGCCCATCTCTTGGTTGAGGAATTCATGCTGGCAGCCAACGAGGCGGTGGCAGAACATCTCGACCAAGCTCAGATGCCAGTGCTATTCCGGGTACATGAAAATCCTTCCCCTGAGAAGGTGAAGGATTTCGTCGAAACCGCTGCCTCAATGGGCTTGGAGCTGCCGAGAAGCTCGATCAGTCCGGCTTGGTTTGCTGCTGTCTTAGCCAAAACCAAGAACACCCCGGCAGAATACGTGGTCAACAATTTGCTCCTCCGCACCATGCAGCGAGCCAGATACACGCCAGAGAATCTCGGCCATTTCGGTTTGGCTGCCGAGTATTATCTCCATTTCACCTCGCCCATTCGCCGCTATCCTGACTTAGTTGCCCACCGGGTTTTGCAAAACCTGCTCGCCAAGCAGAAGGCACCTGCCAAAGTCCTGCCTGACGGCGAAGAGTTAGAAGCAGCCGGAGCCTTTCTTTCTGGGCGGGAGCGCGTGGCTGTGGAGACAGAGCGGGACGTGCAGGCTCGGTTGGCCGCGCTCTTCCTCCGCGACCGGGTGACAGAGCAGTTTGACGCAGTGATCTCTGGCGTGACGGCCTTTGGTATGTTTGTCGAGCTGGTGGAATGCCTGATCAGTGGCGCAGTACCGGTCAAGGATATGGTGGATGACTGGTATCGCCACGACAGCACCGGGCATTGCTTGGTAGGTGAGCGTACAGGCCGCATCTATCGGCTCGGTGATTTGATCAAAGTGCAGCTGGTGCAAGTAGATATGTTGAGCCGCAAGCTGACCTTTGCCGTGGCCCAGTCGCCGCCGCCCACCCGCGCCCGCAAAAAATGACCGAGCAGCAGAAGACCAACGGTGCTCTTGTGCCGTTAGCAGGGAATCTGAAAAACCTGCTGGAGCAGCCACAGTGGGGCAACCAGCGGCATCTGCTGTCATTGACCCGTCATTGGCCGAAATTGGTGGGCGATGTATTTGCCCACCAGAGTCTACCCGCCTATTTTCGCCGCGATGAGCTGTGGATTTATGTCCGCCATTCTCTCTGGATGCAGCAGATGCAATTGGCTAAAATGGAGATCATGGCTAAGATCAAAACCTTCCTGCACCAGCAACAGCGGGTGAGTGATCTCCGCTGGACGCTCCAGCCCGTTGATCTTGCTGCTCCGCCCGCCGAACCATACGTACCGCCACCAACCCAAGTTGATCCCGCTGCCGAACGCGAATTTCGGGCAATGGCCGAAACGATTGCTGATGTAGAGGCAAGGCAAGCGCTACTCCGCTTTTGGCGACGGATGGAGACGTTGAAAAGAAAAATGTAGTGCTTATAGCATGGAAGATTCGAGCATAGGGAAGTGGTACAGGGTATAATGCAGGATTGTTGCGGAAATGGAAGGTGTGTGTTTAGTTCTAAGCGAAATTGATCTATTTCATCAAAAAAAAGAAATTTACAAATGAAAGATTTATAGTTAATAGGAGTAAATCATTCACTAGCTGTAATCATACTTTCTTTGCAAGGAAAAGGAGTAGAAAATGATTGTAAGAAAATCGTTCTGTCTGTTGCTGCTTGCTGCAAGTTTTTCGCTGGTCGGCAGCGTGACGTTTGCTGCGCCCCCGGTTCCGCCTGCATTCAAGCAGAAGCTTGCTCTTAGCGAGAGCAAACTGAAAGCTATAGAGGCAAAAACGGCGACTATACTCAGCCGGAGAACTCTCAGAGTGGCCGATGAAAACATCGGGAAGGAGCTGGATGCATACGCGGAGCAGATGCGAGCTGCCAGTGAAGAGGCGGAGAAGTCAGGCATCAGTTTTAAAACCACAGCGCAAGCTCATGCGGCCAGAATCGATAACCTGATGAAAAAATTTGAGGATATCGATAGCGAGGTGAAAACAGGGGATATCGCCTTGGACAAAGCTGTCCTGAAAAAGGGTAATGGTGAACCATGAGTGGCAAAGCGGACGGCTCCCTAAAAAACACATTGAATTTACCATTAAAAACAATATAATATTGAAAAAGTTGACTTCCGACTTGGTCTCAGTTTTCAGAGGGCGAATGCCCGCCAGCCAAACGCCGTTCTTATGAAAG
>NQJD01000012.1 GCA_004284765.1 Candidatus Electronema aureum
CTTACGGAAAAGTATTTCCTGCGGAAAGACACAGCGTTGTCAGTAAAGGAAGCGGAAAAACAAGTCATATCGAAAGGATTAATTTAACATTCAGGCAGAGAGTGTCGGCATTAGTCAGGAAGACATTTTCGTTTTCGAGAAGCATTGAAAACTTAACTGCATCTGTTTGGAGATTTATTAATCACTACAACGATTGTATTTTATTTCATTGATCACTCACAGATCTCTATTACCCTTTTTTGGATAGTGTGTCGCTGAAGACAGTCTTACTGCGATTTTAATTTGATTGTGATCCCAACTGGTTGACATGGTAACCCCATACTTGGGCATCTCGCCGTCTGCACATAATCAGGAAGTTTGCCGGGAAACAGTAGGCTCTCATTTGCTGAAATGTTTTAAAGCAAACCTATTGAGCATACGATCTTTAGTGTTTTTAATATCGGCTATTCAGTACAATTCCTGTATTTTCAAGAGGCTATTTCGTGTAACTTGTAAGCTAAAAAGAGTTGCACATTAGGTGAAATGTATTGTTAATGCGAATTAGGAGTTGAAAATAGGAGTAAGCAGCAACAGTAAGCAGCAACATGGCGGCCGCTAATTTTCCATAGACATGAACAAGCAAGCCCTGTGTTGAGCGAACCTTTGAAGCAGTTTGGATGCCGGTTTTTTCGTCAATCCAGTTGAACAGCGACTCAATGGGCTGCCTGACCATGCTGACAGCCGATGATAGGATTTCGTCCATCACGCTGAGTTTCTGCCCTTTCTTTCTTTTGAACGGCGTATTCAAAGAGGTGTTCTGTTCTTCCAGACGCTGCTTGAGCGCATTGCTGACATACGCTTTGTCCGCATAGACAGAAGTGTCGTGCAAATCGTCGGCAATTTCTTTCAGGACATTAATGTCCGCTGTGCTTGCCGGTGTGATTCCGATATAATCAGGCAGAGGAAGCCGCCCATTTCTTCGGACAGCAAAGATATGGAGCTTGAGGCCGCAAAAATACGTTTCTTTGACGGAATTATACCCTTTGTCGTTGATTTCACGGGAAACTTTCGCCCGGCTGCTGCGCCGGGCGTTTGCGGTCATGATCGGCATGGAGTCGATCAGGTGGACATATCCTGCGTCAGGCAGCGGAGCGAAATCATTCTGAATGAGAGAAAGCAGTCCGGCAAAAACTTGAGGGAGACGGTTCAGTCGCTGAATATACGTTGCATATGCCCGAAGTTTTGGAAACCATTCCTTCAGATGATTCCGAACGTATTCATAACTAGGCTTCACTTTCCGGTGACCATTCATAATCCCCCACAAATAAACCGTCAGAACCTCGGCATCGCTGAATTCTGGATTGGAATTGTTGCTCATCCGTTCTGCACAAATAAACAGGCCGGATGCGCGATGCTTGTCCATGTAATAAAAAAATGTTATAACACGTTATTGCCAATCCATTTATTCCTCCTGCGGTCAAGTCGGCAAAGATGGTGCTTTACCGGCGTATAGTACAGGAATAATGGATTGGTTTTAACTCCTAATTCGCATTGATAGATTCGTTCATGACTGACCTGAAGATTTTTGGTTGCGGATAGCCAGCCGCTGATGTGTTCAGGACTCCAATCTTCGCAGAGAAGATCATTGACAATATGCCATATTTCTTCAGAAATTCTTAGCTTGGTCTTTTCTTGGCGGCGTTGACCAGACAGTTGTTGTGCCTGCTTGGGTCGATAGCCGCGTTCACCGCTATTACGCTGTAATTCTCGACCGATAGTTGATCTGTGTCGGCCAAGCTGCAAGGCTATGGCTGATTTCTGATGCCCTGCTTGCTTTAAGGCGTAAATTTGGTTACGCTCTGCTTCGGTGAGTTGTGTGTAGTTTTTCATCCGTGCTTCTCTTGCTTGCCGGTAAGAAATGAGCCAGCATACTACCACAACTCACTTTTCTTACAACCAGACAAAAGTTGCACTTACAAGTTGAATTCACCGCCACACCTTGATAACCAGCATCTGCCAGCAGCACGACATGCGCTTCTTATTTCAACTGCGTAACTCCTAAATATATCCAAAAAAAATAAAAATCAACGGATTTAACCCACAACCAGCTATCTCACTTACTTCTCAAACAGATTAGCAAGACCACCGATCACCGAACCTTGATCCACGCCCTTGCCTCCGGTCTGTGGCGCAGCCGTCCAAATTCTTCCAGCAAGACGTGAGAAAGGCAGTGATTGCAGCCAAACATGTCCCGGCCCCCGCAGCGTCGCAAAGAAGAAGCCTTCACCACCAAAGACCGCTGATTTAACGTTGCCCACATACTCAATGTCGTACTTCACCGTCTGCGTCAGGGCAACGAGACAGCCCGTGTCAACCCGCAAGGTCTGGCCTGCTGCCAGTTCACGTTCAACAATGGTACCGCCCGCATGGACAAAGCAAAGGCCGTCGCCGTCTAATTGCTGCATGATGAAGCCTTCGCCACCGAAGAGGGCCACGCCGATCTTCTTCTGGAACGCCACGCCCACGGCAACTCCTTTAGCTGCGCAGAGGAAGGCATCTTTCTGGCAGATGATCCGTCCGCCGTATTTGCTCAGATCAAGCGGAATAATCTTGCCCGGATACGGCGCAGCAAAGGCCGCTCGCCCCTTGCCTTGGCCGATAAAGGTAAACACGGTGATGAACAAACTCTCGCCGGTGATCAATCGCTTGCCTGCACCGAGCATCTTATCAAAGAAGCCGCCCGACTGTGAGGAAGCAGAGCCGTCTCCGAAGATAGTATCCATGCGGATGCCATCGCTCATGTACATCATACTGCCTGCTTCAGCGATCACACTTTCCTGCGGGTCCAGCTCAACCTCAACAAACTGCATTTCATGTCCGAATATCTCATAATCAATCTCATGAGCATGATGACGGCTCACCATAGGCGGGGGAGCTTGCCGCCCAGCTGCTGCGCTCGGATTCGCCAGTTCAGCGACTTGAGCAATCGGTAGCCAGTCGGAAAAACCCTCGCGCCAGACCATTGTTGCGCTATTGTACTGCCCTGAACGCAGTCCGGCGAGTAGCTGATCTTGAGAAAACGGCCCTACAGTTTGTCCATTGACAGCAACATACCAATTGTACATGATTACACCTCCTGAGTTGGGATGATGATACGACGCTCTTGGCTATAGAATGGAAAGTGGGGCAGCGCTCCTAAGACGCAGTTTTCCTTGCCCCACGCACGCACTTGATTGCGAGCCGGAAAGATGCGGTCGCGGGTGGTGATGATTCGGCGGTTGTAGATGTCTGGCAGCCGAGCCGAGGAGCTGCTGCGGCAGAGTTTATAGAGATTCTCCAGCTCATCCCAGAGCAGTTCCACCGAACGGCAGGGCTTGCAGAGCAAAAAGCGTTCCGCTTCTTCATCACAGTCGAACATCGAGCGGTAAAAAGACTCTTGCTTTGCTGGGGAGAAGCTGCCCAGCATCTCTTCAAAGTCTTGCACGGGAATGCCGCAACGGTTGTCAATGGGACTGAGTGTACCGCCGATGGCCGTTGATGAGCTAAAACGCAGAGCAGCAAAGCGGGGGTCATGCTGCGAGAGCCAAGACGCTGCCCAGACTCCCATCGACCAAGCCAGCAGGTGTAAATTGCCCGCAGGCAGGAGGTTGAAGAGTTCGCTGCTGTCCATGCTGCGGTAATCAAAGACCATCAGCACATCGGCCAAGCCGAAATCCACCTCTGAGAACGGCTCTGGCCCCATGCCCCAGCCGCTCATGAACAGCAGACAGTCCTTACTACCCTTACGCTGGAGCCAGCAACTCTTCATGGCTTGATTCTAGCTAAAATTTGTTCAGGCAAACCATCTAATTGCGTCGAGTTCATGGTCGCACTGAGGGAAAGACGGAGCCGAGCTGTATTCGGAGGGACAGTCGGTGGCCTGACTGCGTTTACCCACCAGCCTTGACCTTGCAGCTGCTCTGCTACAGCCACTGCTTGCGCCGAATCGCCGATCATAACCGGCACAATTTGACTCGAGCCACCGGTGACAAGACCTAGCTGATGCAACCGAGTGCGTAGCTGATCGGCTAATTCGGTCAGACGCAGGCGTTCATCGGTCATCGTGACAATTTTTTGCAGGACGAAATTGAGCCAATGGATGCAAATAGGCGGTAAAGCGGTAGTGAAGATCAACGAACGGGCTGTATTGACCAAAAAATCGCACAAAAGACGACTGCCAACAACAAACGCACCCTGTCCGGCCAAAGCTTTACCAAAGGTACCGATGAGCAGATCAATCTGATCGAGGACATCCTGCTCTTCCGCCAGTCCCAAGCCACGCTCACCACGCACGCCCACCGCATGCGCCTCATCTACATACAGTACCGCCCCATATTTATGCCGTAGAGCCGCTAACGCGGGCAGATCAGCGCAGTCACCGTCCATCGAAAAGATAGATTCAGTGACGATGAAGACCATCCTGGATGGGCCGCAATGTTGCCGCAGTAGCTTCTCCAGCTTCTCGTAGTCAAGATGCGGATAACGGATGACCTTCGCCCCTGTTAGCCGTAGCCCGTCAATCAGGCTGGCATGGCAGAGCCGATCAGCTAAGACAAAATCATCCTTGCGGATGATGGCCGAGAGCACGCCCGTGTTGAGCTGCCAGCCAGAGTTGAAGACCAATGCCCTTTCTTTGCCGTAGAGCCTAGCCAGCGAGTCCTCCAGCTGCTGATATGCTGCACTACTACCGGTCATCAGACGGGATGCACCGCTTCCTAGAGCAAATAATCTACAATCGTTATCGCTTGTAAGGTTAGCGTAGAACTCGCGAAGTAAAGCTGCATCACTGCCAAGGCCTAGGTAATCGTTGCCAGAGAGGTTGAGATACTGTTTGCCCTCAACCTCGATCCGTCCTTTGGCAAGCGGCTTCGTTTGCACGATAGAGCGCAACAGTCCCTGCGCATCAAGGGACTGAAGATGCTCGTGCAGACGGTGATCAAGATGTGTCATAATAGGCAGCTGAACCATTCAGGCTTCAGGGAAAAAAGGCATCGTCAGGTAATTTAAATAGACCTCTTGCGTAAGCCGCAACTTGAGCCCCTGCTTAACGCAAGAGGTCTGCTGGATATGTGCTATTGCCCCGGCAAAAGAACGAGTATCCCCCGGACAAAAGCACTCCCGATGAATGGTCGTGGGGATGAGCGATGATTTTTCGGAACACACCAACGGCTGCCTGCTACAACTTTTGCCTTACATGAGGGACACAGTGCCATAACACAACCTCCTTGCGTTGGAGATAACCAATTCTGCCTATCCAGCACAATTGCAGACAGGTAGAAACTGGCTGATGGGCCAGATTAACTACCGGTACTGCCTCTGTCAACAGGGATATTGCCATAGCGCACTCAGCGCATGATTCACAAAAAATACACCGCGCAGTAATAGCCGCCCACCACGAGGAAGAGCAGGCCGGTTATGCGCCGCGCCCAGCGTTCAAAGGCAGTGATGCGGTTGAAGGCTTGGGCGACCTTGTTGGTGCCAAAGGCCAGCAGCAGGGCGAAGAGCAGCACCGGCAGGCCGGTGGCCAGTCCGTAGATGCCGGGAATGAGCAGGCTTGACTGCTGCTGCACGGCCAAGGGCAGGAGCGAGCCGAAGAACAGGGCCGCCGAGGTCGGGCAAAAGGAGAGGGCGAAGACCATGCCCAGCAGCCCGGCCCCGCCGATGCCAAGAGAATCAGCCTTGTTCTGCAAGGCCGCGCTCAGGCCGCCGCCCTTGCCCGCAGGCAGGCGGATGACCTCCAGCAGAATCAGGCCGACCACGATCAGCACCGGGCCGAGGGCCATGTTCATGTGCTTTTGCAGCATCTGCGAGAGCGAGGGCGCAGAGAGCAGGCTGCCGACCAGCAGCACTCCGAGCAGCAGATAGGCCAGAGTGCGCCCGGCGGTGTAGAGCAGCCCTGCCTGCAAGACGCTGGCCGGTCTGCCCACCCGCCGTCCCACGTAGGAGATGGCGGCGATGTTGGTGGTCAGCGGGCAGGGGCTGATGGAGGTGAGGATGCCGAGCCAGAAGGCCGAGGCCAGCGCCGAGGCCAGCGGCATGAGGATGGACTCGCTCATGAGCCTGCGCCTTGGTTGAGAGCGGCTATCTCGGTGCGGAGGTAGTCGCTGAACGCAGGCTCGTCATGCACGAGCTGCCAAACCTTATCCAGCCGCCGCCACTTTGTTTCCTTGCCGCCCTCCATCTTGGAGACCACCACCGAGCGCGTTGCCAACTGATACTCTTCAACGAAGTGCTCGTTCTCGGTCTCGTCCACATTGACCACCTGCAATTCCACTGAGCCGTCCTTGAGCTGGGTGGCAAACCCTTCCTCCAAGGTCTTCTTGGTCAGGGCCTCAATCTTCTTGCAGGTCTTGCAGCGCATGTTGCCGTGGAAGTAATAGACCCGCGTCTTGCTCTGCTCGACGCGCTGCGCCTGCCCGCTGGCCGGGGCTTCCTCAGCCAGTGCCGCGCCGCCGCTGAAGGCGAAGACCGACAGGGCCAAGGCGATGATGCGGATGCTCTTTCTCATTTTCCTGCTCCTCCTGCCAGCATAGCCTTCAGCTCATCCACCGAGGAAGCCTTGCCGACCAGTTTCACCTCGCCGTCCACAACCAAGGCAGGTGTCGTCATCACACCGAACGATATAATTTGACGGATGTCTGTGACCTTCTCGATCTGGCAGTCAAGCTGAAGGGCTTTGGCAGCAGCTTCGGCGTGTTCCGCCAGCTTCTTGCACTTGGGGCAGCCAGTGCCCAGTATCTGGATCTTCATTGCAGTCTCCTTTGTTGTTTGTTTATCTGGCTTGTGGCATTCTCAAGACCAGCTCCTTCGCTGGCAGCCAGCCGTCTATTTCCTCTTCTTTCTCTCACGGCCAAGGATCACAGCGAACAGCTCGTTGATGTTGAAGGTGATGCCGAGGATAGTGATCTTTGGTTCAACAACACGGTTGAACACCTCTGCCGCCGACTCCTTGTCCTCCTGCTGCTTATCTATGTTCTGCATGACACTGCGCAGCTCTCCCTTGTCCTTCGGCTGCACCAGTCCCAGCAGCTCCTTCACGCTGTATTCCTTGTCCGAGCCATCGGGAATATACAGGTCATTGCCCCGCTGGGCGTGCTTGAGCAGGGTCTCGTAATCCGCCGTGCGTTCCGGGTCATCGGGCATGGGCACACGCTCCCGGACGCGCAGCTTCTCAAAGCTGGCGTTGATCTCCCGCAGCGAGTACCAGAGGAAGTGCAGGTACTCCTTGCGGCGCGGGCCGTTCACCCAGAGGCTGATGCGCCGCTTCTCGTAATCCGCCTTGACCGCAGCCTGCGCGCCGCCGTCCTTGTCCTGCAAGACCACGCCGGTGCGCCAGTGCTGCTCGCCCTTGATGTCCTTATGCAGCTTGACCATGAAGCGGGGCAGCACGGACAGCGGCAGAAAGTCCTCATGGAGGAAGTCCACCAGCGTCGTAATTAGAGGAGCGACCTATGGCACCCTGAGAGCAAGCTATCTGCGTGTGTGTAGTGCGGTAAAATACTGGCGAACGGCATAAATCCCCTTAATAGCTATTTCATATGGTGGGGAGGTGAGAGGGTTGATGTCAAGGCCAAGCACCATCAGGCTGGTGAGCTGGAATAGCTCAAGCGGCAGGGCGGTGAGCTGGTTGTTGCGGAGGTCAAGTTGCTCCAGCTTTGCAAGCTGGCAGATTTCAGGCGGCAGAGTGGTGAGCTGGTTACCGCCGAGGTGAAACCCCGTCAGGCTGGTGAGCTGGAACAGCGCAGGCGGCAGGGTGGTGAACTTGTTGCCGCCGAGGTAAAGTTTGTCCAGCTTGGTGAGCTGGCAGATTTTAGGCGGCAGGGTAGTGAGCTGGTTGCCGCTGAGGTGAAGCCACGCCAGGCTGATGAGCTGGTTGAAGTTAAGGTAAAGCTCCGCTAGCATGGTGAGCTGGCCAATCTCAGGCGGCAGGGCGGTGAGCTGGTTGCCGCTGAGGTCAAGTGCTCCCAGATTACTGAGCTGGCCAATCTCAGGCGGCAGGACGGTTAATCCTTTATTGCATAGGTCAAGCTCAGTCGCCCTGTTTGCCTTTGCACTCTTTATCACCCTCAGTAGCTCGTCATTCGTCATCGCCTGTTCTCCTGTGTTGTTTGTGGGGTTGTATGGCATTCGGAGCAAGCACGCTTGGTCAGCAGCAGTAAGCCTGCTTGCCGGGTTTGAGCACGCATGTGTGCTGGGTGTGAGCAAGCGTGCGTGCTGGATACGAGCAAGCATGTGTGCTCGGCAGGAGGAACCATGCGTGCCGACGGCATCGTGGCGTAGGGGCAACAAATCTTTTGCCCTGTTTGGTATTACCGTGCTGGTGCCAGGGCGAAAGATTTTTCGCCGCTACCTGAATCATCCTCAAGGGTGCCCTGCTAAATGCCGGATGGAACTGGATGCTGCTGCGTCCATGATTGTGTTGCAGAAATTTATCAAAGGCTGGGTTCATTGAACATCCGCTTCCGCAGCATGAAGGCCGCATTGACCAGCGCGATCATCACTGGCACTTCGATCAGCGGCCCGATGACCGCCGCGAAGGCTGCGCCGGAACCGATGCCGAACACGGCCACTGCGACGGCAATCGCCAGCTCAAAGTTGTTGCTGGCGGCAGTGAAGGCGAGCGTGACCGTCTTGCCGTAGTCTGCCCCGACCATGCGCCCCATGAAAAAGGAGGCAAAGAACATGATCAGGAAGTAGATCAGCAGCGGCACAGCGATGCGCAGCACGTCCAAGGGCAGCGAGACGATGGCATCGCCCTTGAGGGAGAACATCACCACGATGGTGAAGAGCAGAGAGATCAGCGTGAGCGGGCTGATGCGCGGCACAAAGACGCTGTGATACCAGTCTTTGCCCTTGGCACGGATGAGCAGCAGGCGGGTGAAGAAGCCTGCCAGAAAGGGAATGCCCAGATAGATGAACACGCTCTTGGCGATTTCGCTAATGGTGATGTCAACGATGCTGCCTGTCATCCCGAACCATCCCGGCAGGACGGTGATGAACACCCAGGCGTACAGGCTGTAGAACAGAACTTGGAAGATGCTGTTGAAGGCCACCAGACCGGCGGCGTACTCGTTGTCGCCCTTGGCCAGCTCATTCCAGACAATGACCATTGCTATGCAGCGGGCCAGACCGATCAGGATGAGACCAGTCATGTATTCGGGGTAATCGCGCAGAAAGATGACAGCAAGCAGGAACATCAGGACCGGGCCGATCAGCCAGTTCTGCACGAGCGACAAACCGAGGACTTTCCAGTTGCGGAACACATCGCCCAGCTCTTCATAATGCACCTTGGCTAATGGCGGATACATCATGAGGATCAGGCCGACCGCAATCGGGATGTTGGTCGTGCCGACTGAGACCATGCTGTTCAAGCTGCTGACAGCACGGGGGAAGGCAAAGCCGATGCCGACCCCGATGCCCATTGCCAGAAATATCCACAGGGTCAGGTAGTGGTCGAGAAAGGACAGCTCTTTCGGTGATTCCTGCGTCATCGCGTTTCCTCCTGAGAATTAAAGGTGCCGCATCAGCGCGGCTTGGTCTTTGCCCTGCGTTTTGATCACCGCCTCAACGCAGTTCATGAAAATTGCTTGCGGATGACTTATGCAGGAGGTCTAGTAAGCGGCCTCAGGCTTCAGTGTCATCAAAAACCTGCCTATCTCCTCGATAGTCAGCACCTGATCAGCGTGCACACAAAGTAGGGCAGAACGCGGCATTTCTGGGAACTGGGCGGTCTCAGGTCGCTGCACCAAGGTCAGGCCACCACAGTCCTTGATTCGTTTCAGGCCGAGTGCGCCGTCGCTATTGGCACCGGTAAGAACAACTCCAGCCAAGGCAGGGCCATAGACATCAGCCGCGCTCTCAAATAGCACATCAATTGAAGGACGACAGAAGTTGACCTTCTCCTCCACCGACAAGGAAAAGGTCTCATCGTGCTCAATCAACAAGTGGTAGTCAGGAGGAGCTACATAGACATTGCCGGGCAATATCTTCTCTCTCTCAGACGCTTCCTGTACCTTGAGATGGGTGCTGCTGCTGTAAAAGCGAAACAGGTATTCGCCCTGTTCGCGGTGCAGATGCTGAACAATGATCAGCGGCAACCGAAAGCTCGTACCTAACTGGGCCAGCAGCGTCGCCACGGCCTGCATTCCACCTGCGGAGCAACCTGCAACCACAGCTCGGTACTTCTTCATCGCGTGCGTCCTTCTCCGGCTTCCAGTACCCGCTTGCGGTAGATTCTATTCTTGCTATCGATCTCGTCATGGCGACCATCACCACAGGAGAAGCGCAGGCTTTCCTTGGTGCCGAGACAGAGGAAACCGCCCCGGATCAGACTGCTGTCTAAGAGTCGCAGCACCCGATCTTTCAGTTCCCGATCAAAGTAGATCATCACATTGCGGCAAAGAATAAGGTGCATCTCGGCAAAGACGTGATCAGAGACTAAGTTATGATTAGCAAAGGTGATGCTCTTTTTTAGTTCTCGGTTCATGACGATGTGGTCATGCGAGGCGTGATAATATCTGCTGAACGAATCGTGCGGCCCGCTCTTCTGATAGTTCTCTGTGTATTCTCGTACTTGCCGGAGCGGATAGATACCCTCTTTCGCCACCGCTAATGCTTGGTCGTTGATGTCGGTAGCATAGATAGTTGAGTGAGCAGCTAATCCTTCCTCTTTGAGCAGAATAGCCAAGGAGTAGGCTTCCTCGCCGCAAGCACAGCCTGCTACCCAGACTCGGATAAAGGGGTACGTCTTGAGCAGTGGCACCACGTTCTCCCTCAGCGAACGGAAGAACTCTGGGTCACGAAACATGCCGGACACAGTGATCGAGAAGGCAAAAAGCAGCTCTTGGAAGAAGGCAGGTTCATGCAGCAACTTGGGGATCAACTCGCCTACCGAG
Organism: Candidatus Electronema aureum; assembly: GCA_004284765.1. Taxonomy (GTDB): domain Bacteria; phylum Desulfobacterota; class Desulfobulbia; order Desulfobulbales; family Desulfobulbaceae; genus Electronema; species Electronema aureum. Next base: position 10,914 of record NQJD01000012.1, read on the forward strand.
GCAATGCCGCTCTGCTCCAGCAGGAGCCGCAGCCGCCGTACCACGCTGGCCCGCGCATAGCTGCGGAAGTCGTAGCCATAACGACGGAAGACTGCTTCTAACAGCAGATCGATCTCGATAGCCTCCAGCTCGCCTGAAGTCATCGCCCATCCCTTGCCGAGCCACAGGTACGAGAGTACCTTCTCGTTGAGTACGAGAGTACCTTCTCGTTGAGTACGAGAGTACCTCCCCGTTTGGTATGGGAATACCTTTCCGTTGGGTACGAGAATACCTTTCCGTTAGGTATGAGAATACCTAACCAGAAACTACTCTGGTACCTTGGTACCAACCACTCTGGTGATTGACCGACAGGCTCTTTTCTTGTTATCAGCATGAATATCTTGACTATCTATCTGTATAACCAAACTCGCATCATCGACAGCAACCGCTCTAAGTCAATCGGCTTGGCCAAGTAGTCGCTGGCTCCGGCCTCAATACACTTTTCCCGGTCTTCCTTCATTGCCTTGGCAGTCAGGGCAATCACCGGCAGATCGCGGAACTCGCGCTGCGCCCTGATCTTACGGGTGGCCTCGTAGCCGTCCATCTCTGGCATCATGATGTCCATCAGCACTAAATCAATTTGCCCGTCTTCAGCTAAAGCCTTCAGGGCTTTCTTCCCATCTTCAGCGATGATCACTTCCATGCCTTTGTCCTCTAAAATACCAGAGAGGGCAAAGACATTCCGCATGTCATCATCAACCAAAAGGATACGCTTGCCCTTGAAGATGTTCTCTTGATCGTACAGTCCGGTGATGATCTCTTGCTTCTTGTCTGGCATTTGCTCCACCACCCGATGCAGAAAGAGCGAGGTCTCGTCTAAAAGCCGTTCGCGGGAGCGGGCATTCTTAATGATGATCGACTCGGCATACTTGTTCAGCTCTTTCTCCTCGTCGCGGCTCAGTTCCCTACCAGTGTAGATAATCACCGGCGGCACCCTGAGACCTTGCTCGGCGACTAACGTGCGCAGCAGCTCGATGCCGTTGCAGTCGGGTAAGCCTAAGTCTAAGACCATGCAGTCGAACTGCTGGCTGTGCAGCAATTCATTGGCTTCTGCACCGGTCTTGGCCTCCTCAATCACGGTGTCCTCGCTGCCTACCAGCTCAACCAAAGCGGCTCGCAGGACATTGTCGTCCTCCACCACCAAAAGTCGCTTGACCTTGCTGCTACTGATTGACTCAAAGCGGGCCAGTGCCTCAGCGATCTGTTCCTGATCTACTGGCTTAGTGAAGAAGCCCACCGCACCCTGCCGGAAGGCTTCTCGACTGCCTTCCTCCACTGACATCATATGTACCGGGATATGCCGGGTGCTGGGATTGGTCTTCAGACTGGTTAGCACGGTCCAGCCGTCAATGCCGGGCAGCTTGATGTCAAGGATAATGCCAGTGGGCTGATGCCGCTCGGCCAGCTGAAGTCCCTCTTCACCGGTCTCAGCAGCCAAGACTTTGAAGCTGCGCTGACGGCATTGATCCATGAGAATCTTAGCGAACTTGCGGTCATCCTCAATGATCAGGATGCTGCGCGTCTCAGGAGTCAGGCGGTTGCGGTCGTCAGTAGGTATCTCCTGCGGCGGCTGCTGTCTGGGTGATAACGAGAAGGCAGCAGGCCGAGGCGGTGCAGTCGGTGTTCTTTCCTTTTCGTCTGGGGTCTCAGGACAGCTCAGGGGTAGATAGAGGGTGAAGACTGAGCCTTTGCCCGGCTCACTGACGAGTTGAATCTCGCCGCCAAGCAACGCAGCTAACTCCCGCGAAATCGACAAGCCAAGGCCAGTACCGCCGTACTTGCGGCCAGTGGAGCCGTCTGCCTGCTGGAACGCCTCAAAGATGATCTTCTGCTTATCCTGCGGAATGCCAATGCCGGTGTCAGTCACGCTGATCGCAATACTCTCGTCAGCCAGCAAACCCTCACGGCGGAGGCGAGTGTTCTTTGGCGGTTGGGTGAAAGCCAGCCTAACGCTGCCTGTTTCAGTGAACTTGATGCTGTTGCCGATGAAGTTCTTCACAATCTGCTCGATTCGCTTGCGGTCGGTGAAGATGTTCTCTGGCAAGGCGGGATCAATGCTGACCGAGAACTCTAACCCTTTCAGCTCGGCCATGTGCCGGAAGAGATTGCGGGCGTTCTCAGCCACCTCGGTCAACGGCACTTCCTCGGCTTCCACTTCCACCCGACCTGCCTCAATCTTAGACAGATCAAGTATCTCGTTGATCAGGTTGAGCAGGTCTTTACCTGACTCAACAATCACTCCGGCAGCTTCCTGCTGATGTTCGGTCAGATTGCCCTGCTTGTTATCCGATAGCGTCTGGGAGAGCAGCAGCAGGCTGTTGAGCGGGGTGCGCAGCTCGTGGCTCATGTTGGCCAAGAACTCGGACTTATACTTGGAAGCCAAGGCTAAATCGCGCGAACGCTCCTCAATCTCCTCGCGGGCGGCAATCAGCTCTTGGTTGCGTGTCTCAATCTCATTCTTCTGTGAGATCAGTGCCTCGGTTTTCTCTTTGAGGCGGGAGTTGGTGGCCTCTAACTCCGCTTGCTGGCTTTCTAATTCCTCTTGGAACTCTTTCAGCGCAACGGTCTGCGCCTCTAATTCCTCGTTGGTCGTCTTCAGCTCTTCGCTCTGATGCCGCAGTTCCTCAGACTGCCGTTGGGTCTCTTCCAGCAGCTCCTGCACCTCTTGGCGACGACGGGCGACATCAAAGACAATGGCAATGCTGCTGGTTACATCGCGGAGGAAATTCATATCCGCATCAGAGAATTCTTTGAACGAGGCCAGCTCAATCACACCCACCAACCGGTCTTCATGAAGAAAAGGAGCAGCCACGATGTTACAAGGCGCAGCGTCACCCAGCGTCGAGCTGATGCGAACATAGCCTTCAGGTAGATCAGTGACAGAGATGAGCGACTTCTCCAGCGCGGCCTGCCCGGCCAACCCCTCGCCCAGCTCAATCATCGAATTGAGGCCCTTGCGTTTACTGAAGGCGTAGCTGCCGGTCATAAGTAAGGCTTTTCCACTTTTGTCAGCAAGATAAAGCGAGGCCATCTGCGCACCAAGATAGCGGACGAGAAAGCTGGTGATGGTCTGGGCCAGCATTCGTGCATCCTGCTGTCCTCGAGTCTGCTCAGACAACTCAGCGATGCCAGCCTTATGGCGGAAGTTCTTGGCCACCGTATCAACCATAAAGTCGAGCGCATCGGCCAGCTGGCCGATTTCATCCGAACGCCGCAGATGAAGCCGCTGCGTAAGGTCACCTGCGGCAATGATATCTGCCACTCCTGCTGCATAGATAATTGGCTTGCTGATTGAACGGGCAATGAACCACGCTACCGCACCCACTGCCAAAAAAGTCAGCAGCAGGGCAGCGATGATGGAGTTCACCACTTGACGGCTTGCCTCGGCACTGGTCTTGTTCATCACGGTCTTGTAGCGCAGGGCTTCACTCTCGTTGACCTCGCAAATCAGTGCCCAGCGCACGCCAAAGACATCAACCGAACTCCACGAGGACAGCACTGTGTTACCCAGATAATCCGTAATAACTCCGGTGCCGCTTTCGCCTTTGAGTGCGTTGCGGCTGGCCTCAGTGTTGACTTTGTTGCCCTGCCGAAAAGACTCCACCCGACTGTAGCGTTCCGGGGCCACCAATGAATCAGACCGCATGTAGCCGTCCTTGCCCACTAAATACGCCTCTAATGTTTTTTTATGCTCAGAGACTAACCTGATCATATTCCGCAGTGCTTCTGTGGAAGGCTGCACTGCCAGAAAGATATTGCCTTCGCCCTTGTTCTTGATTCTAGTGATGAGAAAGGCAGAAGGCTCGTTATTGAGTGGTGCGTAGGGCGCGTAATCGCCAAAAGCCATCTCTTGGCCAGAGTTCTGCTGGAGTTGAGCAAAAGCCCTGCCTAATGAACTGCTCATCAGTGGCGGACGACTGAGAGACAGGCCGAGGTCAGAGGCTTTGTTCAAGGAATAAATGATGCTGCCTTGAGCGTTAATCAAAAAGACGTTGTGCCAGTCAAAATCACGGCAGACATCTTGGAAGAGGAAGTCATTTTCTTTGGCTATCTTTTGCCACGCATCCGAGCTTACGGAGTTACCTGCACCCGCAAAAACTTGGCCAAATTCTTGAGACACCTGCATTAACCAAGGATTGTCCCGAAGCATATACATCTGCCCTTCCATCTTCTTGAAAAAGGAGGCAATCTGCTTTTCCTTGATTTGGCACATGACCTTCAGCTCGTCGTAGGCAGCCTGCTCCACAGCGGCAACCCCTTGGCCGCCCACCGTCTTCAGTCCCTGCGAGGCGATCAACCACAGCATCACCCCGATGAAGAGCAGGGGAATAATGCCCACACAGAGATGGGAGGCGATCAGTCTGGTGTGCAGACCGCCTTTGACGGCGGTGCGACTACGGCTGGCGGCTGGCTGGTTCTTCATCGGCGCATTGATTGGTCAGGCTGTTGTAAACGATCACTCGGTTTCTGCCGCTTTCTTTGGCGCGGTACAGGGCGCGGTCGGCGCAGCAGATCAAGTCATCGGGTTGCTGCGGCTGGTGATTTTGATACGAAGCGATGCCGATGCTGACAGTCATGCTGATACTGAATTGACCGTTGGCAAAGGGTTGTTCTAAGCAGTGATTGCGAATTTTCTCCGCCGCGATTAACGCACCGCTGACATTGGTCTGTGGCAGCAGAATGATGAATTCCTCACCGCCAAAGCGAAAAGAAAAATCTGAACTACGGAGACCGGTGAGAATACGAGCAGCAAATTCTTTAATCACATAGTCGCCGAAATCGTGGCCGTAGCTGTCATTCACCTGTTTAAAATAGTCGAGATCGAGCATAAGCAACGACAGCTCGGTGCCGTAGCGTCGGCTCCGTTCCACCTCTCGCTTCATGACTTCAGCCAGCTTGCGCCGATTACAGAGACCGGTTAGTTCATCATGGGTAGCTAACCGCTCTAACTGCCGGTTTTGTTCCAGCACTAATTGCTTAGTTCGCTCTAATTCACTGATGGTTTCTTTCAGTTGTTGCTGTTGTCGATAGATTTCTATGAAGAAAAGTACCTTGCCGATCAGGATTTCTGGGTGAAACGGCTTGGTGATGAAATCTACCGCTCCTGAATTATAGCCTTTGAAGATGTGAAAGCTGTCAGAATAAATGGCGGAGAGAAAAATAATTGGCAAACGACTGGTCTTCTCTCGGCCTCGGATTAGTCGGGCTAATTCGTAGCCGTCCATTTCCGGCATCTGCACATCAAGAATGGCTAAGGCAAAGTCGTGATGAAGCAGCTCTCTAAGTGCGTCGTTGCCACTGGTGGCCTCGACAAACTCTGCCGTCACCTCTTGGAGAACGGTTTTCAGGGTGAAAAGATTGTTCGGTTTATCATCGACAATCAGTATCTTGATCTGCTCCGCCATCGCCCTTACCTGAGTTGAATCGTGTCACCGGTCCCGACTGAGAACATAATGAGCCAACCTACGGAGAATAGCCACGTTTTCTTGCTGATTGTCCTCAGTAAAGCAGGAGAGCGCGGCTAATCCGGTTGCCATTTCTTCTTCGGCCCGTTGGCGGCAGTAGATGAAACTGCCCAAGTTATTCATCACTTGTCGCACAATTACACAGGCCGCGCTATGGCGATCACCCTGAATGCTGTGCAGAAGCTCGGCTTTGTCCTGCCCTTCGGCACGACTGAGGGCATGAATCAGGGGTAAGGTCATTTTTCCTTCGGCAAAATCGTTGCCGACCTTCTTGCCGGTGGCCTGCTCGTCACCAAGATAATCAAGCAAATCATCAGCAATTTGAAAGGACAGGCCGATTTTTTCACCGTACAGCGTTAATGCCGCAAGCTGCTCTGAGTTGCCTTGCCCGTGCAGCGCACCCACTGCGCAGGCCGCGCTGATCAGTCCAGCAGTTTTCTTGCTAATAACCGCCAGATAGTGCGCTTCAGTTACAGTAGGATCGGCCACGCAGCGCATTTGAAGAAATTCACCGTCAACCATGCCTGCGGTGGCTGCGCAGAATACCTCTAAAGCCTGCGGTCCGGCCAGCGCACCGATCAGGTGCATGGAGCGGGCGTGCAGCCAGTCTCCGGCCAGAATAGCAGCGGCTGTGCCGTATTGACTGACTACGGACTTGCGGCCACGGCGGTTCTCGGCGTGATCCAGCACATCGTCGTGAAGCAGGGTGGCGGTGTGCAGATATTCAAAGGCAGCGGCCAGTAGGCGGAGCTGCTGCCTATCGCCTTTGCCGCAAAGCCGCGAGCTGATCGCAGTCAGCAGAGGCCGCAGGCGTTTGCCACCGCCCAGCAGGGCGTAATTCAACACCTCGGCCAGCAGCGGATCGCTGCCGCGCAGCGTAGCGGCAAGATCAGAGCGCATGGACTCTTCGGCGTGGGCGGCGTTGTCAGCGATCTGAGCAAACAGGGCAGCAGTTTCCGCTGCGGACGGCTTCATCTTTTTTTCTTCCTTGGTATAATAACAGGTGAACTGCGGATTGGTTCAAGAGGCGAAGAATTTTTTTACCTCCCGCATGGTGCGAGTCAGCGGCGAAGGCGGTAGGCTGGCAATGAACCTGCCGCCGTAAGGCTTGGTGAACAGGCGCACGTCAAGGACAGCAGCCACGCCTCGGTCTCCGGCCCGACGCATCAACCTACCCACGCCCTGCCGCAGGCCGAGAATTGCCCTTGGCACCTGAAATTCCGAAAACGGATTGCCGCCCGTAGCCTTGATCCGTTCAATCCGAGCCAACAGCACCGGATCAGTGGGAACTTCAAAAGGCAGTTTGTCGATGATGACCATGCTCAGAGATTCTCCCGGCACATCAACCCCTTCCCAAAAGCTGGCCACCGCAAAGAGTACCGAGTCGGTTTCCTCGCTGAAACGGGTCAATAGCTGCTGGCGGGAAGCTGTACCTTGACGGAGCAACGGGTAGTTCAGCTCGTCACGCAGGCTGTGCCAAGCTAACTCCAAGGCTTGGAAAGAGGTAAACAGCACCAAGGCGCGCCCGCGTGAGCAGATGAGCAAATTTTTGATTTCCTGATGCAGCTTTTCCCGGTAGCCAGGGCCGTTGGGTTCAGGAAAACTGCCGTCTGGCACATAGAGCAGGGTTCGCTTTTTGTAATCAAATGGCGAAGGAAAGGAAAGAGACGGGCTGTTTTCTGGAATACCAAGGCGACGGCTGAAATAGCCAAAGCCTACGCCCGCGCTGAGGGTGGCCGAGGTAAAAACACAGTGCTGCACCTGAGCAAAAAGCACCTTTTGCAGGTCAGTAGCGACATCAATGGGTGTGGCAGTCAGGGTGAGGTTTTTTTCGCTCCGCTCAAACCAGCGGACATGGCTGCTTTGCTCGGCAGTGGGCTGGGTCGTGATTTGGTCGAGGCAATCGCCCATGTCTTCGCAGCGGGGCAAGAATTGCTTCCACGGGCCGTCGGTTTCTTTTTCAGCAGTTAGCTCTAACTGGTCGGCCAAAAATTCCAGATCAGCGCGGAGCGCGTCTTTGAGCGGAACAAGCACGGGTTGCGCTGCAAAAAGGTCAGGCAGCGAGAAGCGGCCTTTAGGTGGCGGGAAAAGGTTGAAAAAACGTTCGCCTATTCCTGCTAAGTTTTCCACCGCAGTGAAAATTTTTTTATGCTTCCGCTTGCCGCCGCTCTCCCGCGCTGCTTTTTCAACATCAGCAATCAGGTCAACGAGCTGGTAGCGGGAAAAGGAGAAGCCGAAGAATTGGGCGGCAATGTCTTCCAAATGATGCGCTTCATCAAAAATAACAGTTTCATAACGAGGCAGCACTTCGCCATAACCGCTCCGGCGCACCGCCAAGTCGGAAAAAAGAAGATGGTGATTAACCACCAAAAGCTGGCAAGTGGCGGCTTCACGACGAACTTTGTTCAGATAGCAGCGGCTGTGATCAGGACAGTCCGAGCCGAGGCAGAAATGAGTCTGGCAGCAAATTTTCTGCCAGAGCGACGAGCTGCCAGAAAGACTGGGGAGTTCGGCCCGATCAGCAAAGGTAGTTTTTTTTAGCCAAGCGCGGAGCTGGGCTGTTGTGATGTCCCCGCTTTCCTCGGCAGCGGCGAACAATTCCTGCTGGCCACCTGCCGTGAGCTGGTGCCAGCGGTGCAGACAGAGGTAGTTTTGGCGGCCTTTGACGCACATCGCCTTGAGATCAGGGGCAAGATGCTCGCGAATGAAAGGAATCTCGCGGCTAAGGATTTGATCTTGCAAATTGCGGGTATTGGTTGAGACCATTGCCTTGCGTCCGCTCAGAACAGTCGGAATCAGATAAGCCAAGGTCTTACCTAAACCGGTTTCTGCTTCCACGATCAGGCAGGCAGCAGGCGGGTCGTCTTGCCGCGCCAGCAGCTTGGCAACTGCCGCAGCCATTTTTTGTTGGCCAAGACGGGCCTCGTGTTCTGGTAAGTGCCGGGATAAAATACCTGCCGGGCCGAAAATTTCTTTCATCTGCTCCATAGTCTCTGATTATCTCCTCCGGGGCGCAGCATAACGTTGACGTTTTTCAGTTGTCAACAACAAAGGCATAAAGTAGTAATGATTATTGAGGAGATTCATTCCTGTTCCTCTGCCGCAGAACCTTTACCCGTAAAACGGCCATGTGTGATCCAGCTCCCCATCAGCCTGCCGCGCTCCTGCATGAGGATGTCTATCTTGAGGATGGCGAAGTCGTCCTTGCGGTGGATGATTTCGTCCAGATAGCCGATATCATTCAGGCGTATCTCCAGCACCGCTGCCTCAAAACCATGACCGCTGGTTCGGTGGCCGAATTTCGGCAGATGCTGAAGCAGGTGCCGGTGGCTTTGGTGCTGTTGGATATTAATCTACCTGACGGCAACGGCGCGGATTTGATCCCAGAAATTAAGGCAGCTTATCCCGATACCGCTGTGATTATGCTCTCCGGCGTGACTGATCTCCAGACCGCGCTCAAGTGCATCCGCCACGGCGCGGACGATTACCTGACCAAGCCGGTGCAGTTTGAGCCATTCTGGGAGACGGTGCGCAAGGTACTGGAAAAACGACGGCTGAAGATCAACAACCGTCGTTATCAAAAGCAGATTGAGCAGGCAAATTTTCGCCTTCAATTGATGCATGAGCTGTCAGTAAAGATGAACACGGCCTACCTCAGCATGAATGCCTTGGATGAAATTCTGCGGGCTATTTTGGTAGGTATCACCGCTGAAGAAGGGCTGGGCTTCAACCGAGCCTTTCTCGCTCTTTTCGATGACTCCGAGCAGATACTCGAAGGCCGGATGGCAATCGGGCCAGGCCGCCGAGAGGACGCGCTCCGCATCTGGCAGGAGATTAACAAACAAGACCTCAGTTTTCACGATCTCATCGATTCTGTCCGTGGGCATGATTTTCATGAGGATAGCGAAGTGAACCGGATTGTCAGGGCATTGCGGATTGAGTCTGCCGACAAAGAGCATCTGCTCTTCCGCGCTGCCTCAGAACGCCGGACTATTAATGTTTGCAGCGGCCAATGCGACTGCCCGGTGCCGGTGGAGTTGATGGGTCTTTTGGAGGAGGACAGCTTTGTGGTGGTGCCGCTTTTCTCCCAGAATCATTCGTTAGGTGTGATCATTGCCGATAATTTTGTCACTGGCAAGCAGATTGATGAAGAATTAGTTCATGCTTTGGAGAGCTTTGCCAGCCAAGCCAGTTTAGCAATTGAACATTGGCGAATGTACATGCATATGGAGCATAAAATCAATGAGTTAGAGACAGTCACCGAGGAATTAGACAAGAACAAAGATATGTTAGTGGAGGCCGAGCGTTATGCTGCGGTTGGCCAAGTAGCGGCACAGTTAGCCCACAACATCCGCAATCCGGTCACGGCTATTGGCGGCACCGCTCGATTGCTCAGTCGGAAGATCAGTGATCCGCAACAGCTCAATTTTCTCAGCATGATGATTAAAGAGGCAGTCAAAATTGAGCATACGCTGGAGGACTTGCTTAACTTTGTCGATAAAGAACAGCCTGCGATAGAACAGGTGCTGCTCTATCCATTGCTCATCAAATCACTGATGCTATTTTACAGCACTATGCAGAAGCAGGGGATTGAATACGAGGTGATCATGATTGATCGCCAGCTCATCTGTATGGTTGATCCCAAACAGATGAGACAGGTTTTTGTTCATCTGATCCGCAATGCAGTAGAGGCGATGGAGCAGGGCGGCAAGCTGATCATAGAAGCAGCGACCGCAGACGGACAGCTGCGCATCGCAGTGCGAGACAGCGGTCTTGGTATTGCTGAAGCGGACATCCGCCGGGCAACTGATCCCTTCTACACCACCAAGATCGCAGGCACTGGCGTTGGTTTGGCTTTAGTACAACGGGTGATCAAGGATCACAACGGCTCGATGATTATTAGCAGGCGACCAAGCGGTGGCACGAAAGTTGCCCTTGTTCTGCCTGGATAAGCACGTTTGCAGTTGCTAAAACAGAGCGAACCTGATACAGAAGGGAAGCATTTTCATCCCTATAAACATATTCTTCATAAGGAACAGATCATGGCTCAGGAAATCATCCATCTTGCCGAACGGGTGCTACAAGTACCGCCTTCGCCGACGCTGGCAGTCAACGCCAAGGCCAAAGCACTCAAGGCAGCTGGTGAGGATATTTTGAATTTCAGCGTGGGTGAGCCGGATTTCGACACCCCGGAGCATGTACGCGAGGCCGGAAAAAAGGCGATTGATGACGGCCACACTCGTTACACGGCGGTACCCGGCATTCCAGAGCTGCGCGAGGCGGTCTGTATGCGCTTTAAGGAGGATCACGACTGGGACTATCATCCTGATCAGATTCAGGTTTGCTGCGGCGGCAAACAAGGGTTGTACAACATCTTTCAGGCCATGCTCAATCCCGGCGATGAAGTGCTGATTCCGGCTCCGTACTGGGTTTCTTATCCGCCGATCGTCCAGCTTGCGGGCGGTGTGCCGGTCGAGGTACCTTTGGATGAGGCAATGAATTTTGATCTCAACCCTAACACGTTAGCCGCTAAAGTAACCAGCAAGACTAAGGCTATTTTCCTCAACAGTCCGTCCAACCCAGCAGGCTCGATTTTCTCCGCCACGGCACTGGAAGCAGTGGCAAAAATGGCCTTGGAACGCGGCTGGTTAGTGGTTACAGACGACATCTATGAGACCATTACCTATTTGGACGGCAAACTGCCGCACATTCTGGATGTGGAGCCGCGCCTGAAGACACAGACCGTGGTGCTGAACGGGGTGTCGAAATCCTTTGCCATGACTGGTTGGCGGATCGGCTACTGCGCCGGGCCTGCCCATTTGATCAAGGCAATGAACAAAATTCAGAGCCAATCGACTTCTAACCCCTGCACCCCGGCCCAGTACGCGGCCTTAGCTGCTTTGATCGGGCCGCAGGATTTTCCCGGCATCATGAAGCAGGCTTTCCTGCCCCGGCGTGATTTCTTTGTTCAAGATTTGGAGTCGATTGAAGGCGTGAGTTGTGTCAATCCGAGCGGGGCATTCTATGTCTTTCCGAATTTCTCTGCGTATTACGGCAAATCATTCAAGGGCAAGGTGATTAAAGATTCAGTGGCAATGGCGGATTATTTCTTAGACGAGGCCAAAGTTGCCTCAGTGCCGGGTGCAGCTTTTGGTGCAGATGCCTTTGTTCGTTTTTCGTTTGCCACCTCAATGGAGGTTATTCAAGAAGGAATGACGCGGATTAAACAGGCGTTGGCTGCTTTGGCTGGTTGATGCAAGAAGATTGATCTGCCGTGGGGACGGTTTTCGCACCGTCCCTTGTTTTTTATTAAACCTCCTGCATAACTCATTCGCTGAAATCAGTAGGGTCACGGCGCGTATTTTTCTGGCGCATTGAATAACGAGCGTAAATCCTTATCAAATATTATGCCGAATAAACCCAAACCACTCTTTGAATCTCCTCAGCAGGTAATCAGTGACATCGTCCTGCTCTGCATCGGCAGCAGCCTCTGCGCCACGGCTGTTAATGGTATTTTGATTCCAAATAATTTCGTCACCGGTGGTGTTACCGGCATTGCCTTGATCTTGCATAAAATACTTCCGGTGCTTGATGTCGGTATGATTTACCTGTTGCTGAACGTGCCGCTTTTTGCCTTAGCTTGGATGACCATTGGAAGAAGATTTTTCTTTTACAGTATCATCGGTACGATGACATTGACATTTGCTCTGCTTTTTGTTAACTTCATTCACTTCAATCTTGCTGACAAAATGCTGAATGCCCTGCTTGCTGGTTTGATTCTTGGCGGTGGAGCAGGACTTTGCTTGCGGACTTCTGGTTCGCAAGGCGGCATGGATATTCTTTCTGTGGTTATGCTCAAGCGTTTTTCGATTAACATCGGCAATACCATTCTAACTGTCAATTGTATTGTCCTGCTGATCATTTCAGTGTATTATTCCATTGAATCCGTACTTTACACCATGATTGTAGTTTACGTCACCTCCAAGGTGCTTAATATCGTGGTGACAGGTCTCAGTCAAAGGAAATCAGTCTTTATTATTTCGCCAAAATGGGAAGAAATTGCTCAGGAAATCCTAAAAGACATCCGACGTGGAGCCACAATCATCAAAGGCCGAGGAGCATACAGCAGAAATGAAGAGCATATTCTCTATGCAGTGATCACCTTTACAGAAATTGGTCAGCTCAAGCGAATTGTCCGCAGCATTGATCCAGGAGCTTTTGTAGTTATCAGCGATACGCTGGAGGTAATGAACTACCGCATTGGTAATCAGCCGCATTGGTAATAATTTTTCTCAGCTACAGGATAACTTATGCAAAACTTTGTCTTTCATAATCCAACCAAGATCATCTTCGGACGTGGTACAGTGCCATCTATTGGCAAAGAAAGTGCTGAATTTGGCAACCGCGCTCTGTTAGTCTATGGTCAGAACAGCATCAAAAAGAATGGCTTGCACGGGCAGGTCGTAGCCTCACTTGCTCAGGCCGGACTTACAGTGATTGAACACGGCGGAGTCTGCTCAAATCCGCTGCTGGAGCATGTGCGGGCCGGCATCGCCAAGGTGCGCGAGCATGATATTCAGGTGATTGTCGCGGTGGGTGGTGGTTCGGTGATTGACACGGCCAAGGCTATTGCCGCAGGTAGCCCAGCAGATTGCGATGTCTGGAATTTTTTCATCGGCAAGCAAACCCTTAAAACCGCCCTGCCGATCACAACGGTGCTCACGTTAGCCGCCACTGGTTCAGAAATGAATGCTGGTACAGTGATCACTAACGAGGCCAGCAAAGGAAAATTTGCATTAAGCCATCGCCTGCTCTACCCAAAGGTGTCCATCCTTGACCCGGAACAAACCTTCACAGTGCCGCCGAGCTACACCGCTTACGGTGCCGTGGATGCCATCGCCCATGTGTTGGAATTCTACATGACTACCACGGATGAGGACGTGCCGGTGCAGGCGGAGTTGATGGAAGGGTTGATTCGTAATGCGATGCAATCCTGCGAACGCTGCCTCGCTGATCCTTGCGACTACGGCGGACGCTCTGCTTTGATGTGGACGGCAACGTTAGCTCTGAATGGCCTCACCGGTGCTGGTTTAGGGCAAACCGCCTTTCCCATGCACATGATTGAACATTCTCTGAGCGCATTGTATAACGTTGCGCACGGGGCAGGTCTGGCTGTGGTCATTCCGGGCTGGCTGCGCTGGCGGCTGCCGCAGGACGCAGCTCGGATTGCTCGACTGGGCCGCAGTGTCTTTAATCTGGTCGGTGGAACAGATGCGGAACGTGCCGAACAGACTATCCTTGCCTTCCGCAACTGGTTCAGCAAAGTCGGCAGCCCGGTCACTTTAGCCGAGCTGAATATCCCAGCCAGCGATACTTCTCAAATTGCTGCCAACGCGTTGACTCTGGCCCGTCTCTGGCGGTTAGACGCATATTCGCAGGAGAACATCGAGGCTGTTCTTTCCCTCTGTCAATAAAAGATACAGCACGGTAGCAGAAAAAACATGACAATTGCTTTGATCTACGTTACAAAAGAAGAATCTGCCCTCCCGCTGCCGTAGAGCAGAAAAGCAGTTGCAAGCCGCGCCGGAACAGCTATACTATCCGCTGTTTTCCAGATTAATCTCCGGCAGCAGTTCAGCGGCCCCGCCGTTCTGTCCTGTTGCTTTCAGCTTGAAGGTGTCCTGTCAGATGACCACGAATTCCATATCCTTCCCCGGCCAGCCCGCGCCCGCAACGTGGCTCAGTGATTTTGACAAATACCTGATCGGAGAAGGTACGCATGAGCGGGCCTATGAAAAACTCGGTGCGCATCTGGTCTCCTTTGAAGGGAAGGCGGGCATCGTTTTCGCGGTCTGGGCACCCAATGCCCGCGAGGTCAGCATAATCGGCGATTTCAATGACTGGGACGGGAAGTGCCATCCCATGCACTCCAGCGATTCCGGTATCTGGAGTCTCTTCATCCCCGGCTTGAAAGAATACACAGTCTATAAATACCGGCTCATCACCCAGCAGGGCGAGCAGTTTGACAAGTCCGACCCTTACGGCTTTGCGATGGAGCTGCGGCCTGCCACCGGTTCAGTGGCGGTTAACTTGGACAGCTACCAGTGGGGCGATGGCCAGTGGCTGAACGAACGGGCGCAGCGGCAGTCCTTAGACAGCCCAATTTCTATTTATGAAGTGCATCTTGCTTCTTGGCAGAGGCAGCCGGACGAGAAATACGGCAGCCGCTATCTGACCTACCGAGAGCTGGCCGAGACCCTGATTCCCTATGTTCTCAAGATGGGTTATACGCACATTGAGCTGCTGCCCATTGCCGAGCATCCTTTTGACGGATCTTGGGGGTATCAGGTGCTGGGCTTCTTCGCCCCAACCAGCCGCTTCGGCACCCCGCAGGATTTCATGTATTTTGTCGATCAATGCCACCAGCATAATATCGGCGTAATCGTGGACTGGGTGCCTGCTCATTTCCCGAAAGATGGCGCGGGCCTCAACTATTTTGACGGCACCCATCTTTACGCTCACGAAGACCCCCGCCAAGGTGAGCATCAGGATTGGGGTACGATGATTTTCAACTATGGCCGCAACGAGGTGCGTTCTTTCCTGATCTCCAACGCCCTGTTCTGGATTGATAAATATCACATTGACGGTCTGCGAGTGGATGCGGTGGCCTCGATGCTCTATCTCGATTACTCGCGCAAAGAAGGCGAGTGGTTGCCCAACGAGCACGGCGGTCGCGAAAATTTGGCCGCGATCAGTTTTCTCCGCAAGACCAACGAGGTGGTGCATGGCCTGTTTCCGGGCGTTCTCACTATTGCCGAGGAATCGACCTCTTGGCCGATGGTCTCGCGGCCCACTTGGTCAGGTGGCCTCGGCTTCAGCCTGAAATGGAACATGGGCTGGATGCACGATACCCTCAGCTATATGTGCCACGACTCGATTCACCGCCGTTTTCATCACAACGAAATTACCTTCGGGATGCTCTACGCCTTCCATGAGAATTTCATCCTGCCGATTTCGCATGATGAGGTAGTGCATGGCAAAGGCTCCTTGGTCAACAAAATGCCCGGTGACGACTGGCAGAAATTCGCTAATTTGCGCGCTTATCTTGGCTTCATGTGGAGCTATCCGGGCAAAAAGCTGCTCTTCATGGGTTGCGATTTTGGCCAGTGGCAAGAATGGAATCACGACAAGGGATTGGAATGGCAGGCATTAGAAGCAGAAAATCATCAGGGTGTACAGCGTTTTGTGCAGGACTTAAACCAAGTGTACAAAAATGAGCCTACCCTGCATGAGAACGACTACGACTGGACCGGCTTTTCTTGGATCAACGCTAATGATTCGGACAACTCGGTGTTTTCCTTCATTCGTCGAGCAAAAAACACTGGCGACCAGTTGGTGGTGGTTTGCAATTTAACCCCAGTGGTGCGGGAGAAATACCGGATCGGTACGCCTCAGGGCGGCGAATGGCGC
Organism: Candidatus Electronema aureum; assembly: GCA_004284765.1. Taxonomy (GTDB): domain Bacteria; phylum Desulfobacterota; class Desulfobulbia; order Desulfobulbales; family Desulfobulbaceae; genus Electronema; species Electronema aureum. Next base: position 26,888 of record NQJD01000012.1, read on the forward strand.
GAACTGATCAACAGCGATTTAGCGATATACTGGGGAAGCGGCATTAGCAGCGGCGTGACCGCCAGCCAGTCGGAACCGTCGCATGGCTGTGAGCATACTCTTGAGCTGACCTTGCCGCCGCTCTCTGTCCTGATTCTGAAACCGGCCTGATTTTTTACCGCCAGCCTGCTATCTGACCTGATATATTGTTCATCACAAACGCAACTTAGGGGTTTTAACATGACATTCACACCAAAGCGCACCGCTCTTTATATTACAGTCGGCATTTTAGCTTACATCGCTCTTGCAAGCTACCACGGGCATCTCAAAAATCGTTATGCCGAAGCCGATGGCCAAGGGCATAAAGAGGTCAGTCAGCAACAAAATCAGGCTGATGCGTACGCAAAAGAAATAGATGCAGCAAGAATTGCGGCAGGCGAAGCGCGGGCAGAAGAGCAAATGGTACGCAAAGAGCTTGAAGGATCCCAAGCAGCAGTGAAAAAAGAACGGGCGCTTCAGTTTCAGCTCAAAACTGAATTAGCCCGGCAGCAGGAGGCAGCACAAGCTGCTGTCGTTCAGCATGAGATGCAAATCAAGGCATTACAGGAGGAGCTGAACAATGCGAATAGCAAGATTGAAGCTCTCAGCAAAGATGAAAATGCCGCCAGTCGCCAGCTGTTAGAAAAACTGAAGCAGCGCGAGGAAGAGCTTGCTCGCTCGCAGGTTACTGCTTTAGAGCTGGAGCAGACCAAACAGTCTTTGGCCGCCGAGCTGGAAAAAGTGCAGGCGGAATATCAGCAGGAGAATACCGCTGCTGCCCAGAATCAAGCGGCTGCGGCTGAAAAGCTGCAAACGCTGGAGCAAGAATTGGTTCAGCGACAGGAACATGCCGCAGAGTTGGAAAAAGTGCGAGCAGAATATCAGCAAAGCCGGACGGAAGCGGATAGCCGCATAGCTGAACTGACTCGTCAAGTAGAGCAAGCTGAAACTGAGCTGGACGCGGCGCAAAAGCAAGTTGCCATTTTGGAGGAGGCCCAGCGTAAGACTGACCTGAAAGCTGAAGCCTTGATGCAATACGGCAAAGAGCAGGAAGAGAAGTTGGCTCCAACCGAGCAGCAAGTAGCTGAACTCCAGAGCCAGAATGTGGCACAGCAGGAGCAGGTAGCAACAGCTCAAAAGCAACTGCAACAGCAACAGACGCAGTACGTTGCTACACGCCAAGAGCTGGAAAAGGTTATCGCTGAACGCACTCAGCTGACGGGCGAGATCAAAAAAATAACCGAGCAACTGGCAACAGCTCAAAAGCAATTACAACAGCAACAGACGCAGTACGTTGCTACACGCCAGGAGCTGGAAAAAATTACCGCTGAACGCACTCAGCTGACGGGTGAGATCAAAAAAATAACCGAGCAACTGGCAGCGAAGGAAGGCGAGGCGGCCCAGCAGGGCGGTAAGGCGCAGGCTGCGGCGGCTAAAATCGTTGAACTCCAGCTGGCCTTGCAAAAAGCTGAGGTAGCTAAAGCCGCTGCTGAAAAAATTTCGGCAGAGATTGGACAGCAAGAGGAAGCCCGGCAGACCGCTCTGAGCGAGCAACAGGCCAAGTTAGATAATCAGAAAACGCTGCTGATAGAAAACGCTGCTCGTATTTCTGAATTAGAAAAATCCTTAAAGGAAGCACAGCTTAAAGCTGAGGCCATGCTTCAGTACGGCAAGCAAAAGGCGCAGGAGTCCGCGCCCTCGGAGCAGCAAATTGCCGAGCTGCAAAGCCAGTTAGCTGAAAAGCAACAGCAGGTAGACGCAGCCCAGCAGCAGCTGAAAGATGCAGAGACCAACGGGCAGGAATTAGTAACTCAAGTTGCCGGGCTGACTGAAGCAAAAACCGTGCAGGAAAAGGAAGCCCAGCAGCAGGCGCAGGAGCTTGAGCAGAAGACCGCTGCGGTCGCCGAGCTGGAAAAGCAGCTGGCTGAAACACAGGTAGCCTTAAAAACTGCCGAAGAAGCTGTGGCTGCGGCAGCAGCAAAAGAGCAAGGTCTCCAGCAGGGTTTGACTGGCAAAGGTGAGGAGCTGACGGTTCTCAAGACGGAAAGCGAGAAACTTCAAGCCGAGTTAGCTGAGAAGAATAAGCAAGCGGAAGAATTGAGCAATCAGCTCACTGCACTCACCGCTGAAAAAGAAAAATTGACTGGTGAACTGACTGCGCTCACAGAAAAACAGACCACCACTGCCCAGCAGTTGGAAGAAAAAACCACTGCGCTGGCAGCAGCAGTGACCGCTGCTGAAGAGTCGAGCAGCAAAATTACTGCTTTAGAGACTAAGGCTGCCGAGGCAGACAAGGAGCTGACCGCCCTTCGCGAAAAAACTGCGGCTCAAGAGGCACAGTTAGCCGAACTCCAATCGATTCAGCAAAAGGTGCAGGCTGCTCAGGAGCAAGTTACTACCTTGGAAGCAGAGGTTGCCAATAAACAAGCATTGCAGGACAGCTTGGCTGCCGCACAGGGAAAGGTTGCCGCTTTGGAAGGTGAGCTAACGCAGGCCCAAGCGCAGGTTACGGAGTTAGCTACGTTAAAAGAGAAGGCCGCAGGACTGGAGGCGCAGCTTGCAGATTTGAAGACTGCTCAGGAAAAAGCGGTTGCATTAGAGGCTGAACTTTCTGCTGTGCAAGGCAAGCTGACAGAAGCACAGGCTGCCCAGCAGACGCAGGCTGATGCGGTGGCTAAGATTCCTGCTTTAGAGGAAGAAATCACCGGGCTGAAGAAGAGTCTTGGGGAAAAGGAGGCTGCACTCGCTCAGACTCAGACACAAGCGGCTGAATTGACTGCACTGAAAGAGAAGTTAGTGGCTCAGGAAGTTCAAGTAGCTGCGGTTTCCCAAGCGACTGAGCAAACGCAGCAGGTGCAGACAGAACTCACAGCCAAGGTCGCTGAAATTGCTGCGCTCAAGAAGAGCTTGGAGGAAAAGGAGACCGCGCTATCGCAATCTCAGGCCCAAGCCGAAAAAACAGCGGTGCTGGAAACTGAATTGACTGCGGCGCAGGCTAAATTAGCGGAAGCAACTGCGGCAGTTCAAACTGTTGAGCAAACCCAGCAGGTTCAGACAGCAACAGCGGCTAAGGTTTCCGGCTTGGAAGAGGAAATAACTGGGCTAAAGAAGAATTTGGAAGAGAAGGAAACCGCGCTCGCCCAAGCTCAAGCTCAGGCTGCTGAATTAATTGCTCTGAAGGAAAAATCTACAGCTTTGGAAGCTCAAGTTGCAGAACTGAAAACTAATGCCGAGCAGCTCAAAACCGTTCAGGAAAAAACTGCCGCTTTAGAGGCTGAATTGGTTGTCGCTCAAGAAAAGCTGACTGAAACAGCGGGTTCTCAAAATGCCCAGCAGACACAGGAAGATGCGGCCAAGCTGACTGCGGAACTGGAGGAGAGTCGGACGAAAATTGCTGAATTGGAGCAGAGCATCGCTGCACTTCAAGCAGAGTTAGACGCACTCAAAAACAAAACGGAGCAGCAAATTTCTCCTCCTGCGGAAACTCAGCAACAAAATTCTGTTCAGCAATCTGCGCCGCCTGCGGACAAGGACGGTGATGGTGTTGTTGATGCTCAGGATCTCTGCCCAGACAGCGCGACTGGAACCGAAGTTAACACAACAGGTTGCGCGGATAGGAGTGCCATTGTCCTTTCTGGTGTGAATTTTACCAAAGGTACTGCGGAGTTGACCGAAGAGGCAAAAAAAAGTCTGACCGCCACGGCTGCTTTGCTCAAGCAATCTGCGTCTGATCAAAAATTTGAGATCGCAGGTTACACGGACATTACTGGCTCTTCGGCTAAGAATAAAGTTGTTTCGCAGCAGCGGGCAGATGCAGTACGAAATTTTTTGGTCAGCCAAGGTATCAAGCAAGAGCAAATGATCAGCAAAGGATATGGGAATGCCAATCCTATTGCTGACAACAGCACCAAAGAAGGACAGGCCAAGAACCGACGAGTGGAGCTGCACTTGCAGGAGTAAGCAAGAAGCATATTCTAAAAAAAAGAAGGCGGTACTGCCGTCTTCTTTTTACTTCCGCTCATGGGTTGTAGTATGATGATCATGTCAACGTTGTTCTGCTGTCAAACTTTTATCTGAATGGAGAAAGAGGATGAACTTTCATGAACACGCCTACGAAAAGCTGATTGACCTGTACCATAATCATGGGCATGAAGTGGGAAGCGAGCTGCAAAAAAGTGATCCGCTTACTTACGGATCATACAAATCCACAAACTGCATCACCTATGTCTTGAATGTCCTCAGTCATGCTTTTGAAAGCATCGGAGATGCTAAAGCATCCCAGCATGTATGGACGCTTGCGAAGCATGGCACAGAACTGGCTCAGTATCTTGTCACGAAACATGGCTGGAAAGGTATTTATATCAATCCTGATGTAAATCATCCACGTGATGCTCCTGATCCGCGCTGTAGCGAACACCCCTATTCGCATTATTTAGCCAACAAGACCTGCAAGTATTATAAGATTCCATTACACTACAAGGTGATCAATTATACGCCAACCCCAAAGGACGATCCTGCCTTTCAGCAGCTCAACGAACATCTCAGTGAAACAGCACTCAATAATATTGACATTGCTGGGTTAGAAAAAGTCAAATTTGGTTTTGGTGTTTCCCGTGGAGGAATGCATACTTGGGTTTATGCCGAAGGCTATGTTTATGAAGTACATTGGAATGCAATAGGTGCTGATCTGTATGAAGCCACGCCGTTGCGTTTGTTTCCTTGGTTGAGCGGCGCAATCGTGATTCCGCCGGATTTGGCCGGAGTGATCCCTGCTTCTGCCAAACTGAGCTGCGCCAGTTAAGATGCTTCGGAATTTCTTATTTTTTTTGACTTTTTTCCTGCTTTGCTCGTGCGCTGTTGGCTCTGAATCAGCGACCGCCCTGTTTACCTACGAGGATTTTGGCCCGCCGTCTATGTCTAATGAGATAATAGGCATGGACTGGTGGCAGTGGCAGGAACATGGCGATTCGCACCAGAAAACATATGATATCAAGGTGGTGGTGTATCGAAACATCAGCCTTGATGAAGTGAAGAAAAAGTATCCGGTTGTGCCGGAGCAACTCAAGGACTACCGGTACGCGGAATACTCAAAGGCTGTTAGCTATTTAGACCGCTTGATTGAGGAAAACGTTATCGAATCCCTGACCGTAACACTGAAAGGAACGCGGGAGAAAATCGTTCAACAGTTAGGTCCGCAGTGAACAGCAAGCCCACGCCGACACAGCATTTGGTCAGGATTGAAAAAATCATCGCAGGTGGCCAAGGGTTAGCCCGCATAGTAGCCGGGCAGGTGATCTTGTCCGGCTTTGTCCTACCGGGCGAGCACGTGGAGCTACGTGAAGTCAAAAGAAAATCTGGTTTTATCGAGGCGGAGCTGCTCCAGATTGTTGAGCCTTCACCGGAGCGGGTTTCGCCGCGTTGCCCGCTTTACGGCGACTGCGGCGGCTGCGATTTGCAGCACGGCAGCTATGCCGAACAGCTGCGGATCAAGCAAGCTATTGTTGCTGAGGCGATGCAGCGGGCGCATGTGCCGCTGCCTGCGGTGGCCGTGGATGATGCAGTTCCTTCGCCGCTGCAATGGGCTTACCGCTATCGCCTGCGGCTGAAGATCGGCCCAGACGGGCAGCTCGGTTTTTTCAGAAAAAAAAGCAACGATTTTGTTACAGTAAATAGCTGTCCGGCAGCGGCAGATGGCATCAATGCTACCTTGGTTGAACTGTCAGCCAGCGGTGCGTTGCGCGGGTTGCTTCACGAGGTGGAGCTGCTTCAATCCCCTGCGGACGGGCAAATTACTTTGCTTCTGCCGCTCAAGGAGAAGCAGAGGCTTTCTACAGCGACAGTGCAGACTATAGCCGCTTGCGTCAATGTTAGCCATATTAGTTGCATGTCGGAGCAGAGCTTTTGGTACGTTTATTCACGTAGCGGTACTGCTGAACCACTAACGCAGCAGATTTCATTGTTTAACCAAAACTGTACGCTGTCTTGGTCAGGAGGCTGTTTCTCTCAGGTCAATCCAAGCCAAAATGTGCGGCTAATTGAGCTGGCTCTTGAGCTGGCTCAAGATGTGCAGGGTAAAAACGTGCTGGATTTATACTGCGGCATGGGCAATTTTTCCGTGCCGTTGGCCTTGGCGGGTGGCGAGGTCTTTGGTGTTGAGGGCAACCGAGAAAGCATTAAATGGGCAAAGCGCAACGCTGAAGCCGCCAGATGTGCAGCCCGTTTTGCAGCGGCTGATGTGCATGACCGTCTACAGCAGATGATCAAGGAACGACAGCGGGCGGACATCATTCTGCTTGACCCGCCGCGAGCAGGAATCGGCAGAACAGCCGCGCTGCTCCCAAAACTGCAAGCGGACAAGATTATTTATATCTCTTGCGATCCTGCCACGCTGGCCCGCGATCTTCGCACTCTTTGCGGCAGCGATTACGCAGTGGCCAGACTGATTCCTGTGGATATGTTTCCGCAGACCCATCATATAGAAACCGCCATCCTGCTGGAAAAACAACGTAAAATATTTATCAATGATTGAGAAATATACAAAAGCACAATTCTGGAAGTGTGCTCTCCAAGTTAATCCAATAGATATCATTGCACAGGAAAAAAGTCATATCGAAAGGATTAATTTAACATTCAGGCAAAGAGTGTCGGCATTGGCCAAGAATACATTGTCTTTTTCGAGAATCATTGAAAATTTAGCTGCATTTGTTTAACCACTACAATGATTGTTTTTACTTCATTGATCACTTACAGCTCACCGTTAACCGGTTCTGACAGCGAATAAGAGATTGCTTGTTTAATTGTGTTCGTGTTACTCAGCAGAGTTTACATTTTATCATAGGCACCAAGAAGGAGGGCTATTATGAATTGGCAAGGAAGACGAAAAAGCGACAATCTTGAAGACCGCCGCAGCATGGGTGTTTCTGGTTCCGGCGATTCTGGTAATGGTGGCGACATACTCCGCTTTTTACCCATGGCAATGAAGTTTCTTGGCTTCAAAGGCACAGCAATCGTCGTTATCTGCTTAGGTGCTTACGGTTTATTTTCAGGAAATCTCGGCAGCATGTTGGCATTATTAGGACTACAGCAAGGAACACAAGCTACTATCTCCACACAACCGCTGCAAGAAACTGCGGAAGAAAAGGAAATGGTGGATTTTGTTTCTGTCGTTTTGGCGGACACCGAGGAAACATGGCGAGAGATATTCCAGCAGAAGAGCAAGACCTATAAGGAGCCGCGCCTTGTTCTCTTCCGCAATGCAGTCAACTCAGCCTGCGGCATGGCGGAATCTGCTATCGGCCCTTTTTATTGTTCCGGCGACCAGCAGGTTTATATCGACCTGAGTTTCTTTGATGAGCTAAAGCATCGGTTCAAAGCACCGGGAGATTTCGCGCAAGCGTATGTTATTGCCCACGAAGTCGGTCATCATGTCCAGACCTTGCTTGGCATCTCCAGTAAGGTTCATGCAGCACGCAAACAGATGAATAAAACCGAAGCAAACAAAATATTGGTTCAACAGGAGTTGCAAGCCGATTGTTTTGCTGGTGTTTGGGCGTATCATGCCAACCAAAGCCGACAGATGCTTGAAGCAGGCGATGTGGAAGAGGGATTAGCAGCAGCCAGCGCGGTCGGCGATGACACTTTACAAAAGCAGGCGCAAGGATATGTCACGCCGGATTCATTTACTCACGGTAGTGCGGCACAGCGGATGCAATGGTTCAAGACCGGTTTGCAGAGCGGTGACATGGACAAATGCAACACCTTCAGCAAAGGATAAAGCTATGAATTACGCAATTTGATTTAATCCCAGAGTATCCTCTTTGCGAGAGATGACAACTGGCTTGTTGCGAAATTGAACTGCGTAACTCCTATCGTATAACAACTCAAAAGAAGAAAAGGGGAAATATGAAACGTACAAAAATAAAAATGCTGTCGATTATCTTTGCATCACTGCTGCTGATTTCCTGTGATAAAAAGGAGAAACCAGAAGAGCAAAAGCACCCTGAGCCGCAAAAGCCTGCATCCATGCTTAGTTTTGTACCAGATGACACAGTCTTCTTTTCTGGTGGGATAGAGCATGTTCCGTTGAAAAAATTACTGAAATGGAATATAGCCCGTTTCAACATGTCAAAAGACATGCTCACTCCGAAAGATTTGTCGAATATGGGCGAAGCGGCAAAGATAGAAGGGCAACGTATGGCTGTTCAGATATGGGATGATTATCTTACAACAATAGTATCACCGGAAACGCAGATAGAAAGCTGGGGATTTGAAGAGACACCCGCTATTGCTTCTTACACTATTGGCTTATCTCCTGTTCTTCTCCGCATTAGCTTGAAAGATATTCAAAAGTTCAATAATAAAATTGCTGAACTTGAAAGAAAGGCGAAGGTTACAGCAAAAGTAGAAGCATTAGGGACGGCGACTTATCGACGCTACGCTTTAAATGAGAAAAAAGGAGAGGGGCCGCTTGTCAGCTTGGTTATCGGCATTGATGGTAACAATGCGGTTTTCATGATAGATATCGGCGTGGATAGCGAGAAAACGCTGTCTTTAGCCTTAGGGCAGAGCAAGCCGGAGAAATCGTTAGAGCAAAGCGGACGGCTTGAGTCACTGCAAGAAAAATATAAGCTGCTTCCTTCTTGGCTGGGCTTCATTGATCATCGGCAGCTGATCACAGGATTAACAACTAAAGACGGCAACCGCATGGCGAAGATGGTACAGCTGATTATTCCGCAGTTAGAAGAAAAGACTGCAAAACAGCTTACTGAGCTGCAAAGCGAAGGTTGTCGAAATGATCTCCAAGCGATTGGCGCAAATTGGCCGCAAATTGTCGGCGGATATACTGCGTTGGAGTTGAATGCAAAGCCATCTCATCTTGATTCAGTCATAGTTGTTGAAAGCAATGACCAACCATTGCTGGATGGTTTGCAGTCGCTACGGGGGTTTATTCCAGAATATGTGCGAAAATCATCTGAGCCAACTGCTTTCTCTTACGGAATTGGCTTAAATGTCGAAAATATCGCGCCGTTCTTAACCAAGCAGTGGACGGAAATCACGCAGAAACAGTACAATTGCAGCTATCTCAAAGAAATGCAGCAGGGAATGAAGGCACAAAATCCGGCAATGGTGAGTATGGCAACCAGCATGGCTGCTGGCGTGCGAGGCATAGCATTTTCTCTCTTGTCGCTAACAATGGATGATGCTGCGAAAGAAGCACAAGCAACGCCAATGCCAAAAGATGTTGATGCGATTATCAGCCTCTCGGCAAAAGACCCAGTCGCATTGGTACAGATGGCATCGGCAATGATTCCGCCGTTAGCAGCATTGAAGATTCCTACTGACGGCACTGCGGTTGCATTGCCTGCGCCTGTTCCGCTTCCATTTCCCTTGATGGCAGCAATTAAAGGTTCTCACTTGGCAGTATATGCAGGAAAAAAAGCTGAACAGATAGCGAATGATTTAAGCAAGGCTCCTCTTGAATCCTCTCAAGGCTTCATGGCCGCAGATATGGATTACGGTAAGTATTATGGCCTGATGGGGGATATGATTGCCAGTACAGGCAAGGAGAATACTGAAGCAGCTGAGGTTTTTGAGGCGATAAAGAATGCCAAAATGCGTGTCGTCATGGATATGGATTTCACTGCTCGCGGTATCGAAATGAAGGCGAATATGATTTCGACGGATTAATCATGATCTCCACTGGCGGGTGATATCTTGTTCTTGCCCGCCATTGATATGCAAAATGGATGCTGTATTCGTTCAATTCTCAGACAGCTCCACCAGTTCATCATGTCCTCAAGTCATTCGTTGACGTTCTGCTTGTTTTCCTGTCTCAGTCTGTTGCCATCCCCGCTCCAAGCTGCTGAATCTCCTCTTGCTCTTGACCAAAAAGCTCTATCCGTTGTTTACTCTGGCCAAGAAACCATGCACTTTTCTGTTTCTTGGTCTGGAGGAGTAAAGATTGGCGACCTGCGCCTAAGCCTTGCTCCGGCCTCTTCTGGTAGCGGCCACGTCATCACCGCACGAGTGACGGATTATGGACTTTTTAAAGCGATTTATCCAGTCGATGACACTTTTGTCACCTATTTATCTGGGTCGCTGAAGCTGCCGACCCACTATGAGGTGCAGCAAATTGAACGCGGCAAAACGGTGCATCGGCTCACGACTTATGACCAGCACAAGCTGGAGGTGATTTACCGTAAGGAGAACAAGCCGCCAGAGGTGTATCCAATGGCAGGGTCGGTTTACAACGAATTCGCCGCTTTTTTTATCACGCGAGTTCTACGCATGAGGATGGATCCGCAGCAGTTTATTCCTGCTTTTGTTGATAAAAAACGATATTTGGTACCAATTAAGGTCTTTGGACGTGAAGACAAAAACAGCATCTTTGGTGTAGTGAACACGGTTAAGGTGCAGCCGAAGATGGCTTTTAAGGGGCTGTATGATAAGGACGGAGATACGATATTCTGGCTCACTAACGATGCCTGTCGGGTGCCGGTAGAAATTAGATCGAAAATCCTGATCGGCTCCTTAGTAGCGGAGCTGGTTGAATATGCTAACCCTGCCTGCACACTGCGGAAAAAGACAGGTAAGTAAGCCCTCTTGATATTTTCTCAGTCATTATGCTCTGAGTCCCGGAAAACAGTACCTCTTTTGCCGCTTGCTTTATCTGGGTAAAACTGTACAATTTTCCGTACCTGAAAGGCAGAGCAGACCTTCCTCGCCGCTGCCGACACCAAAATCCAGCAGACCATGACCGACGAACAAAAACCCTTTGAGCCGACCAAAAAGCCTGATTTCGGCGAAATCCAAATTAGTCCAGGCGGCGGCTCGGCTCCTCGTACCCGCAGTCCCCAGTCCCCGAATCAGAAAGCAACAGCAGTCGCTCATAAGCCACCAGAAAAGGCAGCCCAGCGGAAAAAAACTTCTCGTTCCGGCGGCAGACACTGGGGCCATCTCTGCCTTATCCTGCTGCTTGCGGTACCGTTGCTGTTTCTCCTCTGCCTTGCTGGTGGATTGTATTTGCTGCCGCGTTATATCAAAGGCTCGCTGGCCGAGGAGCTGGGCCGCCAGTTAGGCCGACCAGTCACCATCGGCCAAGCCAGCTTGTCGCCTTTGCATCTTGATCTGCATTTGGGTGAAATCACCATCGGCGCGGCAACTGCCCACCCAGAGGAGCAGGAGATAGCCCGAATTGCTGACCTTGATGCCCGCATCCGCCCGGCTGGCCTGCTGCATGGTCAGGTTATTTTAGATGATGTACGCATCGACCGGCTGCGGGCCAATTTGCTCCGCCGCACTGACGGCAGTTTCAACGTCCTGCCGCCTCAAGGTAGTCTTCTAAATGCACTCCCGAATTGGTTGCAAATTCATGGCCTCCGCTTGCACCGCAGCACTGTTCATTTTTTTGATCAACCCAGCGACAAAAAGCATTTAGTTGAGCATATTGAATTTACCCTTCCTGCGGCTGGCCAAGGCGCAGAGCCTTCCCTGAGCGCGGTGGTCAACTCTAGTCCGCTCCAGATTACCGGACAGCGGCAGCAAGACGGTAGCCCAGAAACTCGGCTTTCGCTCAAATTAGATGATCTTGACCCACAGCAATATATAGGCTTAGTTCCGGGAATGGCTGATAAACTGAGCCTGAGTGCGCAGCGGGCCGACGCAGTGTTGGAGATCATTCTCCAAGATGCGGACAAGGGTTTGGCTGTCACCGGCGCAATCAACTTTTCGGCTCTGCTGGCGCAGTCAGCGAACTGTGAAGAGCAGCCGGAGCAGTGCGTCCGCTTGGCCGCGCCTGTCGCGCATCTGATCGTCAAGGTTCATCCTCTCCAAAAGCTCTGCACCGTCGAGGAGCTGCTGCTGGAGGAGCCGCAGCTTGATCTGCCGGAAAGCCAAGAAGCCCTGCTATCTGGCGGGCCGCTGGCGGCGAAGGCTGCCGCCTTGTTCAATCCTGAAGAAATCGGTCTCGCGATTGGCAAACTGAATCTGAACAAAGGACGGATCAGGAGCGGCAAAAAAGAATGGGCTGACGTGCAGATAGACCTGAGCGGCTTTCAGAATGCCAAAGCTGCCTCGCTGGTGGAAAAGGCAAACGAATCGCTCTTGTCGCTGTCAGCGGTCAGCGGCGCGTCGGTTTTCGATTTCAAGGGCAGCGTTGATTCGGCCTTCAATCTGTCCGGCAGCCTCAGTTTGCAGAACATGCAGGCCGACCTGCTCCGTCCGTATCTTTCCGCCGAGGAGTCGCTGCGTTTTGCCAAAGGCACGGCTGACCTTGCCGGAGAAGTCCGGCTGGAGCAGGCGGCAGGCAAGGCGAACGTCACATTCTCCGGCAGCACAGTAGCCTTGCGGGATTTCACCCTGCAACGCGGCGACAAGAAAGCCACAGCCCTATTGACTGGCAAAATCCTGCGCGGCACGGATTGCTCGTTGGACAGCAGTGGCGTGGTCTGCGACAAGGTCATGCTGGAGCAGGCGAATTTTGCCGACAGCGGCCTGCTTCTGCCCTCTGGCGGCGCGAAAAACGGAGTGCCGCGCTTTGCCGCCAACACGCTGGAGCTGAAAAATTCTTCAGCCCGACTGCCCTTGGGCGCGGCGCAGCTGCCGCTTTCCGGCCTCAACTTAGTTGTGCAGGCTGATAAGAGCTTCAAGCTGACCGCAGCGGCAGGCAAAAAAGGCAGCATCGCGATCACCGGCGAGGCAGCCAAGGGCAAGGACGGCGCGGCCCTGCTGACCGGCGACATCGCCTTGAAAAACATCTCCGCCGCTTTGCTGGACGGCTATCTCGCCAAAGACGGGGAAATCCGCTTCAGCCAAGGCACGGCGGACATTTCCGGCGCGTTTCGGCTGGAGCAGGGCAGGCTGAATCTTTCCAGCGGCGCGGTTTCAGTTCAAGATTTCGCCGTGCAACGCCAAGGCGCGGCCTTGCTTGCCGGTAAAACTCTGAGCGGCAACGACTGCGCCCTGAATGGCAGCGACCGGAGTATGAGCTGCGGCAAGGTCACGCTGGAGCAGGCGGATTTCGCCGATTCCGGCTTTTTCCTGCAACCGGCAGGCAGACTGCGTTTCGCCGCTGACACGCTGGAGCTGAAAAACTCCGCTGCCCGGCTCATGCTGGGCACAACGCAGCTGCCGCTCTCCGGCCTCAACCTCAGCCTGAGCGGACTCCGCGACAAGCAGCCAAGTCAGAACAATTTCAAGCTGGAGGCAACGGCAGGCGGTTCCGGCAGAATCGAGATCAGCGGCGCGGCGGCCAAGAGCGACGCGGGCCTGACCATGTCCGGCAGCGTGGCCCTGCGCGAGGTGACGGCCTCTGTGCTTGATCCGTATCTGTCCGAAAGCGGGGACATTCGTTTCAGCCAAGGCACAGCGGAAATCAACGGAACCGGCAGTCTGACCGGCGCAGTTCTGCATCTTTCCAGCGGCACAGTTTCGGTGCAGGATTTCGTTTTGCAGCGCGGCAGCGCGGCCCTGCTTTCGGGTAAAGCACTCAGCGGCGCGGACTGCGCCCTTGACGGCGGCAGTCATCGCATGAGCTGCGCCAGCGTTCTGCTTGATCAGGCAAACTTTACCGATTCCGGCTTTTTCCTCCGACCTGCGGGCCAACTGCGCTTTTCTGCTGATAGCGTCGATATCAAGAACTCTACCGCGTTGTTGCAGCTAGCCGGTTCTGAGGTGTTGGCTCTGTCAGGCCTGAATATGAATCTAAGCGGATTGCCCGGCCAGATCAATTTAGAAGCGGCGGCAGGCAGCGGTAGACTAGAACTCAGCGGCGAGGCAAGCAAGAGTGATGCGGGTCTCAGTCTTTCCGGTAAGCTGGCTTTGAAAAACATCGATGTAGCGTTGTTGAATCCCTATCTCGGCGATGAACTCCGCTTGAGCAAAGGCAGCGCGGACATCAGCGGCAGCGGCAGTTTGACCTCGACAGAAGGCGGCGCAACACTGCATCTCGACAGCGGCGCGGTTGCGCTGCATGATTTCAGTTTGCAGCGGGACGGCGCATCCCTGCTTTTCGGCAAAAGTCTGAACGGCGCGGACTGCTCGTTAGACGGCGGCAGTCACAGCATGAGCTGCGGCAGCGTCGCTTTGGCCCAAGCGGATTTCGCTGAAGCAGCACCCGCCTTCTTCTTTCAGGCTGGAGACAAACTGCGTTTCACCGCGAACACTGTGGAAATCAGCGATTCCACCGCCCGCCTGCCGCTGGGTTCAGGCGCAAACCGGCCTCTGCTGCCGCTTTCCGGCTTGAAGATGAGTCTGAGCGGCCTGCGCGAGGCGCAGCCGGGGCAAAATTTCCAGCTGGAGGCGGCAGCAGGGCAGGGCAGCTTCAAGGCGGAAGGTTCTCTTCGCAAGGACGGCAGCGGCTCGGCGGCGGTCACGGGCGAGCAGCTTGATATCCGGCTATTCAGCAAGGCTTTTGCCGGGCTGTTCCGGGACGGGCTTGCGCCTGATCTAAAGCAAGGCAGCCTGAGCTTCCAAGGCCAGTTCGTTCTGCCGGAAAGCCGCTTCACCGGCGATTTCCAGATCAGCAATTTGGCTGCTGAAACCAGCCGGGGCGACAGTCTGCGCTGGCAGCGGGCTGAGGCCAGCAACACAGCGGTGGCTCTGTCGCCGTTTGCCGCCGCTGCGGAGAAAATTGCCCTGCACGAGCCGTCCCTGCGGATAGCTTCAGCGGAAGAGAGCCTGCCTGTGGGCTTCTTCGCTTTGTTCCAAGCATTGCCGCAGCTCGCCATCAACCAGTGCAATGTGAGCGGCGGGAGTTTGGAGCGTAGCGGCAGCAGCTTCAGCAATATCGAGGGGAGCTTTGCGCCGGTTAAAGCTGGAGCAGCAGCGGTCTTCTCGCTCACCGGTAAGATGAACGGTGGTGATTTCACAGTAAGCGGCAGCAGCGGCAGCGAGCAAGCGCATATCGATAAGCTGGCCGTTGAACGACTGCCTTTGATCGAAGCTGGCAAAGAGCTGGCCCGGCAGCTGGCTTTGGATGAGAGCCGGGGTAAAGTCACCCGCACCGTGTCAGCGGCAGGCGACCGGTTAGATTTTTCCGGCTTTGTGCCGCAGCCCACATCGGACTTTGCATTTACGCTGGCCCTGCTCACCGACACAAACGGTAGCTTTTCCATGCCGCTTCAGTCTGTGCCTTTTGCTGCTCCAGATGAAGTTGTGGTTAAGGCAGCGGCAGACATGCTCCAAAAGCTCCGTCTTCAGAGTGTAACCACGCCGTGGACGGTGTTAGACAAGCTGGTTCCTAATCTGACCAAGGCGCAGAAGATTGAATTTCTCGCTGGTGACAAAGTGCCTGATTTCATGGACGGCTTAGACGGCATCCGCGCCTTGACTCAGATTCGTCCGCATCTCGGCTGGACAATCAAAGGTTGCTATAACCAAGAGGATGACCAGAAGCCGCTGCTTGCCCAGCTGCACAAAGCAGGCGAAAAGGAATTAGAGGTAGAAAACCTACGTCGGAAAGCTGAGTTAGACAAGCTCATTGTGCAGGAGGAGAAGCGACAGCAGACCCTCAACAAAATGGGCCTGCCGATCATCAAAGATATGTTACCAGAGATCAAGCAGCGGGAGGATTTGCAGCCGTTAGCAGCCAAGCAGGATGAGCTGCCTGAAAACGTCCTGCCGGAGCTGGCCCGCGCCCGCGCTGAAGTGGTGCGGAATCAGCTCACCAGCAAGCTCAACATCCCGGCAGAGCGAGTGAAGATTGAGGAAAGCGCGGCCTGCGGGACGCGAGTCGAGCTGCTGCCGGTGCCGGTCTGGTAAAAAACGGCAGCGCATTCCGGCGGGCCGTTGTACAATGTGGAGGCTATGATGACTGCTGTGAAAGTCAAAAATGCTGATTCAACTTGCGGTTGATCAATGGCAAACAAGGCAGGTGAAAGCCTGTTGAGCAACATGGTGACAGCGGTGTTGTGATGGGGGCACTACTGCCTCCCTCTTTCATGGATGTTGGAGTTATGAGGAAACTATGGAATCATTTGTTAGCCATTTTTAGTATGGACACAAAATTACAAATGCCCCTTTGAGAAACGCAATCATGACTTACTCCGTATTAGATACCTTTGCTGGAGCTGGTGGATTCAGCCTTGGGTTTCAGCTTGCTGGTGCCAAAGTAATTGGTGCCATTGAGATAGATCAGTGGGCATCCGAAACATTTCAATTCAATCATCCAGATGCCACTGTAATACAGAGTGACATTAAAAGGATGACCGATAAACAAATACTTGATACTTTCGGAGGTACTCCCCCTGACATCATTTTAGGCGGACCGCCTTGCCAAGGATTTTCTATCTGCAATAAGAATAACGGCGACCATAAAGACCCGCGTAACTCTCTCTTTGAAGAGTTCATAAGGGTTGGTCGCCTGCTTAAGCCGCAGATAATGATTATGGAAAACGTCCCTAACCTTATCAAAGCTCGTACAGCTTCTTATGAGCTTGTAATTGACATCATCACCTCAGAACTACGCAAAATCGGATATCACATCGATTACAAAATCTTGGAAGCCACTAACTACGGAATCCCGCAGATACGAAAGCGTCTTTTCGTGGTCGCGTCACGAACAAAACTGATTGCCCCTTTCCCGGAAAAAACGCACACAACCATGCGCAGTCCATATTTGATGGAGGCGCATCTGGGAATATGTCCAACTCTCTGGGATGCCATTTCCGATCTGCCAACACTCGATGCACGGGAGGGCAAAGAAGAGGCTGAATACACTATTCCGCCACAGAACGATTATCAAGGTATCCTACGACAAGGTGCAGCAACGCTTTTTAATCATAAGGCAATGAACCACTCAAAGCGACTCGTCGAACGATTTGCATCAATGAGTTGCGGACACTCCACTTCAGATGTGCCAGATCATTTGCGCCCTTTAAAACGAAATGGTACTGAATTTTCCGAAAAGACATACGATCAAAACAATCGACGGATGCATCCTGATCGGCCATGCCACACTATTCCGGCATCGTTTTACGCAAACTTTGTACACCCTTACCAGAACAGGAATTTTACGGCACGGGAAGGAGCAAGAATTCAATCTTTCCCGGATTGGTATATCTTCAAGGGCAAACCAACCGTTGTAAGTCACAAGTTGCTCCACCGCGAAGGACGTTTAGAGGAGAAACACCTCTGTCAGTACAACCAAGTTGGCAATGCCGTCCCTCCCCTCTTAGCAAAAGCCATCGCTCAAAACATCCTCCATCAACTTCGGAGTCAATATGCTGGTTCACGGCAATAACCTTGAACAAAAAGAGAATCAACAAACCAAGTACAGAGATGCGGACTCGCGCCGATACTTGGCTGAGATCAGGGTTCGATACAATGAATGGAAAGCCGCAAACGAAGTGCTTCGCGGCCCCACAGCAACATTTCACGACGACGATTCAGAAATCATTAAGAAGCGGGTTGAACTATTGAATGATTATAAGGATTTTTTGGATCAGCAGCATTATGCTGAAAAGTTTGATTCACGATCGAACCTGCACTCTTCAGTGTTAGAAGAATTTATGTACTACCTTTTTCGTGATCTCGTTCTTGGAATTTCCGAAAATGCGCTGATCGGTAAATCTCATTCATTCAAGGATGTCTTTTTTCGACCTCCATCATACAAAAAGATGATTTCATCGCCTCATGCACTCTTTGAAATCAAAGATCATGATTTCGCTATCGGTGCCAGCGTTAGGGCAACGATGCAATGCATTGGTTCTACGACGACAGAGGTGTATGATTGGGATATTCCGGCGATTGCCATTGAGTGCAAAACGTACTTGGACAAGACAATGCTTCAAGATGTCTCTACAGCTGCGGAGCAGTTAAAACAGAAAAATCCAAATGCGATGTACATAGTTGTTGCCGAGTGGCTTAAACTAACTGAGTCGGTTAATCTGAAGAAATACAAGGTTGACCAAATATACGTTCTCAGGAAACAGAAAAACACAGATCGGGAGTTTCGGTACGACGCAGGCTACAAAAAGAATCCAATCTATGCTGATTTTGTCGAGCATTGCTTCAATAGCATCAGGGACTTTCTTACTGCCGACTGGGAGGGTGGCATATCTCACGGCTTGGAAAGAGGTTTCTTGATATAGTGTACACTAAATTTGTAGCGACAAGCAGCTAACTGAAGTGATCAACTATCCAATTGGCTGCGAGAATTCAGTAAACAACAGGGCACAGGAAACGTTTTCTGTGCCCTTCAGGTTTCAGGTGGCGGCACAACCCAACTAACATACTTATCATGGAACATCTTGAACGGACAAAGCCCGCCCACGAGTGCGGCATTTGCGGCATCTACGGTCACGAAGACGCGGCCAAGCTGACCTATTTCGGTCTCTACGCTCTCCAGCACCGGGGCCAAGAAAGCGCGGGCATTGCCGCAGGCAACGGCCAGCGGATGGCTGTCCATAAGGCGATGGGCTTGGTGCCGGAAGTCTTCACTGAAGCCAGTCTTCAGAAGCTTTCCGGTCATCTCGCCGCTGGCCATGTGCGTTATTCCACTACCGGAGAGTCTTCAATCATCAACACCCAACCCTTTGCTGTCACCCATCAAGGTCTGCAATTGGCCGTGGCGCACAACGGCAACTTGGTCAATTCGATGGCCTTGCGCCACCAGTTAGAGGAGCAAGGCTCCATCTTTCAGACCACGATGGATAGCGAGATCGTCATCCATTTGATGGCCCGTAATATGCACCTTGGTTTGGCTCCGGCTATTCAAGCATCGTTTGCCTGCATCCAAGGGGCTTACTCGCTTCTACTTATGACCCCAGACACTCTGATTGCAGTGCGTGATCCCAACGGCTTCCGTCCGCTTTGTTTGGGTCGTCTCGACAACGGGGCGCATGTGGTGGCCTCCGAGACCTGCGCTCTTGACCTCATTAATGCCGAATACATTCGTGATGTAGAGCCAGGTGAGGTGCTAATCATTAATCAGCACGGCTTAGAGTCTATCTTCCCTTGGCCTGCCAAGCAGCGGAGTTTCTGCATCTTTGAGCAGGTGTATTTCGCCCGGCCAGACAGTGACATCTTCGGCTGCAACGTCTATACCACCCGCAAGCGGATGGGTGAAATTCTTGCGCGGGAAACGAAGATTGAGGCCGATTTCGTCATGCCCTTTCCCGACTCCGGCAACTACGCAGCCATCGGTTACTCACAGGCTTCTGGCATTCCCTTAGAAATGGGTATGATTCGCAATCATTACGTGGGCCGCACCTTTATTCAGCCCTCGCAGGCGATGCGCGATTTTTCAGTGCGGGTAAAACTCAATCCGGTACGCCCGCTGATTGAGGGTAAGCGAGTGATCATCATCGAAGACTCGATTATTCGCGGCACCACGGGCAGAAGCCGAGTTCACGCCTTGCGCAACGCCGGGGCCAAAGAAGTGCATCTGCTGGTTTCCTGCCCGCCGACCATTCACGCCTGCTACTACGGCATTGATTTTCCTTCGTCGAAAGAGCTAATTGCGGCCAAAATTTCCATTGAGGCCATCCGCGACCACATGGAGTTGGACTCACTCACCTACCTGAGCTTAGAGGGGTTGGTTGAGGCTACTGGCCTGAAAAAGGAGGACTTCTGTCTCGCCTGCTTTGACGGCAAGTATCCCATTGCCCCGGATGTCACGTTTACCAAAGAATGTCTGAACAGTCTTTGTAAAAGCTGCTGCTAAGAGGCGCAAAGGGTTATAACTCCCGCTGCGCAGCTGCGTGGCGGGTGAACAAGAGCCGGGGAGAGGAGAATGAAGATGGCAGAGATCGTCATTGATACGTACCGATGCAGTGGCTGTGGCACCTGTGCGGAAATGTGCCCAGAAGTCTTTCGGATGGACAACATGATGGAAAAGGCCGAATTAGTGACGGTTGCGCCTCAAATCACGGATGCAGTGTATCAGGCAGCGGCCTTTTGCCCAGAGAAGTGTATAGCAGTTTCGCCCTAAGATATCCTCTGAGCTGGTACCGCTGCTGCTGACCTACGGCTTGTTTTTGCTCTGTTTTGGTGTAACCTATTAAGAGCACAACCACTTCCTTGCCCATCTTACCCCATAGCACCTCTATGAATCAGCCTATTCAAGACGCAATCAAAAATCGGCGGAGTATCCGGGAATTCACCGAACAGGCCGTGGAGCGAGATTTGCTTGGAAAAATCATCAGCGCAGGTGTCTGGGCACCGTCCGGGCTGAACAACCAACCTTGGCGATTCGTGATCATCTGCGACAAGGAACTCCGCGCCCAGCTTGCCCAACTAACGCATTATGCCCATATTGTCGCCGCAGCTCCAGCCCTGATTGCCGTTTACCTTGATCAGGAAAAGATGTATGATCGGGTCAAAGATCATCAGGCCGCTGGTGCTTGCATTCAAAACATGCTGCTGACAGCGCATGAGCTTGGTCTTGGCGCGGTCTGGCTCGGCCAAATTCTTGCCAACAAGGATAAAGTAAACGAGGTGCTACAGCTTGACAACCACTACGAGCTTGCGGCCCTGATCGCGTTGGGATATCCCAGCCACAGAAATCAGCAGTCCCAGCGGCAGCCGCTGGAAAAATTTATTTTACACGAATTTGGAGGAATCGCCCCATGAAAAAACACGCAGCAGCCCAGAACGCCTTGTTGTTTACCCTCACCGCAGCCGCTTTGCTCCTTTCTCTGTCCGGCTGTGTCTTTCCGGGTAGTTCGATGTCCATGCGGAATGATTTCAGTGGCCTGCCACCTATTCAAGGTTTTGCCGACGACATCCAAGATATTATGATGCCTGCGGAGATGGAATGGGATCGCATCAAGTCTATGGCTATCAAAACAGAATCCTTCCACGGCGGGGTTTGGCATTACACTGGCAAGGTGGAAACTATGTCCTTGAAAGATTACATGCTCAACGCCATGCAAGACACTAAATGGAAATTGGTTGGCGAAGCAGCTTCCTCTGATATCATGTTCGCGTTTGTTAAGCCGCACAAGACCTGCATGATGATTATTTCTGAAGGAGATTTTGGCAGAACCAATCTGACCTTGTATGTAACCATCGATAAAACTGCCTCAGTCAAGCTCAATGCCTTTGGAGAACCAACAGGCGGGCCACAGCAGCAGGTGCAGCAACTTCAACAGCAAATCCAGCAGCAAGACTCGAACAATCTTGATTATTGAGCAGACGACTTTGTTGCGCGGAAAAAAAATACTCTTTGGCGTGAGCGGCTCCATTGCCGCTTTTAAGGCCGCAGGTTGGGTCTCTTCTTTAACCAAAGAAGAGGCGCAGGTGACCGTGGTCATGACTGCCGCTGCGACCCGTTTTGTCACTCCGCTGACCTTTGCCGCGCTGTCTGGGAATGAGGTACAGAGCGACATATTTGCTGGAGGCATGGCTCATATCGCCTTGCCCGCTGCTGTTGATGCGGTGTTAATCGCCCCGGCTACTGCCCAGACTGTTGCTCGTTTAGCCTATGGTTTTGCGGATGATTTGCTCTCAGCTGCGGTGTTGGCCTGTTCATCGCCGGTATTGATTTGCCCAGCGATGAATTCAAAAATGCTGACTCATCCGGCGACGCAGCGCAATCTGGCCACGCTGCGCGAATTTGGCTATACCATTGTTGAGCCAGAAAGCGGACGATTAGCTTGCGGCGAAGAAGGCGCGGGTCGTTTGGCAGCATGGGACACAGTGCGCGAGACCTTGCTTGGCCTGCTGGCGACGCAGGACATGGCCGAGCAACAGGTATTGATCACTGCTGGACCAACTCGTGAACCGCTCGATCCAGCTCGTTTCCTCAGTAACCGTTCCAGCGGCAAAATGGGCTATGCTCTCGCCCGCACTGCAAAACGACGCGGGGCTGCTGTCACTCTGATTTCCGGCCCGGTCGCCTTGGAGCCACCTCCCGGCGTTGCTGTGATCCACGTGGAAACCGCGTTAGAGATGGCCGAAGCGGTCAGTCGCTCTGCTGCCGCTGCCTCAATTGTGGTTAAGGCAGCAGCCGTAGCGGATTTTCGGGCAGCAGCTTTTTCCGCTCATAAAATCAAGAAAACGGTAACTGAGCCGCTACTGGAACTGGCTGCCAACCCGGACATTCTTGCCTCGTTAGGCAGAAACCGGCGACCTGATCAGCTGCTCATTGGTTTTGCAGCGGAAAGCGACAGCCATGAGGCAGAAGGCAGGCGCAAACTGCTGGCCAAAAAAGCCGATCTGATCGTGGTCAATGACATTCTCGGCAAAAACACCGGCTTTGAGGCCGATACCAACCAAGTCACCTTGATCACGCTGGAAACGGCAGAAACTTTGGAGCTGCTGTCCAAGGAAGAAACCGCAGACCGGATATGGGACAAGGCAATTACTCTGCTGCACAGCAAAAGGATGAAGCATGGAACTGAGCAGGTCTGAACAAAAGCGTAGAATGAAGCAGTTAGAAGAGCTGACCGAAGAGCTATCAGCCCTTCCTCTTGGCCTGCTCGATCAACTGCCTGCGGCTGAAGAGGTGCGGATGTTGCTGAAAGAAACCGCTGATCTCGGTCGAGACGGTGCCCGCAAACGGCAGATTAAGCATATTACCAAGCTGCTGCGGGAAGAATCGGGTGAGGCACTCTACACTTTTCTGGCCGATCATAAGGGTACGGAGCTGCGGAAAAAGAAGCAGCTACACGAACTTGAGTACATGCGCGATGCTCTGATTGAAGAGGCGATTGCCTCCCGACGCAAGGCCAGAGAAAAGCAACAGGATTTCAACGAAGACTGGCCTTCCAAGGTAGTGGAAAATATTGCAGTTCAGCTGGAAGCTGTTGATAAAAGAGAACTTACCCGACTGGCTTCTTTCTTTGCCATCAGCCGTAACCCTCGGCATAGTCGCGAGATATTCAGAATGCTGCTTGCTGCGCAGGAGCAGGGCCGCAGGCAAGAGCTGGCCTTATCCACATGTTCTGTGGTGTATTGAATACTATTCAACATAAGCAAGAATGATTTTTCCAGAAAGAAGAAGAGAGATTACTCAAACAAAACTTCTTGTTATAGTCTCTTTATTTTTTGTTGTTTTTTATAATGTTGCCTTTTTTCAGCATGTCGTTGGAGTGTATCCTGTTTCTCGGCAAAATATTGGCTTTTTGCTGTCTTTGGCCGTAGGGTTATCTGCTGTCATAATGCTCTTTATGAGCGTAATTTCTTCTATATATACCGTAAAACCTCTCGTTATCTTTTTTTTGCTGCTGTCATCGGTCACTGCATACTTTATCGATAATTTTGATATTGTTTTTGATCATACCATGATCAGGAATATTTTCACAACAGATCGAGATGAAGTTGCAGATTTGATCACCTTAAAGTTGGTATATTATCTTATTTTACTGGGGATACTCCCCAGCTTAGTTGTTTTCAAGATCAAGATTGCTCAGATTTCTTTCAAAAAAAATATCCTTTACAAGATACGAGACAGTGTTGTCTCCGTTATTGTCATTCTTGGTCTGATTCTCTTCTTTAGCAAATTTTACACCTCATTTTTTAGAGAACACAAGCCGCTGCGTTATTACACAAATCCGACGTATTATATTTTTTCAACTGGAAAATATATAGGAGATATTCTCAGCACTGACGATTCAATCATACATCCTCTTGGTCTTGATGCTCAAGTTGTCAGGAAGAATGGTGAACTTAAAAAGTTAATCATTCTGGTTGTTGGGGAAGCCGTCAGAGCAGATCACTTTTCTTTGAACGGTTATCCGAGAGAAACCAATCCGCTGCTCAAACAAGAAGATATCATCAACTTCAGTAAAATGTATTCCTGTGGTACTTCAACAGCCTATTCTGTTCCTTGTATGTTCTCTGCTTTTTCTAAGGATGAATACAGCGAGAAGAAAGGAAAAACGAATGAAAATGTTTTAGATTTGCTGCACCGTACTGGTTCAATAGATATTTTATGGCGAGACAATAACTCTGATTCAAAAGGGGTGGCTGTACGGGTGCCTTATCAAGATTATAAGCAGCCTGAGAATAATCCTCTTTGTTCAGACGGAGAATGCAGAGATGAGGGCATGTTAATCGGTCTTGATCAGTATGTAGAGCAACATCAAGAGCGAGATATTCTCATAGTTCTTCATCAAATGGGAAATCACGGCCCAGCGTATTACAAGCGATATCGCAAGGAATTTGAGAAATTTCAGCCGGTATGCACAACAAATCAATTGGAAGAGTGTAGCAATGAAGAAATCATTAACAGCTATGACAACGCTCTGTTATATACGGATTATTTCTTATCTCAGGCGATTGCTTTTCTTAAAAAATACGATCAATCTCGCACAGCCGCTTTACTATATTTCAGCGATCACGGCGAAAGTCTAGGTGAAAACAGTCTGTATCTTCACGGTCTGCCGTATAATATCGCCCCAGAAGCACAGACGCATATCGGCGCGTTTGCTTGGTTCAATAGTAACATCAGCAAGAATATACCGCTGAAGATGAAAAAGACAAAAGATCAGCGGTATAGCCATGACAATCTCTTTCATACCTTAGTAGGCCTCTTTGAAGTCCAGACAAAAGAGTATAAAAAAGATATGGACTTATCCAGTAATTAGCTTGCCAAGATACAGGTCTGTTCAGGTTACAACGTTGATACTTGCTTACTCTACGTTAAGCTGATCCGCTTCAAAAAATGATTCCTGTCAACGAATTATCCATGAACAACATCTTAGTCACGGGCGGTGGTGGCTTTATCGGCTTGGCCTTGGTGCGAGAACTGCGCCGCCAAGGCCGGGAAGTGCGCGTTTTCGGCAGGCGCCGCTATCCTGCGGCAGAGGCGGCGGGCGCGGTCTGCGTGCAGGGTGATTTGCGGGATGCGGAAGCAGTCAGGCAGGCGGCGGCGGGCTGCTCCAGCGTCTTTCATGTCGCGGCGAAAGCGGGCATCTGGGGCAGCTATGACGAATATCACGGCATCAATGTGATTGGCACGCGCAATGTCTTGGCTGCCTGCGCTGCCCAGTCTGTGCCGATCTTGGTGTACACATCCACCCCTTCAGTGGTCTTTGCCGGGCGCGATCTTGAGGGCGGCGACGAGACGCTGCCCTATGCCGCCCAGCCGCTCTGTCACTATGCGGCCACCAAAATTCTTGCCGAGCAGGATGTCTTGCAGGCAAACAGCGGGCGGATGCGCACGGCGGCCATTCGCCCGCATTTAGTCTGGGGGCCGGGCGACACCAACCTGATTCCCCGCCTGCTGGCCCGTGGCCGTGCGCGCAATCTGCGCGTTGTCGGTGACGGCCAGAACCGGGTGGACATCGCCTACATCGACAACGTGGTGCACGCGCATCTGCTGGCGGAGGAGAACCTGCGCGGCAGCGGCACGGCAGCAGGCAAGGCCTTCTTCATCGGCCAGCAGGAGCCGGTACGGCTCTGGCCGTGGATCAACGAGCTGTTCGTGCGGATGAACGTGCCGCCGGTGACGAAACAAATCAGCCTGAAAAAAGCCAAAGCGGTCGGCTGGCTGCTGGAAAAAGTGTATGCGGCCCTGAAGATTGAACGTGAGCCGAAGATGACGCGCTTCTTGGCCGAACAGCTGGCCATGTCGCACTGGTTCAGCAAGAAGCAGGCGGAAACCTTGCTCGGCTATCAGGAGCAGGTTTCCACTCATGAGGGGTTGGAGCGGCTGACGGCGTGGCTGCGGGAGGAGGGGCTGTGAACACTGGAGTTCCTTTCACCAAAGCCATCCATCTGCTCTACGTTCCGACGAAGTTTTGCAACATGCACTGCCGTTACTGCTACTTGGGCACGCTCACGACTGCCAGGCCGGAGCCGGACAAGATGCTCGGCACCCTGAACACCGCCCTGGAGCAGCTGCTCGCGCATGGATACCTGCCGTACAACCTCTCCTTTCATGGCGGAGAAGTGACCACGCTGTCCTCCAGCGTGTTAGACCAGCTCTTCAGCATTGCCGCTCGGCATTACGCTGATTATGGCGAGGCGATCAAGGCGCAAGGCTTCCGCGTCAATCCCTTGCACATCAAGACCAACCTCCTCAATTTTAATCAGCACGCAGAGGTGTTGGCGAAACACCAGGTCTCGATCAGCGGCAGCGTGGATTTGCCCTTGCGTTTGCACGGGCAGTTCCGACGCGACAAGCAGGGCCGCAGCACTTTGGCGCGGATCACCGAGAATCTCAAACTGCTGGCCACCTACCCTGCGCATAAAAAGATCTCTTGTGTTGTCACCCGCGCCCACCTGGAAGCTGTAGATGAGTTCATATCTGACATTAAATATCTTCACTATGAGATTGGCTTGGACATGAGCCGCTTCAATGTTATGTTCGGCTTTGATTCCGGCAAAAACCAAGCTGCGTTTTGTCAGCAGGAAGCAGGCACGAAAATGCTCACGGAGGTCGAGCAAGTGCAGTTTTATCAGGCAGTGCAGCAAGCGTTCGTCGGCAGCCCATTAGAGAACGCCTTCCGCACGGAGTGGTTCAAAGAATTCACCCCAGAATACTGCTGCTCCTCTTTCAACTGCGGCGGCAAGTTCTTCCTTCTGCAAGCGGACGGCGAGGTCTTCTCCTGCCCGCGCGGCCAGTCCTCGCCTGAGTACCGCTTCGGCAACCTCTTCAGCGACGGCGTGGAGGCCATTATCAGCAACGGCTGGAGCGTGATCGAGCGCAATGAGAACCTGCTCGACATTGACGACGGCTGCGCGGTCTGCCCGTGGCTACCGCACTGCAATCTCGGCTGCCCCTTTGTCCGGCAGGCGGCTGGCCTGAAGCGGAGCTACACCTGCCTGCTCCAGAAGCAGCTCTATCAGGACGCGCCCGACCGCTGGCCGCCGCTGCCTGCGGACAAAGTCGCCGCCCATGCGCGGAAGTTCTTTCTCAGCAACAACTTAAAGCGGCTGCGCGGTGAGGTCTATGCGGAAAAAACGCGCGTGATCACGCCGGAATTGTTCACGGATGCAAACCGGCTGGCGGAACTCATTCGTCGTGATCCCGGCCTGCAAGCCGTGTACAGCAACGAACTGTTTTTTCTCAGGATCAACGGCGCCGACTACCAGCTCCGCTCGGCAGTGCTGAAGAACATGGCCGAGATTGAGGTGCTGGATGCGGCCAGCACGGTGCTGCTCGGTGTGCGCGAAGACCTGTTCAGCTTGGCCTGCGATGACGAAATCAGCAATTATCTCCATCTGATGCTCTTGCGCGACACCACTGTTGTCTATGGCGACGAGCAGCGCACCAAGCAGGAGCACATCTTTGATTATTCACTCTACAAAAAGGCCTTCTTCACTGCCGCCACGCAGGAAGGCAAATATTTCCTGCTCGACATCTCCGCTCTGCTGATCAGCCATGCGCGGTTTTATCTCGACGGCGTGCGGAACAATTTGTTCATCACCACCAAGGCGTTGCGCGAGCACCATTACGCCAAGCAGCGCAAGAACGCCTTCTATCATATCCAAGCGATTAACTTGCCCTTTCAGAACTTGGAGTTCTTTTGGCAGAGGGATGAGGCCGCATTTTAGATTGATGTTGGAAACAGTGTCTGACAGGAGCAGAACAATGAACCACTTGCAGAATGCAGTGCTGGCTATCATTTTTTTCAATACGCTGTTGCTCGCAGGCTGCCAGCAAGACAGTCAGGAAAAGGTACTGCGACAGATGCCTGCGAGCCGCACGCTCTCCTATAATCAAATTGTGTACGTGGAGAATGACGGTCGCTGCGATACTGGTCAAGTGATTAAAGTCACTGGCGGCAAGAAAAGCAAAGGCATTGCAAGGAAGTATGAATGCGTCAGCCGCCCGCAGTGAGCGTGGACGCTTGGCCAGCATCGCACATATAAACGTTTCAGACTGACCTGCGTATGTCTGCCGGACTTATATACGTAAGTCGGAAAGACTTATATGTGTAAGTCCCCATGACTTGCACACGTAAGTCTTTTGGACTGACATGCGTTCCGGCTGACCGCCGCTGTTCTTGACAAAACTGATCAGATATTCATCACCCCGCATCAGCATCTTGCATCCCAAAGAAGGGATTTTTCCCTCTGCCGGAAGGAGCCGTTATGAATCTGGATATTGCATCAGCTTCACCCGCCATCAAGCGCGACTCTGCGCTGGAGAAAAAACTTGATGCTTATTTGACGCAGGCGGGCATCAAGGACAAAGCCAAGGCGCGGTCTCTGGCGCAGCGGCATTTCTCCGCTCATGCCAAAGAATATCCTTATCTGCTCTTTCGAGGCGGAACACTGTATCTCTTCACCGCAGGCGGCCTCAGCGCGGCAGAGCAGCTGCCCGGCACCAACGCCGCAGATTACCTGCGCTTTGACAGCGAACGCATCAGCAGGCTGGATCCGCTCTATTATCTTGGCCCAGAAGGAGAAGCAGGGAACTTCACCGAAGACGGCTGGATATATGGGGGCGGCGGCAACAGCAATAACAATAATAATAACAATAACAACAATAATAACAATAACGGCAACAACGGGAACAACGGCTGATACAGGCGGGAGACCGGGATAATGCTTCCCAAGATAGGCAGAATTATATTGTATTGCATCCTGACGGCCATCATCGCTATTAGCGTTTGGCAATTGAAAGAGCTGCCCCTTTCCTCTGATCGGAATATATTTAAAATTATCTCCTACGTGCTGGCATTCCTTATGCTGCCCTTGGCCTTCTGGCAATGGAAGAAGATCAGGCCGTATAAAAAGCGCACGTGGATGAGCGAGAATCCGGCGGAGTTCAGCTCAGATATGATTGACTGCTACGTGCGCTTCACCGGGAAAATCACATCAGAAAAGGCGCACCGCCTGCCTTTGAGCAGCAGCGAATGCGTCTTTTACATTGCCTCGGTTGTTGCAGAATGGCAGACCAAGGCGAAGAAACCAAGCAAGGGCATGGAGACGCAGCGCAAGCCGCTCCTGCGCGAGCAGTCTGCGGATGAACTGATGTTGGAAGGCAGTGACGGCCCGGTATATGTGAAGGTGGAGGACTTCAGCGCGAACTGGCTGGAGCTGCGCAAGCGGGAGAAAACGCAGGCGAACTGCCCGTCGCGGCTTGCAGGCAAAGCGGAAAGCAAGTATACAACGTACCGGCTGCTGGAACGCTATCTTGAACACGGCGACAAGGTGGCCGCGCAGGGCAGGCTGTCGCGGAATACTGATGGCCGCTTGTTCATCAAGCCGACTAAGAGGCTGGAATATCCCTCGTTTTTCGCCGTTGAAACAGAGCTTGCCCAGCTGACCAACACCATTGCCGACAAATCCAACCATGATGCGTGGGTGAAGCGCATCAACGTTGGCTTCCTGCTTATCAATGCGCTGGTGTTCTGTCTTCTCTGGCATTGAGACCGCAGCCGCCATTCCTCGTAATAGTGGTCGTTCAAGCAGAAGTCACGCCCGCCCCAGCAGATGAGCATGGGTTTGTCCCGCAGCCGCTAACGGGGATTATGTGCTGCCAGAATTTTTAGCGGCTCGGCAGTGAGCAGCCTCAGCATCCGGGTGGATAATTATGCCGCGCTGAAGGAGAGGAGATGATCAGAAACAGCTCTACGCAGGGGATATGAGGACGTGAACGTCAGGGCGCGCTGTACGCGCCCTGCTTGTGCCGTGTGCTACGACCTGATCATGGTCAGCAGCATCTTGAACGGCTTGACCGCGTGCAGGGCGTGCGGCACTTGAGCAGGCATGATGATCATCTCGCCCTGCTGAAGATGAAAGGGCTGGCCACCCACGGTGATGTCTGCCTCGCCGTCGAGTATCTGCACCATCGCGTCAAACGGGGCGGTGTGCTCGCTCAGGCCCTGATCCACATCAAAGGCAAAGAGCGTGACCGTGCCGGTCAACTTACTGAGGAGCGTCTTACTGACCACCGCTCCTTCCTGATATGCCGCCAGCTCTGTTAGCCGCATGACCTTCGCTTCGTGCTGCATGATTGCTCCATAGGTGGACTTCCGGTGTTGGTCGTGCCTGCAATTATACCGCCTTCCCGTAACAACGCCGAGTCCTTTTCAGAAGAAAGTGTCTGCCTGCTACCACCTGCCCGCATTTTGTGCTACAGTACCAAGCAAAACTAACCCTGCCAGCGGGATGCGTTGGCAGGGCAGCACTTCAAAAGAGAGGAGGAATGATGGCAGCTCATTGTGACAAAGAACCGAGACAGGCTTGGATCACCACCTTTGCCGGGATAGCGGTCAACCTGTGCTTAGGGATACTTTACGCCTGGAGCATGTGGTCTAAGTCCCTGACTGGCGGCAGTCCCGGCCAGCCTATGCCCGGCCTGAATGAAGGCTGGATCTATCTAACCAACGGCCAGGCAGCGACCCCGTTATCGGTGTGCATGATCACCTTTGCCCTGCTGATGATTCCCGGCGGACGGATTCAGGACAAGATCAGCCCCAGATTCGGGGCAACGCTGGGCGGGCTGCTTCTGGCCGCAGGCTGTATTGTCGCGGGCCTGATGAAGAGCTACACCGGCCTGATCATCGGCTTTGGCATCCTCGGTGGCATGGGCATGGGCATCGGTTATGCTGCGCCTACTCCGGCAGCCCTGAAGTGGTTTGGCCCGCATCGCCGAGGATTGATCGCTGGACTGGTGGTAGGTGGTTACGGCGGCGCAGCTCTGTACATCGGCCCGCTTTCCAAATACCTGATTGACAACTTTGGCATCTCCAAGAGCTTCATCTATCTGGGCATCTTCTTTGCCACCGTGGTAGTTGTGGCGGGCCAACTGCTCAAAACGCCGAACGAGGTCTATCCTGATGGCTCTTATGTGCCGCCCGCCCCTAAGTGCGCACGTACTACCAAGGTGGCAGCAGCAGCCACGAAGC
Organism: Candidatus Electronema aureum; assembly: GCA_004284765.1. Taxonomy (GTDB): domain Bacteria; phylum Desulfobacterota; class Desulfobulbia; order Desulfobulbales; family Desulfobulbaceae; genus Electronema; species Electronema aureum. Next base: position 57,655 of record NQJD01000012.1, read on the forward strand.
ACGACTGGCGGGCGAGGGAGATGCTGCGCACGTGGCAGTTCTACGCGCTGGCCTTCATGTTCATTCTCACCACTCAGTCGGGGATGCTGATCATCGCCAATGCTGCCAAGCTGCTGACAACAGCAGGCGCGGGACAATATGCCTGGTTGCTGGTCGCTTATGGCGGGCTGGTCAATGCCTTTGGCCGCGTGGGTACTGGCTTTTATTCCGATAGAATAGGCCGGACGAACGCCTACACCTTGAACTGTGCGGTCTCAGCCGTCTGTCTGCTGTTAGTCCCTTACGCGATGAGAAGCCAAAACATTCTGCTGCTCTTCATCGTCGTGGGCAATGCCTACTGGCAGTACGGTGGTGGCCTGTCCCTAATGCCGCTCTTCACCGGTGACTTTTACGGCGCGAAGAACTTGGGCGTGAACTACGGGCTGGTCTTTATCGGCTGGGGCCTTGGCTCGTTCATGGCCAAGCTCGGCGGGGTGATTCAGGACAGAACCGGCAGCTTAGACTATGCCTTCTACATCTCAGCAGGACTGCTGGTGGTTGGCTCTGTGCTGGCGCAGGTGGTGAAGCGGCCACGATGGGCGGAGGAGAAGGCAGCGGGGTGAGCAGTGCCGCTCCTCCAGCAACGCCGCCTTGTCCATTGCAAGCCGGGCGAGAATTCCCAGCCCGGCTGCCTGTCTCTTACGGATCAAGCTCTATTCAATATTCCCTTTCCGCTGCACCAGTGCTGTGCAGTCTGGTTCAATGAACCATGCTCCTTTGGCATTGTCTCGAAGGTCATTGTCTGTAAAGGTACCACCTCCTTTGTCGCATACCGTAATACCTTCCCAACCGTTCTTAGAGATGATATTACGCCGCAAGGTCGGGTTGCCGCCTGTCGTGATCCGCACACCGCCCACTGCGTTGGCAAATATCTCATTGTCCTCCAGTGTCCCTTGGACATTGCCAGAGACAAAGACACCGAAATCCTTCTCATCATGAATACGATTACTGCGCAAGGTCGGGTTGCCGCCTGTCGTGATCACCACACCGGCGACCGCGTTAGCAAATATCTCGTTGTCCTCCAGCGTCCCTTTGCCATTGTCACAGACAAAGACACCGCTTCTCCCCCCATCATGAATGCGGTTGCGGCGCAGGGTCGGGTTGCCGCCGTCACTGATCTTCACACCGGAGAACGCGTTGGCAAATATCTCGTTATCCTCCAGCGTTCCTTTGCCGTTGTCCCAGACAAAGACACCGTCTTGCTTCCCATCATGAATGCGGTTACGCCGTAGGGTCGGGTCTGCGCCGCTGTGGATTGTCACACACGACCAACTTTGACTGGAGATGTCGCAATCCTCCAGCGCAAGTCTGCCTTGGGCAATATCAACACCATACCAGTAATCGCCACCAGTTTGACGCAGAGTCAGGTTGGCGATGCGTCCATTGTCGGCTTTGAATAGAACAACAGTCTTGTCAGCAGCCTCAATCACAATATCGTCTCGCTTCCCATCACCTATGATCTCCACCGGCTTATCAATCACAATGCCACCTAATGTGCAACTCTTTTAAACTTGATTAGGCAGCAATCAAGCCATCCAAGTCAAGTGGAGGGCGGTTATAGACCAAATTAAGGAAGACACAAACAGTGTGCGCCAAAATTTTACGAATCAGAC
>NQJD01000013.1 GCA_004284765.1 Candidatus Electronema aureum
CTGATTCGTAAAATTTTGGCGCACACTGTTTGTGTCTTCCTTAATTTGGTCTATAACCGCCCTCCACTTGACTTGGATGGCTTGATTGCTGCCTAATCAAGTTTAAAAGAGTTGCACATTAGGTGAATGGCTGTTTCGGGGACTGCCTGCCGGAGGCGACAAGGAAATCAACCACGCCCCAGAGCCTCTTTCCTGCCGCGTATTCAACGTTCAGCTCCCGCTCAAGAAAGGGGCGGTATGCAGCCTGATGGAAATCAACTAAGTTGAGCAGCAGGGCGATGAAGCACATCTTCAGCTCTTCCTCGTTCCAGTCATGCACATGCTCCAAGAGCGTTTGCGACAAATGATGCAGCGTCTTTTGTTCAGCCTCAGAACATGACGGCGACACAGAAATCCATTCTTGCAGCGGCACATGCTGCCGGTCGGCAGAGAGACCGAATTCGTCTTCAATCTCTTCTTTTGTCCATTGAGAGAATGGTTTCATAAGCACCTCTGCTTTTGGATTGAATCTTTGCCCAGTCAGAACAGCTTGCCGCTATTCCGGCAGTGCCAGCCCAGATTCCTTGAGAATCTCTATGCCCTTCAAGATGCTCCTCCGGTCAACAAGCTGAGGAACTGCATGGACGTATCCATTCAGCAGCAGAACAAATATCTGCTGATTCAGCCCTGAAGGATGATCTAGGATGGCAAAAATTCTTTCCTCAGAATCAGCTCGGCGATCTGATCAAAGGAGATGTTCCGTTCCAGCCGCAGCTTTTGGTTCTTCCCGTCATCCCAGAGTATTATATCACATGTAGGCTGTCGTTATGCCTATGTAAACCATCTAGCGGCACGCACCGCTGGATGGTTTGGTTAGCCTAAATTGCTTCAACACCTTCAGACCTATAGCGTTGTCCTAATGATTCACCACCACCTACGGCACTATCCAGAAAGGAAGACAATTCCGCCATTGCCGCCAACGCTTCATCAATTCGCTCCAAGTTTTGCCCTTGTCCAGTTTGTATAAAATACTCTATCAATCTACTAAACCAAATTGCATCTTCCGAACGAAGGAGATTGCAAAATTCCCTGTATGTTAATAATCGATTTTCGGCTCTGTTGTACAGATCATGACCGATGCTAAACTGAGAAACGTAGAATATCCCAAAATTACGAAGAAATCTGAGGGATACTTTTGTTGACAACGCAAGCAGTCTCGTGTCGTCGGTTTTTGATAGTTCCAGAAAAGGAACCGATTCTCGCACTCTGTTTAAACATGAAAAAAGACAAGCAGCCAAATAACACGAGGAAACCAGATAACACCCTTCTCTGTTAAACCATAAATCTTCCTTATTTTTTATTCCATCTGGGTTTTTCTCAAATAGAAAAATATCGCACTTATTGCTATCTGATTGTTTTACCCTGCGTCTTATTTCGGCCAATCTAAAATGACACTCAACTAAGAAAAGCCTCAATGGATTCAGGTGCTCTAATTGAATTTTTTTCTTTTCTTCTTTTTTTACTGCATTGCGCTCTCGCCATGTAATTTTTTCTTTTCTTCTTTTTTTACTGCATTGCGCTCTCGCCATGTAATAACGTACTGGGTGCTCATGGCAACAAATAACGATACAAATCCACCGATAATTATGACTAATATTTTAACGTCCATCGTCTTTCTAGCTAAAAATGATTCTACAGTTTCTGTACAACTCCAAAATACCCCTCTCCTCCACGTCTTGCAAGCAGTTTAGCGGGCAGCATCACTGGAGCATAGGCACGGCACAGACTGGCAGATATTCTGAAGGTGAGCGCGTAACCGGCTGAGACGCTGCCAAGGGTGTTGAATGCGCCCTTGCTTTTTTTCAGGTGCGAAGGATGACGGAATGCCTTATTATTCCGCTTGATCCGGGCGCGGTGCGCTTCGCTGCTCTTCTCAAGGATGACCGTGCCGATATTGTACTTTATGGAGAAGCGGTGGGAGAGGGGGCGGGGTAATATCTGAAGCCCAAGGCAGCGGCAATTCTCCTCTGGATATCAGTTGAACCTCTCCCTGAATCCGTGTAACGTATCCGGCGATGTGATGAACCGCTCCAAATGGCCGTTGAACAGACCTGCGGAGCCGTTCAACGACTCTGAACAGGCGAAATGCGGGCCGTCGCCTCAACACATTTGACCCGCTGACTAACAAAGCACAACAAGGGAGAATCTGATGCTCTCGAAGTTCTTTCTCGACCGGCCTGTATTCGCCTGGGTTATCTCCATCATCATCATGAGCGCAGGCGGGCTGGCGATCTACAAGATGCCGGTGTCGCAGTATCCGCCCATCGCGCCGCCTGCCATTTCCATTGATGCCTTCTTTCCGGGCGCATCGGCAGAGACGGTCGAGAACACCGTCACCCAGATCATCGAGCAGAAGATTACCGGCTTGGATGACATGCTCTACATCTCTGGCACCAGTTCGTCCTCTGGCGGCTCGCGGGTGGAGCTGACCTTTGCGCCGGGTACTGATCCTGATCTGGCTTGGTCTAAGGTGCAGAACAAACTCCAGCTTGCCTTAGCCAGCCTACCTGATGTGGTGCAGCGTTCTGGCGTGCGGGTGAACAAATCGACCCGCAACTACTTGATCCTCGTTGGTCTGGTGTCGGAAGACGGCAGCATGGACAGCAACGATTTGCAGGACTATGCCCAGTCGAGTCTTGAGAAAGTTCTTTCCCGTGTGCCGGGTGTGGGTGAGGTTGAGCCGTTCGGCGCACAGTATTCGATGAAAATCTGGGTCAACCCGGACAAGCTGACCAGCTACAACCTGACGATGGAGGATGTGGCTGCCGCCTTGCGTACCTACAACGTTGAGGTCTCTGCTGGACAGCTCGGCGGCACACCTGCTTTGCCGGGCCAACGGCTGAACGCGCCCATCGTGGTGCAGCATCTGCTCCAGACCCCGGAGGAGTTCGCGCAGATACCTATCCGTATCAATGAAGACGGCTCAACCGTGCGGGTCAAAGACATAGGCCGCACTGAATTAGCCAGCGAGCGCAGCGACGCAATCACCAAGAGCAACGGCAAGCCCTCAGCAGTCATGGCTATCCGTCAGGCTGCCGGTGCCAACGCCCTGTCCACGGCGGATGCGGTCAAGGCGAAGCTGGAGGAGATGAGCAAGTTCTTTCCGCCCGGCATGAAGGTGATTTATCCTTACGACACCACGCCTTTTACCAAAGTGTCGATTGATGAAGTGGTAAAGACCCTCTTTGAAGCGGTACTGTTGGTCTTCATCATCATGTACGTGTTCATGGGCAATATCCGCGCTACTATCATCCCGACCATTGCCGTACCCGTAGTGCTGCTCGGCACCTTTGCTGTGCTGGGCTTTGCCGGGTATTCGGTCAACATGCTGACCATGTTTGCGATGGTGCTGGCTATCGGCCTGCTGGTTGATGATGCGATTGTCGTGGTGGAGAACGTCGAGCGCATCATGAGCGAGGAAGGGCTTTCGCCCAAGGCCGCGACAGCTAAATCCATGGACGAGATCACCAGTGCCCTGATCGGCATCGGTCTGGTGCTCTCCGCTGTGTTCGGGCCAATGGCCTTCTTTCCCGGCTCCACCGGTGTACTGTATCGTCAGTTCTCTGTCACCCTGATTGCGGCGATGCTGCTGTCTGTAGTTGTCGCCCTGATCCTCACCCCGGTGCTCTGCGCCTCCTTTCTGCGCCCAGTCAAGGCTGGGCATTCGCCCTCAGAAAGCGCGATCTTCTTCATGCGCCCTTTCTTCATCGTCTTCGAGTTCTGCTTCGGCTGGATTCGCGGCCTTTACGTGCGCTTTGTTGCCTTTTCTCTGCGCATCAAAGTCGTCTTCATCGTCTTCTACCTCCTGATCGTGCTGCTGGTGGGCTTCCTCTTCCAACGGATGCCTACGTCGTATATCCCTGATGAAGATCAGGGCATTCTGCTCGTGCAGGTCAGGCTGCCAGCAGGCTCCACCTTGGAGCAGACTGAGGCGGTTATCAACAAGGTACGCAGCCATTTCTTAGAAAACGAGAAAGAAGCAGTGGCGAATGTCATGACCGCAGTCGGGCGGAACTTCGGTGGCCAAGGCCAGAACTTGGCGATGAGCTTTGTCAAGCTGAAGGACTGGAAGCTCCGTCAGCGGCCTGATCTGAAGGTGAAGGCAGTCGCAGGCCGAGCAATGGCGGTGTTCTCCAAGATCAAGGAAGGACAGGTGATCTCCTTCCCGCCGCCACCGGTAATGGAGTTGGGTATGGCCACAGGCTTTGACTTTCAACTGCAAGACCGTGGTGGCTTGGGACATGAGATGCTGACAGCTTCCCGTAACCAGCTCCTCGGCATGGCGATGCAGGAACCGCGCCTGATGGCCGTACGGCCCAACGGCATGGATGACACGCCTGAATACCGGGTGGATGTTGATTGGGACAAGGCAGGTGCGCTCGGCGTACCGCTCGGCTCTATCCACAGCACCTTGGCTACCGCGTTCGGCAGCTCGTATGTCAATGACTTCATCCAAGCAGGCCGGGTAAAGAAGGTCTATGTCCAGGCCGACGCGCCCTATCGCAGGTTGCCGCAGGACTTAGAGCGGCTCTACGTGCGCAACAAAGAAGGCAAGATGGTGCCGTTCTCTGCCTTTGCCTCAGCCCGCTGGAGCCTCGGCTCACCTAAGTTGGAGCGCTTCAATGCCTTCCCCTCCATGAACATTCAGGGGCAGCCCGCGCCGGGCCACAGCACCGGCGAGGCAATGGCGATCATGGAGCAGCTCGTTTCCAAACTGCCGCAAGGCATCAGCTTCGACTGGAGCGGGCTGTCGTATCAGGAGCGGATGTCCACCAAGCAGGGGCCACTGCTCTACGCCTTCTCGATCTTCGTCATCTTCCTCTGCGTGGCCGCGCTGTACGAGAGCTGGACAATTCCTTTCGTCAACCTGCTGATGCTGCCGCTGGGGGTATTCGGCGCAATCGTTGCCACCTCAATGCGGGGGATGCCCAACGATGTCTATTTCCAGATCGGCTTCCTCACCACAATGGGCCTTTCGACCAAGAACGCCATCCTGATCATCCAGTTCATCAAGGAGCGAATGGAGAAAGGGCAGGACTTAGTTGAGGCCACGCTGGATGCGGTTAAAACCCGCTTCCGTCCAGTCATGATGACTTCGTTAGCCTTCTTCTTTGGCGTGCTGCCGTTAGCCATCGCTTTTGGCGCAGGCGCAGGCGCAATGAATGCGCTCGGCACGGCGGTCTGTGGCGGCATGATTTCTGCTACCTTCATTGACCTTGTGTTCATCCCGCTGTTCTTTGTGGCGGTGTCAAAGATGTTCCATAAGGAGCAGCGCGTGATTCAATAGATAGAACTGCACCTTACGGTGGTTTACGGGTAGTTTGGCTTCGTCTGGTAAATCCGCGCTGGTTCGGCTATAATAAACGTCTGGACACCCGTAAACAGCACAGGGCTTTGAACCCTGTTCATCCCCATCTAAGGAGACAGCTATGGGACTTTTCGACGCGTTGCACCTGACCGGCAACCCGACTGCGGTTGACTGGGAAATGACCCCGGAATACACCTTCGGCACCTTTGAGAGCTGGGGCGGCAGAGAGCGTGTCCGCAGCAACAAAGAGCGGATTTATTACTTTTTCATTGATGCTTGGGGAGAAGAACCCAAGCTCTGTCTGATGGAGCGAGGCATTAAATACGCCAGAGTAGCAGCAGAGATATTAGCACCACCAGAGATGCTGCGGCGGGCTGTGGTCAAACAGGGCAAGGTAGCCCGATTTGAACGCACTTTGGCTATTGACGAAGAGCTGAAGCAGTGGCTCTTAGTCAATGTGATGGAAACCGAGGACAACTCTAAGGTGGTGCCAGTAGAAAATGCAGACCGCAGCGACAGCTTGGGGCCTGCTGGTCTGCCGGGGCTTGATGCGCCACTGCCTGCCGATTGTCAGCCCTTACAGCTGCCAAACACACCGACAGAGTTGATTGAAGAAGAAGCAGACAGTCTGATCAAAGAATACAGCCTGATTGATCACGAGCGCAACCCAGAGGGACAGTTTAAAGGCTATTTGGTCGATAGCGGTGATGGTCTCACCGTGACTGACAAAGTCACCGGCCTGATGTGGCAGCGAGGCGGCTTGGACATCATGAGCGGACGGATGATGCGCAAAGCTATTGAGGAACTGAACCGAGAAGGCTTTGTCGGGTATTCTGACTGGCGGCTACCGACCTTAGCTGAGGCTCTTTCGCTGATGGAGAAGGAGATGAATGCCAAGGGCCAGCACCTGCATCCGGCGTTTTCCTCAGATCAGCCCTTTATTTTTGTCGATACCGTGCGGCGGCCTGGCGGACAATGGTTTGTCGATTTTAAACACGGGCGGGCCTACTGGGCCTCTGGCACCATCCCCGGTGGTTTTGGCCGTCTTTGTCGTAACGCTTAAAAAAGAAAAGGAATCCGGCCTTGGTGGGATCGGATTCCTTTGTACGCAAACCGCTGTTCAGTTTAACTTCGCTTCACCGTACTTCCAAGGCTCGTATTTGGGTGTGACCCGTCTGCGCCAGCCGAGTTTGTTCTTTCTTCTGGAAACCGTAGTCAACCAAGCGCCGAATGTCCCGCCACATGGTTTCGCTTCCCATAATAGCGACTACAATTGCATCATCTCCCCTTCTAAACTGGCCGACATAGGTCTGGCGAGCTATACTGGTATAGCCGGTTTTGCCTGCTATAGCACCCTCTACTTGCCAAAGAGCCTTGTTGTGGTTGCGCAAGGTTTTGCCGTAGGAGGTTCGCGTTTGTGTCTGCCGCATCCGTCCTGCAAAGTCTCGATCCTGCATAGCGTGACGGAAGATTTGAGCGAGATCACGGGCTGTACTCTGCTGTCCTTCGGCAGTCAGACCAGAGGCTGTACGACAGATGGTGTTTTCCGCGCCCCAGAGTCGGGCATGAAGAGTCATCAAGTTGGCAAAAGCAGACTCGCTGCCCGCGATTTTTTCCGCTAAAGCAACGCTGGCATCATTAGCTGATTCCAGCAGCACGGCGTTGATCAGATCATCAGCCTTGTACTGCTGACCGGAATTGAGATAAATTTTGGAACGGGGCATAGCCTCGGCACGAGAACTAACCGGAACATTTTCATTTTCCTCCAGCCGTTTCAGAGCAATCAGGCCAGTCAGCACCTTGAGGGTAGAGGCTGGCTGACGTGGATTGTCTGGAGCCTTAGCAAAAATAGGTTCGCCAGTACGAGCATCCAAAATCATCACGCTCTTTGAGGTGATTTGCCTGCCCAATGCATCAGTAGGAACCGCAGGCTCTTCAAAGACCCTGCTGATAGCGGCTCTGACTCTTTCCCTGAATCTGCGATCAACTGACACGACGGCATTTCTTCTTTTTTTCGGTGCAGACTTACAGGCAATCTTTGTGGCCTTGCTCTTTTTGACTGCCGATTTCGCTGCAATTGCTTTCTTGGCGACCTTCTTTGCCGTTTTTGTTGTTTTTGCTTTCTTCGCTGAAGAAGATGCCTGCTTTTTCTGCGCAGCAGCAACATGCGGACGTTTTTTGCCACCGCTCAAAGCAGGAATTGATGCCGCGTGTACTTGGCTCACGAAAAAACAGACAGCCAGCACGTGGATAACAAGAAGACGGTAACGAAATTTAGATATTGTCATGGTCAAAAGTGCGGCTGCGTGTTTTAGGCTCCTCCAATATCTTAAATATCGGTCAGCCCGTTTTATGTCAAGCAGTTTAGTCCCGCTTTCTTGAGAAAAATTCTCATTATAATTAGGGGCAGAACACAGGCAAGCGGCACTTTCGAGCTGATTCCTATGCCTTCACTCTATTGTACTGCTTTCTTTCTCAAAACCAGAAGAGAAATTGCATGATCTTTCTCAGTCCGACTCCAACCTGCGGCAAGATCAAGCGACTGCATCAGTTTAAATAACTCTGCCCGTAGTTTTTCCGCTGAGGTGTTGACCGAAGCCGAAAAAGCTGGAGCTGCCCAGTTGGCAGCCTTCTGCGCTTCAACAGAAAATAAAGCCGGACGCAGGACAAAGGCAGAAGCGTTGGCCGTGCTAATCTGCGTTGAAAGTTTCGCACCAAGTAAGTCGCGCATGGCCTGTGGCAGCCCGTCCTGCTCCTCGGCGACTATCAGGCTTTTTAGGTACGATTCACCGTTGGCAAAATACAGCATCTTGTTGGTCAGAGCAAGAGCAGGATGGGCGACTTGGGCAGGCATCAGGTTCCAGTAATAAAGGGAATGTCCGCCTACTTCCGTGATCTTTTCTTTGGCAAAACGCTGGGCTGCGGAGATTATTTTTCGTGTTTTGTCCACGAGCTGCTGCGTGGTTTCTGGCTGCTGGATTTGGGCAAAAAGCGTTACCTTGGGCAAGGGAAAAAGGCCCGTACTAACAACCTCACCGATGGTCAGTCCGATTTGTGGCCCCAACGCGGCAATGATCCCTTTAATCGAAAAACCGAACTGTTGCCGCACTGCCACATCCATCGCTTCAAGCTCGGCAGGATCAATGAAAGAAAGCAGATTTTCGTCTAAACCAGAAAACCAGCCGTAAAACAGGGCTGTTTCGGTCAGCAAGTGCAGAGAGAGATTTTGGCTTGAGCGCAGCTTTTTTTGTCGCTGACGGACGGATTCATGCAACGCAGCGGCATTATATTCCACCTTAGTTTTCAACTGAAAATTACCCTGATGTTCAAATGCCAACCCGCTCAAACTGTTGAAACCCTGCATGTAGGTAGCGGCCAGCTTGAGTTCCTTTTGCTCGGAAGCAGCGAAGAAACTGCGAAGCTTATCGGTATTGGCATAAAATTTTGCTAAATAACGGTCAGGAGTCGATTCTGCCCAGAACTTCTTCGCCGCTATGAAAAATGGATGCGCTTCCAACCCGCCGCCGCTCTCTTTTTGTTTGAGTGCCGCTGCGATTAGTTCCGGGTTGTAAGCTAAAATGATTACCCCAGCGCGGACTGTGCCATACAAAAATTCCTCATCATCCAAGCGGATGCGAGTTAGCTCCAAGCCGTTCACGGTTTCTTTGCTCACTTCGCTCATGGTCAAGCGAGCAATGCTATCAACCGAAGCAGCAGTGGCTGATGTGCCAAAAGCGATCAGTCTTTGCCGCTGTTCTGCCTCTGGGTTTGCCTTCAGCTGGGCAAGATCAGGACTCAGCTGCGCTATGGTGGCATCATCGCCAAAGAGCTGCTGCAAGATCGAATTGTCGAACAAATCCGCTGCACCATCATAAAATTCTTCATAACGCTGAACAGCCTCTTCTGTTGCACCTTGTTCGGCCATAATCTCACGCACGGTCTGTTTGGCAAAGAAATTGCCCAAGGCTGATTCAGGAAATGCTCGCGAAAGTCCTTTCAAATCGAGCAAAGTAATCACCGCCAGCGTATCAGCGGGAAGATAATCGGCGTAATATTCACTCCTCCCGGCAGGAGGCGTAAATCGCTGCGCCGCATAATAAAAAGCCGCCCCGGTTATTCCAGTCAGCAGAAGAATAAGGACTACGATTTTTTTCATCGTTCAGCTCCTGAAACCAGGGTTGGGAGAGTAGCAAAGGCAAACAGAAAACAGAGAAATTCTACTCCAACCCGGTGCAAAGTCAATGCGCATCAGGTATGATGGGGCCTTGCCCGCGCTCGGCTGTGCAACGGGCAAACCGCTGTTTTATCTGCTTGTAACCCACAAATTCGGGCGGAAGAATTTACCCACAGGAGAATATGTATGGATAAAATTATTGTGCTGGCTACCAGCAATCAGAATAAAGTCAACGAGCTGAAAGAGCTGATCAAAGGCTTTCCGGTGGAAATCAAATGCCTAAAGGATTTCGGCCCGCTGCCGGAGGCCATCGAAGACGGAGCCACTTTTGACGAGAACGCCTACAAAAAGGCTCTGCATTATGCTCGAATTCTCGGCCTGCCTGCGTTGGCTGATGACTCTGGCCTGTCGGTGGATGCGCTGGACGGTGCGCCCGGTGTCTATTCGGCCCGCTACAGCGGCGAGAGAGCGACAGACTGGGATAATTGCGAAAAATTGCTTAAAGAGATGGAGGGCAAAACCGCCCGCACCGCCCGCTTTGAGTGCGTCCTTTCGTTGGCTGTGCCGCACGGCCCTGCCTTAACCTGGGAAGGTCGTTGCGAAGGCCGGATCACGGAGCAGCGGCAAGGTGAGGCTGGTTTCGGCTATGATCCGGTGTTCTTTTACGAGGATTTCGGTAAAACTTTTGCCGAGGTGAGCATGGCGGAAAAAAGCCGAGTGAGTCACCGAGGCAAAGCCATGCAGGAATTCGCTACTGAATTTGACAATGTGATGAAATGGATCAAACAGCGGATGAGCGAAATGAAGCCGCCCAAACCAGACCATGCTGAGTTTGAGCATAATGACTGGTCTGAAGAAAGGATGGGGTGAGAATTATCTATAGACGTTACGCAGTGCAACGTACAAAGTTACCTGCGTAACGCCTATATTATTCGCTATATGTTCATTTTTGAATATGACATCGAAAAAATATACTGTAATTCACACATTGGATTAAAAATATGAAAATAGGCGTGGTCGGATACAGTTTTAATAAGTTTGATCTTGATCTTGCTGCGAAAATGATGCGATCTGCATTTGATATTTTTGTCCCTAAAAATGCTGAATCAGAAAATATTGAAATAGTAAGCGGTCTGACAAATATCGGCGTTCCGAGAATTGCATATCAACTTGCAGACAGAAGAAATTTTATCACTGTTGGCATTTCTGCGGAACAGGCATTTCAAGTGCATTGCGGAGTGTACCCTGTTAAAAAACAGATAATTCGTGGCATCAATTTCGGTGATGAATCGGAGGTATTCATAAGATACATAGACTTTCTAATTAGAATTGGCGGCGGCAGGTAAAGTCATAAAGAAGTGAAGATGTTTATCGATAAATGTGCAGCCTTTGGTTGGCAAAAATCCGAAAGACTGATTGAGCATGAGCTACCGATGTTCAATTCCTAATACAGCTCAAACCGCACATTCCAGCCGTTCCTGATGATGGTGTTGAAGATTGGCGTTTTCAGCTCCTGTGGTTTGAATCGCCAGTTTTCGGTGGTAGTTTGCTCAAAGGCACTGATTCCCCATTCTGGCCCGCTTCGCACATGGCAGAAGAAACGCGTTGAGGTCAGCAGGCCGAAGCTGACTTTAACCGGACAGAGGGAAAAATCTACGGCCCGCACTCGGTCTCGCATGATCACAGTGCGGGTGGCGGTATCAAACTCCAAGGTCAGCTCGTACTGCTGGCGCAGGCGAGCTAAGGCCATCCAGCGACACCACGTTGGATCATCGCAATGCCAGCTCAGGCGTATTTTCTTCCCCTTTTTCTCCGCTCGCACCGGGTTTGGAATTTCGTTAATGCCAAGCAGCATGAATTCCAGCATCTCCTGAAGCACCGGCTCACCGTGTCTATGAAAAAACCAAACCTTGTGGATGATCAAGCGGAGTAGAAACGGAAAGGGCAGAATGTACAGAGCAGCCCAGACAGCCAACGCGGGCAGAAGAAGCTGGAATTTTAGATGCGGCCAGACTAAGAGCAGAGGTAGAAGACTCAAACCCCAACCGAGTGGCAGGAGCAAAAGCAGACCTAATGTCTTGGCGTAGCGAGTAAGCAGCATCAGGGGCGAGCGCAGGTCTGGGGCAAAAATTCCAAGGTGCCGGTGAAGCTGTTCATCACCGCTTCCATGCCGATGGGCAGGGTATAATTTTCGCGCTGATGGCCAATCGGAAAACCTGCCCAGACCGGATACTTGGCCGCCGCCGTCAGCTCCAGCACCCGCTGCCAAACCTGCTCGTTGAGGCGAATGATTTCTAAGCGGTCATCATGGCCGGGATCAAACAGACCAAGAATCAGCCCAGTTATTTTGTCCAGCAGACCACCACAGGCGAGATGGGTCAGCATTCGGTCGAGTTTATAAAGCGGCTCGGCTGTGTCTTCAAGAAAGAGAATTTTTCCCGCAGTCTGCGGCTGCCACGGCGTACCCATCAGGTGACAAAGAGTGGTCAGATTACCGCCAACCAGTCGCCCTTGGCTGAAGCCACCACGAAGAATTTCTATGCCCGCAGGTCGGACGCAGGGTCGGAACTCACCCGCAATTACTTCCCTGAATCGCTCAAAAGACAGGCGATCAGTCGTAGCTAAGGTGCTGATCATCGGCCCGTGCAGGGTGACAAGGCCGCAGTGAGCGGTAATGCTGTTCAACAGTACGGTCAGATCGCTGAAGCCAATGAGCCATTTTGGGTGGGCGCGGAGGAAATTCCAATCCAGTTTGCTGATGATCCGCAGGCAGCCGTAGCCACCACGAGCCGCGATCAATGCCTTGACTTCCTCATCTGCCCAGAGTCGGTGCAGCTCAGTCAACCTATGGCGGTCATCAGCAGCTAAATAATCTGTGCCAGAGCCGTTCGGTGGCTGGCAGCGAATGCGCAAGCCCAGATCACGCAGTACCTGAAGGCCTTGGGCAAAACCTTCCTCGTTCCGCACTGGCCCAGCAGGATGAATAATACCAACTGTGTCGCCGGGCTGGAGAGAAGGAGGCAGAATCGGTTGTCGCATCAGCAGTCCTCCTGCCGCCGGTTGCGCTCATAGATGAGCCGCAGGCCGGTTAGCGTCAGGGTAGGATCAACAAACTCAACTGCCGAGCTGTGCGGAGCGATGATTTCCGCCATGCCGCCCGTCGCGATCACATTGATCTTGCCGTCTGCTGCCACTGCGCCCCGCTCTCGCATTTCTTTGCCCAGCAGCTCAATCATTCGATCAATCAGTCCGCCAAAGCCATGCAGTGTCCCAGAGCAAATAGCATCAACCGTATTGGCACCAATGACAGCAAGAGGCTTTTCATTCAGCTCAATGCGGGGTAGCTTGGCTGTTCGTTCCGCCAGAGCATCTAAGGAAATGCCGATGCCTGGATGAATAGTGCCGCCAAGGTGTTCACCTCTTTTGCTCACGCAGTCAAAGGTAATGGCTGTGCCGACATCAACCACGATCGCCGCAGTGCCAAAACTCTCCCAAGCAGCAGCCGCGTTAACGATGCGATCTGCGCCTAACTCTGCCGGATTGGTGGTCAGCAAGGTGAGGCCAGTGTCGGTACGATGAGAGACGGCAATGGGCGAAGTTGGGCAATTAGCGAGATATTTGCTGGCAAACTGGAGCCAAGAGTTTTCTAAAGTAGGTACCACTGAGCTGACGATGAAGGCGGTGATATCCTCCTTTTGGAGGTTATCGATCTGAAAGAGTGAATAGTAGCGGATGGCCAGCTCGTCCGCAGTCTTGCCGTGATCTGATTTTAGCTGCCACTGATGAATCAGAGCTTGATCGTAAAAAACGCCAGTCACGGTGTGGGAATTGCCGACATTGACTGCGAGAAGCATGAAAGTCACCGAGGTTGAGTGATCTGAACTGCTGCCGGATGTACCTTGAGAGCATTGCAGTTGACGGAACCCTGCCTGCCGGGTATAGACAAAGCCGGGCAGAGCAGTGTATCTGGCTCTGTCAGCTGATTTTAGCATCAAACCGGGCAGGGGAGCAATGACAAGCTGGCAGGAAGAATTAAAAAATGGCGCGGTGGACTGAACACAGGCACTGTGGAGAAAAATATGAACACTGTCGGGCAATGGATTGCGCAGCATCAGCATTTGCTGCTGGCTGGGTTCGGCCTGTTAGCTTTTGCCTTGCTGCTCAAATGCGGCGAGCGCAAAGGACGGATGCCGCATCTGATCTTCTTCCTTATCCTCTTCGTCATGGCCGCTGTGATTTACTTGGCCAAGGATGACCCAGCCATCTGGATTCCTGCGGCAATCGCTCTGCTGACTGTTGCCGCGCCAACAGCCTTGAGCTGGAAGCCAGCGGACCAGCCCGACGGGATGCGGCAGTATGAGGAGGAGCTGAAAACCCTGCGCCAGCAGATTCTTGATCTGCAAGCCTCCGGCTCAATGGCTGACGACAAGCAGCGGCAGCTTCTTGAAGCGCAGTTGCAGGCGGTGCAGGAGCATTTGACCGACATCCGGGAGAGCTGGAAGGAGGAGCAGCAACGCCGCAAGGCTGCGGACGAGGCTCTTGAGCAGATGAAATGCCAGATGCCGGATGCGCGGATTGAAAAGGCGCAAGTCAGTCTGCGGCAGGGCGACACCAAGGCGGCGAAAGAGACCTTTGCCGAGGTGCGCAAGCAGGCGGGCAAAGCGGCGGCCTTGGCTGCGCACCACGAAGGGAAGCTGGCCGAAGGCGAAGTGAATTATGCCGAGGCGATGGAGCTGTACCGGACAGCCGCGCTGCTGGAAAAGGACAACCCGGACTATCTGCTGGCTGCCGGGAAGATGGCCCGCAAGCTCGCGGAGTACAAGCAGGCGCAGGAATGGCTGGAGCGGCTGCTGGAACTGCGGGAAAAGGAGGGAAAAAATGATGCCGGATTGGGCGACGCGCTGTATGAGCTGGCTTTGCTGCATAAAGACTTGGGGCAATACGCGGCGGCGGAGCCGTTGTACCTGCGGGCGGTAGCGGTGAAGGAACAGGCTCTTGGCAAAGAGCATCCTGATGTGGCGGATGTGCTGAATGGCCTGGCTGCGCTGTATTGGCGGGAAGGAAAATACGCAGAAGCAGAGCCGCTGTATCTGCGTGCTCTCGCTGTGAAGGAGCAGGCTTTTGGCAAAGAGCATCCCAGCGTGGCGCAGACCTTGAACGATCTTGCGATATTGTATAGGAATCAAGAACGAGTTGCTGAAGCGGAATCTCTCTATCTGCGCTCTCTTGCAATTAGAGAGAAATATCTTGGCAAAGAACATCTTGACGTAGCAGAGAGCCTGAATAATCTCGCCTTGCTCTGCCGGAAGCAAGGAAGGTATTTAGAAGCAGAGCCGTTATGTCTTCGCTCACTTGCTATTAAAGAAGCTGTTCTTGGTAAAAAGCATCCACGTATAGCTGTAACTATAAACAATCTCGCTGTACTGTATCGTCAGCAAGGAAAGTTCAGAAAATCTGAGTCTCTGTCTCAGCGCGACTTGATAATAACTGAGAAAGCATTTGGCAAGGAGCATCCAGATGTTGCTGTCACTCTGAACAATCTCGCTGAACTTTACCGAATGCAAAGCAGATACGCAGAAGCGGAGCCGCTGCTTCATCGCGCTCTTCAAATTCGTGAGGACAAGCTCGGTAAAAACCATACCGCTGTCGCAACCACCCTGCACATCATGGCCGATCTCTACCGCGACCAAGGAAGATACGCGGAAGCAGAGCCGCTGTATCAACGCGCCCTGTCCATCTTGCAGGCAAAACTCCCTGCCGGGCATTCGCGCATCAGCGGCTGCCAGAAGGACTACGATGAGATGAAGGAGAAGATGGCGGGGATGTAAGGGCGTTTCGCGAAACGCCCCTACAGGGTGCATTCGTCCGCTTTTCTGTCATGCAGTCTGCTTGGCATCAACATGCCGCTGAAGCACGGCGTTGAGTTCAGCCTGCCATCCCTCGCCCCGCGCCTTGAAAAACTCGACAATCTCCCTGTTGATGCGGACAGCAAGCTGCGCTTCCTTCTTCCCGTTCTGCGCAGGACGCTTCACCGGTCTGCCGTTCTTGTACAGCTTCCCCTCAGCAAAGAAGGCATCCGGCAGCTCCGGGATTTCATCATATTCAGCTTGGCTGATCTCGTGGCTGTCAACCTTCTGCAAATTGCTTTTCAAACCAGCGTTGCTCTCTTTCATTGGCCTTCCTCATGGAAATGATGCGAATACTGTCGCCTCGCCCGGTGTGAACAATAACAACCAAGCGGCCAGCAAGCTCGCCCATTGTTATCTCTCTGCATTCTCCATATTCCTGCCGCGTGTCCGCCCATGTGATGCGGCGCGGGCCGTTGAACACCTCCGGCGCGTCTTCAAAATCAAGTCCCCGCTCGTCCAAAGCCGCCTGCCGCTTCTTGCTGTCGTATTCAATCCTCATCGTTTCATTGTAATGACAGAACCTGCTCTGTTTCAAGCAGTTTTTTCAAAGAGGCAAGCGGCGCGGAATGATCTCGAACGCATTGAAAATCATTCGCGCATCAGCGGCTGCCAGAAGGACTACGATGAGATGAAGGCGAAGATGGCGGGGATGTAGGATTTGATTTGTTGAGAAATAAGGCAATCATGCCTTCTGAATTCTGGTTTTGATGTACTTCAGCGGCGGCGTGCCCGACCATTTACAGGCCAGATTCGGCGGCAACAAGACATTCGTGTTAAAGCCGCCACAGCCGGGAAACTTTGGATCGCCTTCTAGCCCATATCTGCCGCCGAAACCGCCTGCTGCCGCAATCACACCCTGCCGGATGTCCCATGTGACCTTGGCTGCCGCTTTAATTTCACCCCAAGGCGAGGCGACGATCACTTGATCGCCGTCAGCGATGCCGAGCTTTTTTGCGTCCATCCAATTGATCCAGACAGGATTGCTGCTACATTGGTTCATCAGGGCCGGATTCCAGCAGGTGGAAGTGTGTTCATGCTCCAGCACTCGGAAGTAGCCGAGAATCAACGGATAGTCAGTATCAGGCCGCAGCTCTGGCCAATCCTCCCACGGCGGAAGATAATCAGGCAGGGCATTCAATCCGGCCTTTTCTGCAACCGGATTGATGAAATTGTACTTGCTGGTCGCGCTGTGACCTGAAGCTCCGTAGCCGGACGGCGGGTTAATGGAACCCCACTGCTCATATTTGCGGAACGCCTGCGGATCAGTGATAAAATAGCCGGTCTCGCGCAGTTCCTCCAGTGTCACCCGCTGATTGCGGAGCTGGTTGCGCATGTATTCCTCTTCGCTTTGCCACGGGAAGAACTCGCCAAAGCCTAGCCGCTGCGCCAGCTCGGTGAAAATCTGTACCACCGGCCTTGAATCATACAAGGGCTGCACCGCTTTCTCTCCGAGCGAGATGAAAGATTCATACATCCAGTCTGAGGCCACGCGGCTTTGCTCTAAATACGTGCAATCGGGCAACACCACGTCGCACAGCTCGGCAGTGTTACTCATGTAGCAGTCAATGGCGCAGGAAAACTCCAGCCGCTCCATCGCCCGCCGCAAACTCGGCTCCGCGCCGCTCGACATAACCGGATTACCGAAATAACAAAGCATCGCTTTCAGTCGCCCGGCCTGCGCATCTTCCTCAAAATAGGCGGGAATCCAGCCGCTCCAAAGCCTGCCGGGATTGAGCTTGAATTTTGCGGCGTTGTTCGGTGGCTTAGGCTGATTGTCCGCCCATGCTGAGGCCAGCTTGAATTTGCTGACCAAAGCCGGGCCGCCCGGCGCGTCAAAGCTGCCCATAAGGGCGTTTAGAGCTTGAATGGCTTGGGTGGCATGGGTGGCGTTCGGTGCCTGAGCCACACCGGTCCACGAAAGTGCGGCGGTGGCAGGCGCAGCTGAGGCGAATTCGTGGGCCAGCCGGGTTATAGTTGCGGCAGGCACCCCGCAGATCGTCTCGGCCCATTGCGGCGTGCGGGCAATGCCATCCCCCTCTCCTAAAAGCCGTTTTTTGAACTCGGCGAACCCGTAGCACCAGTTTTCAGTGAACGCCTGGTCGTGCAGATTGTCCGCCACGATGACGTGGCACATCGCCATTGCCATCGCCCCGTCTGTGCCGGGAATGATCGGAATCCACTCCGTCGCAATCTGCGCAGTCTCGCAGCGGCGCGGGTCAACCACCACTAACTTGGCCCCATTTTTCACCGCCTGCTTGAGCAAGTTGACTTTGCGCTGTCCGGCGGAAGTCGCCAGCTCATTGATGCCGAAGAGCAGAATGTACTGCGAATGGGCATAGTCAATCCAAGGCCGCTTTTCGCCAAGACAATGCTCGTTCGCCATGCGGTTGGGATTGTCGCACATCTGGCGATGGGTGGTCTTGTTCGGCGTGCCGTAAGCGGCCATCACTGCGTCGTGGCACCAACTATTGTAGTCGTTGCCCTGATGAAAGCCAACCGTCTTCGGATCAAAGCTCTTCAGCTTGGCGGCAAGCAGATCAAGTGCCTCGTCCCATTCCGCTTTGCGGAATCTGCCGTTCTCGCGAATCAGGGGAGTTTTGAGACGATAGGCGGAATAGGTGTTTTTATGCGCATTTGCCCCTTTGATGCAAAGCCGTCCGCCGCCTTTGGGATCACCAGCCAATCCCTTGCAGCCGACAATCACCCCGTCTTTCACCCGCACCTCCTGCCCGCAAAGACCAAGGCAGATATAGCAGTGCGTCTTGACGACGTGTTCCGGCTCTATCTGCGCCGAGCCTTCAACCAGCGTGACTAAGGTCTTGTTTAACTCCAGCGCAGCAAGAATCGGTTCCAGCACTACCAGCGCACTGTCTGCTGCTGACAGCACAGCCATCGTCAGTTCAGCCAGCCCTTTATAGAAATCTGTTTTAGCCAAAGCAGCAAGCTGGGCACAAAACTTGTCCGCCCAAGACAGCAAGTGATTCTGGAGAAAATCAGCCTGTCGTTCCTCGTTGCCGGGCTGTGCCGCCAAATAAGCCATGAATTCCAGTTCAACCGCAATATGATCGTCCAAATCCGGCCAAGCAGGATTGAGATGCACCCCGCTATCGTGATAAATTTTCCGTACCTGAAAGATTGGCTCCTGCATGACCAGCGGCTCGCCGGAAAGATGGCAGGAAGCATAGGGAAAAGCAGGATTCTGACCTGCATTGAGAAACAGCTCTGCGTAGTCATGGCGCAGCTCGCGGAAAACTGCCTCTGTCGGGGCGGACTGGAGAAAATCGATCATCCGGGGTAGGCCAGATGACCGCTTTTTGCTGAAAAAATGCTCAGTAACCTGACTATTTGCAAGTTTTCTCAGCAAGGGCAAAGAAATTTCATCCCGATACAACAGGGAAATAAAGCGGTAGATTGTTGATCGCGCTAACTTCATTTGAGTGCCCATCATCTTGCTCTGCTTGTCAAATCTAATTGCTTTTTATGCCTTACTCGCCAGCTTTCATGCCAATTGTACGTAAACACTCAAGCACTGGGGCATAATCAACAGCCTGTTTCCAACCGCTTATTTTTGCACCCTGCGCTGCTGAAGAATTTTCCTTCATGTCTATAAGGGCTGAGGAAACTTTTTTACTCACATCAGTCTTGACATGAGCAAGAGCAGCTAAGGGCCATTCAGGATAAAGAACAGTTGAGTGAACAAAAGGGAAATCATCCTCAACTTTATTGATAATCCTGAAATCATCCATGTTGATTTTTCCATCTTCTGCCATTCGCTCTAATGTATCGGTACGCACTGTCCCTACATCAACAAGCTTATCCGCAACAGCATGAACGACCTGCTCATGGGTGCCAATCTCTGCATATCCTAAGCAGTCTTTTTCCGGGTCGATGCCGTTGGTCTTCAGCAGATACAAGCCAGCATGAAGTCCACCAAATGAAGATTTCTTAACAAAACCAAATTTTTTCCCTTTGATATCCTCCAGCTTTTCAATCAGGCTATCTTTGCGGACAAAGATCACACCGCCAAACTGATGTACGCTTTTATTTTTGATTTTGTTGATCATGGTTGCTACAGCTTTCACGCCGTATTTTTCCCCCATTTCCGCGACAATGGCAGGATTAGCCAAGATGAAATCAATCTTTTTCTCTTTGATTGCTGCGTCCATAGCAAGAAAGGTTACAGGCATGACGGAGAACGAGATCCCTGTGGCTTTGCTAAGATATTCCCCGTGTCCATTCCATTGCGTGATGACCTCGCTGGCACCGTTTTTTGCCAGTACCCCGATTGTATACTCCTCCGCAGCTGCCTGAAAGGTCTGTAGCAGGACGAATGCCGCTAACATAGCGGTAGCTAATAATAATCTGTTTCTACGAATCATGTTGTATCTCCTACGTGTTAAATATGCTCCCCAACTGCCCTAACCAAACGGCGCAAGCCTATCCGGGAATGTTCAAAAAATCAAGAGAGAAGCAGAGTAGTGGCAAAAATTTCCTTCCTCACACTCTTCTCGTCTCCGGCTAATACTTCCTGAACATTTTTTCATTCAAGTAGCACTCTGACAGTCCATGTATTCTTTCGTCGGCCAGTACCGTACAAAAGAAGGGGGATAACTCAAACCGTTCTCAGGGAGAAAGCATGAAGAACAGCGGAACAGTACGTCTTTTAGCCTTTGTTGCAACTTTTGCCGCCGTAGTGAGCACGCAGGAATGCTTGGCTCAGGCGCAAAAACAGAACAAAGAAACCATCTTGCGCATTCATGGCTCTAACACCATTGGCGCACAGCTTGCGCCGGATTTAGCTAAAGTCTTTTTGCAAAAGCTGGGCGCGGATTCAGTCAAACAGGTTGATCTCGCCGCAGGCACCGAGATTAACATCGAAGGGCATTTTCCCAATCAAGAGCTGGTTAAGGTCATCGAAATCCGGGCGCACGGCTCTTCTACCGGTTTCAAGGGACTGAAGGACAAGCAATGCGACATTGGTATGGCCTCTCGGAAGATTAAAGACAATGAAGCGCAAGAGTTAGCTTTTCTCGGCGAGATGACGAGCAGTGCCAGCGAGCATGTTTTGGCCTTAGACGGTGTAGCGGTGATCGTCAATAGCGCGAATGCTGCTGTGTCCAAGCTGAGTTTCGCCCAATTGTCCGACATTTTTTCCGGCAAGCTGATAAATTGGTCGAAAATTGGCTGGGCAGACGCGCCGATCAGCATTCAGGCGCGGGATGAGAACTCAGGTACGCACGACACATTTCAGAGCATCGTGTTGGGCGAGAAAAAAATGGACGGGGCGGCGAAACGCTGGGATTCCAACGACAATCTTTCTGCGGCGGTCAACGCTGATACCCACGCGATTGGCTATTGTGGCCTGCCTTATGTCAAGCACAACAAAGCCTTGGGTATTTCCGATGGTGGCCCAGCAGTACGGCCCACGGTTTTTACCGTTGCTACTGAAGATTATCCGGTTAGCCGCCGCCTTTATTTTTACACCCCGGCTGCTCCAGAAAATTCGTACACGCAGGACTTCATCGCCTTTGCCTTGAGCCAAGAAGGACAGGAGCAGGTCAGAAAGCACAAATTTGTTGATTTGACCATTTCTGCTGAGGAACACAAGGTTGATGTCGCGTTGGGAACGAACCAAAATTACCAAGTGCTGTATAAATATCTGACTGCCGTGCGAGGTGCGAAACGACTGTCGGCAAACTTCCGCTTTAAAGGAGAAACGCTTGAATTAGACAACCGATCCTTGCGCGATGTTGAACGAATAGTGGATTTTCTGGCGGAAAATAGAGCAAAGGAAATTATTTTAGCAGGATTTTCCGACCGCAGTGAGGATATAGCCCGCAATATAGAAGGACCTACTGATAATAAATACGCCAAGAATTTTGATCTTTCCTGCAAACGGGCGGAAGCCGTTAAAGAAGAGCTGAATTCACGCGGTATCAAAATTGGCGATATCCTTTGTGTCGGCAGCGAGATGCCAGTCGCGTCGAATAGTACCGAACTGGGTCGGGAGAAAAACCGCCGGGTTGAGGTCTGGGTGAGATGACCGCATCAATTCCTCATGTTCTCACAACAATCCTCTGACAATTGTCTGGTTGAATGAGGGCAGTCGAAGTGGAGAAGCAGCTGGCTGACATTTTCAAATGAGGAGGAGTCATGCTGGAACGAAATGAGAGTACCTTGGAGCGGGCCTTGGAAAAAGCGGCAAAGATCATCTGTAGCTTGCAATACGGACGCTGTCCTGTCCAGGAAGAGCATTTTCCCGGCTGTCCCAGCGTGTGCAATGAGGACAGCCTGCCGTGGCAGTGCTGGGTTTCCTATCTGCGGGCCACCGCAACCGGGGCAGGGGCAGCGGCGTGACGATGGACTGCAATCTGCGGGTGCCAGCTTGGCGTGGAAGACGGAAAAGAACAAACTGAACTGCTGGGAGTTCAAAGAATGCGGCAGGGAGCCGGGCGGTCGCAACGCGGCATTGTTCGGAATCTGTCCCGCCGCTGTTGTGCAGCAGGCGGACGGCATACATGACGGCAAAAACGGCGGACGCTGCTGCTGGTTCGTGACCGTTTCTTTCTCCAAAGGCAAACCTCAAGGAGGTTGCTCAGAAAACTCCGGCTGCTGCTGGAGCTGCAAATTCTACAATCTGGTCAGAAACGAAGAGCATACCGGTTTCATCCTCCGATATATCAGTCCAAGCCGGATACGGCCTGTTCAAAAATAACTGCCCGTCTTTCCTTTTGTCTCAACCGGCCAGCCAAAATTTCAGCTGGCTGCTTTTTTCTATTTTTCCGCATTCCTCATCAAATTTTCATTGCTGCTTAACACATTCCTAACACCTGCCGGTTAAATAATTGGTCAGGAGAGTTACGCCAGTTCCCTCTGCGGCAAGGCAACCAGTGCAAGCTCCGGCACTGTGTCGCGGTAGGGAGCTGCTCTTTTCACGACAGGCTGTGTTGATGGCATGTCGCTGCCGTCATGTTGGATATGAATCAATTTTCTAAGGAGAGAGAGATGAGAAAACTGTATTTTCAAGGTGCAATCACCTTGACTGCCGGAGCCATGCTGCTCGGCGCATCAACTCGAGCGTCTGCGCTGGAGATCAAATCCGGCAACGACAAAGTTGATGTACAGCTTAAAGGCCATATCGCCAGAGCAATGATGATGGCTGATGACGGCAATGACAGCAAATTTTTTCACGTTGATAACAGCAACTCGGAGAGCCGAATTATTCTTGATGGTAAGGTCAAAGCCTCTGATTCCCTCACTGTTGGTAGCACTTTTGAGGTGCAATGGCAGGCAAATCCATCTGACAAAGTGTCAATGGGTGAAGAAACTATCTCCGGTGAATTCAAAGAACGAATCATGGAGGTTTATTTTGATGCCAAAGATATGGGCAAATTTTCCTTGGGACGCGGTGACATGGCTTCAGACGACAGCACCGAAGTTGATTTATCCGGTACTGATTTAGCAGGCAATTCCGGTGTAGCTGACGTGGGCGGCAGTTTCAAATTTTACGATCCCGCAGCGGAAGCACTCGTTCCTGATGAAAACGGCGAAGTCGTCGATAACCGCTTGGCGGTGAGCAATGTCTTTGACAACATGGACGGTTTGAGCCGGAGAAACCGGGTGCGCTACGACACGCCCAAGTTTGCAGGTTTCGGTCTCGGTGTTTCCACTGGTGAAAAGGAAATGGCTGATGTCACGCTGATTTATTCCGGCGAGTTGAGCGGCACTAAGTTAGAAGGTGCGCTGGCTTGGTCTGATCCGGGCAGTGAGAAAAGCTACAGTCAAATCAACGGCTCCGCCTCGCTGCTGTTCGATTTTGGCCTTAATTTTACCGCTGCGTTTGGTAGCCGCGATGTAGATAACATGCCTGCGGGCGGCGATGAGCCGACCTTCACGTATGGCAAAATTGGCTACAAATGTGACAAACTGCTGCCTTTTGGTTCTACCGCTGTTTCTGTGGATTACGGCGCGTACGAGAACGTCAAGCATCAGAATAAAGGCGAGGAAGGCACTGCCTACGGCCTTCAGCTGGTGCAAAAGGTGTCTGACTGGAACACCGAGCTGTATGCGGCATGGCGTAATTTTGAGTTAGAGGATAACAGCGGCGCAGGCTACGAGGATATTTCGATTGTTATGGCCGGGGTACGGCTCAAATTCTAAGCAGGAAAATCAGCGGCGGATGTCCCTATCTACCCGGGACATCCGCCCTTCAATCGTTCTTGCTTCTTCTAACTCTCTCGGTTGATAATCTTTTTCTCTGGAAAAACAGATTCTACCGAGGTATTATGATACAAAAGTTTTCACCGTCATAATTTTTCAGGAGAGAAGAACGATGAAGAAACAAAAAATCACATTGGCTGCTGCGGCCTTATTGCTTGCTACCGCCACCGGTGCTGCGGCTTTAGAGGTTAAAACCGGTAGTGATAAAGTGAATGTCGAGCTGTACGGTCAGATCAACCGGGCGATTATGAATGTTGATGATGGCAATGAAAGCAAGGTCTTTCATGTGGATAACATCAACTCTAGCACCAGAGTTGGTTTAAACGGAAAGATTGAAGCTGCCGATTATCTAACCGTGGGCAGCCAGTTCGAAGTAGAATGGATGGCCAATCCTTCTGATAAGGTGTCAATGGAGGAAGAGAGCATTACCGGTAAGTTTGAAGAGCGGTTGATGGACATTTATCTTAATTTTAAGAATATCGGTAAATTCTCTGTCGGCAAAGGGAAAATGTCCTCTGATGACACATCCGAGGTTGATTTATCCGGTACGTTAGTAATCTCCAATTCGGATGTGGCCGATGTGGGCGGCGGCATCAAGTTTTATGATTCAGCAGCTCCGGTTTCTGTTCCGCCTGCCGAGGGCGAGGAAGTCGTGGACAAGCGACTGGCAGTAATCGATGTATTCAACAACATTGACGGTTTGAGTCGGAAAAATCGGGTGCGTTACGATACGCCTTCTTTTGCTGGTTTCGGATTAACCGCAGCTGTGGGTGAAAAAGATGTTGCTGACATCGCCTTGACTTATTCCGGCGAATTGAATGGAACTAAGCTCAAAGCAGCTGTGGCGTATTCTGATCCGAATAAAAATTACACGCAGATCAATGGTTCGGCCTCAGCCCTGTTTCCTTTTGGTTTCAGTTTAACCGCCGCCTCTGGTGTTCGCGACGTGGACGATATGCCAGCTGGCAGTGATGATCCTGTTTTTACCTACGGTAAAGTCGGTTATCTCTGCAACGAGTTATTCCCGGTCGGTTCTTCAGCACTATCTGTTGATTATGGTGTGTACAAGAACATCAAACAGCAAAATCTCGGTCAAGAGGGAACAGCGATGGGTGTGCAGTTTGTTCAGCAGCTTGCTGACTGGAACTCCGAGCTATATGCGGCTTATCGCAATTTTGAGTTGGAAGATACTACCGAAGCAAACTACGAAAATATCAACATTGTAATGGGTGGCGCACGGTTTAAGTTCTAAGCAGGTCGTTCCCTATTTTCCCACCTGTGCTGGAGATGCCGCTTGGTATCTTCAGCCGTTTTTCCTCGTTCGCCGCCCCCTTTTCTTTCCACACATCTCTAATGGCAAAAGAAAAAATCCTGATAATTGAGGACGCGGAGGATATCCTTGAATTAGTCCGCTACAATTTAGCCAAAGAAGGCTATCAGGTGAGTTGCGCCATGTCCGGCGAAGAGGCCTTGAATGCGGTACGTCAGGCCACTTTTGATTTGATTTTGCTGGATATTATGCTACCAGGTTTAGACGGCTTGGAGGTCTGCCGACGGCTGCGGCGGAACATCGCCACAGCTCATGTCCCCATCATTATGCTCACTGCCAAAAGCGAAGAAACCGACATGGTGGTCGGCTTGGAGCTGGGCGCGGATGATTACATGACCAAGCCTTTTAGCCCGCGTGTGCTCACTGCCCGCATTCGGGCCGCGCTGCGCCGCTCGCAACAGGAAGGTCAGTTGGAAGAAAAAGCTGATATCTTCAGCTTCGGCGATTTGCAAATTGACTGCTCACGTCACGAAGTTTCGGTCAAAGGCGAGTTAGTGCGCCTAACCGCCACTGAGTTTGGCATTTTGCTTTGCCTAACCAAGCGACCTGGCTGGGTCTTTAGTCGTTATCAGATTGTTGAGGCGGTACGCGGCGAGGATTACAGCGTCACCGACCGAGCTGTGGATGTGCAAATTGTTGGCCTACGAAAAAAGCTCGGCGAGCTGGGTTGCTGCATTGAAACTGTGCGCGGGGTTGGCTATCGTTTTAATGCTCAAACCGGGTGATCCAAGATTGCCAAGCCAAAGCCAGTTTTTCCATAACCATTACCGTTGTAAAGCATATATCTTTGCCCATCATGATCAAACACAAAGGGATATTCAATCATTTCAGAATCCCATCCGGTCAGAGATACATCTATACCAGATAAATGATCAAGTCTGTCCCAATGCTTACCATCAGTTGATTCTGCATAGCCAATTCGATAGGAATGCCCACGGAAAGAATACCACATTCGCCAGCGGTCTGTATCATGAATAACTGATGGACGAGATATTGCATATTCATGTTCAGTCGAATAATCAATTGCAACAAGACCATCCCGCTGCCAGCTTATTCCATCATGAGATTCAGCATATTTTATATGATATTTATGTTCTGGCTTTCCATTGCGTATCTGCCAGCCTGTACAGGACAAATACCACATTTTCCAAATATTTTCTTCATGGATAACACAGCAGCTGGCGCAAAAATGAGGCTCTCGTACAGAGCGGTCAAGAATTGGGCCGTTGGAATATCTCTTAAATATTTTTCCATCTGTACTAATTGATAATCCTATTGAGTTCCGAAATGGGACGGTTACACCAAGATTCCACCCTATATAATAAAAATATTTTTCATCACCTTGCTGTGTAAGCCAAGTTGCCATTGCGCCGCTATCATCAAATTCTCCCATTTCTCCTGGTGATAAAACTGGTTCAGAAGACAAATCAACGATTTGATCAGGACGAGTGATGTCAATCACTACATAACCGGTAAAGCTTCTGTTTAAATTGTCTCTGGTGCTGAAATAAATTTTGAATAATCTATCTTCCACATTTTCAGCAACAGGAACGGCAGCATGTGACCTCATCCACTCAATATTACCTGACGGACAAAAAACATGGCCAAGTTTTTTCCATTTCATGGTATGTTTATATTTTTCTCAATCTCGTACTCGGTACTTTTGAACGTTCAGTTGCTGTACTAATATATACACCTTCTGGTTCTGTATCAGCCAAGAGGAGCGCGTTAGCCCCAATGACGCATCTATCTCCTACTTTGATGTGATCACGTAATGTTGCATTTACACCAATAAAACATTGTTCGCCAATTTCAACACCTCCAGAAATAACCACATGAGATGATATAAAATTATGATCCTTTATTACCGAGTGATGACCAATATGATTTCCGCTCCAGATAGTCACGTTGTTGCCGATAGTGACAAAAGGCTGAATAGTATTGTCTTCTAATATAAAACAATTTTCTCCGATCATCCCCTGATTAAGAACTGTGGCTTTAGGGCTAATAAAATTAGCAAATTGATATCCTAACAATTTTGCTTTGATATATTTTTCTTTCCTTACAGCATTAAGTTTTGAATAACTTAATGCCACAAAAAAAGCGTGATCTGTCGGAGGATAGAACCTCAATACATCTTCAAACGCAACAACAGGAAGATCGCAAAATTTGTGTTCTTTTATATATTCTGCATCAACTACAAAAGCTACAGTTTGGCATTCTGAATCAGTGCTGAAATAAAAATGAGCAATCTGGGCAATGTCTCCTGTGCCAAAAATAACAAGTTTTTTTTTCATAGTATTTTTTTCACAATAATTGTAAATTCGTAAAGACCGTAATCGTGTAACAAGGATACATTTTTTGAGTATAATCTCTTGCAACGATCAAACAGTACACAAGGATCAGCGTAATAAAGATAATCACGTTTTTTATCAGTATCAGAATATGATGTTAAGCAATTAAAGGCGAATCCAACGCGACTCGTTCGATGCAGGTCGTCTAAAACAGAATGAATGTAGTCGCTCCATTCAGCATTCGTCTTTTCAAGACGGACATTAAAAATACCACTTGCCATTCCATAATCGGCATTTTGGTCAGGATGAGACGAGATAACAAACCTTACTTGCGATCCGCGCTGACAATGCCGCGTTGCGGCTTGAATCATCTCACGAGATACATCAATTCCAATATATAAAAATTCCTGATATCTACTTAGGAGGAAATGGTAAAATGCCCCATAGCCGCAACCAAGGTCATTCAAAGAAAAATTTGAATCTGTAACAATAAGTTTACAAAGTTGTTCAAAGCGGATCGTTTGACTTTCGTGTCCATTCCAATCGACACCTTGAGGCGTCTGTCCATGCTGCGCAAGTTTTTCTGCGTAATAAGCAGCAACATCATTAAGAAGATCAACTTTCTTTTCTTGCATAAATTTCTCGCACGATGGTATAAGGCCGCTGCTTCGTTTCCGAAAAAATTTTTGAAAGGTAAATACCAATCACGCCAACAAAGGAAATTATCATGCCACCAAGCAACCATATTGAAGCCATGATCGATGTCCATCCGCTCAACGGTTTAGCAAGAAATGCCAAATGCACAAGCAACCAAGTAATATAGCTTACAGCAAGAAAAGAAATAATAATTCCAATGTAAAAAATGATAATCAATGGAGCATTACTGAATGAAGTTACTGAGTTGACCAATAAAGCCATTTTTCTACGTAAAGTATATGTTGTTGCACTCTCACTGTACTTTTTTATAAAATGAGGTTGTTGATTAAAACCAGTGATTTGCCAGAGGCCTGCTATTAAAATTTCTCTTTCTTTATGGAGTAATAAAGAATCAACGTAACGTCGTGTCATTAATCGTGCTGTAACGGCATTTTCAGGCAAAGAGAGTCCTGTTAGGATGTTAAATAAACTATAGAATAAACTTCCGCTCCAACGCTCAAACCATCCCCCTTTGCGCTGTTCTTGAACCCCATAAATCACATCGCAGCAATCTCTTTGCATCTGCATGGAAAAGCTGATTAGATATTCTGGCTCTTCTTCAAGATCACTGTCGATTAAAAAAATTTGTTCCCCTTTAGCATAGGAAAGTCCTGTCATCATCGCTTTGTGATGGCCAAAATTACGAGAAAGATCAACGAGAATAACGTGATGATCACGCACGGTAAGTTCTATGGCCAGCTCAAGACTCTTATCAGGCGAGCCGTCATTGACGAAAATAATTTCATATTCTTCGTCAACGATCTGGCGGGCCACTGCACTTGCCCGTTCATGGAATTCTTGAATATACGGGGCAGATTGATAGAGAGTTGTGACAATAGAAAGCTTCATGGAAGAATATGTTTCATATAATGACATGCTTCTTTGCCACAATTAAACAAAAGATCAAGAATCGTTACGCCATGCTTGAAATTTCCCCAAAGTTGTGTATATTCAGGGTAGCCTGCATAATCAAACCATGTCAATTTGATGTTCATATCACGGAACACCTGTTCTTCGATATAATTTTTAGCAGCTGGGCCTGAAATATATTCAGTGCCGCCTGCCTGCACACAAAGATCAGCTAACCGTTCAGTTTTACTGTTGATCAAATTGTAATCACTTGAATGAGTGATAGCAGTTTTGATCCCCAAGTAATGACAAATAGCTTTAATAAATTTTCGATTAAGTTCGGATAGACCACTATATGACTCGCCAAGATACAGCGGCTCAAGCCATTCAGCAATTTCGCTAAAATGTTCTGCCCGACGATAGTTCATCATTAATTTTTTCCAATGATCTACAGCCCAGTCAGTTCCATCAATTTCAGTTTCATTTATTTTCTGATAAAATTTACCTTTTACTATAACTGGAACTGTCATCCATTGGACACCTTGTGGTGTTTTAATTTGATTTCTATTTCGCCAGTCTCTTCGGGTAAACTGCATGTCGTCATAAAGAATAAATTCATCAACAGCGGCAATTATATCAAAGTAGCCCTTCCAAGGAATATAATTTGATTGAATAATAGCTATTTTTTTCATATATTTTTTGTTGCAACGCATCGTATATGATACCGATACTGTTTGTGATAAAGTAGCTCACGTCGCGAATATTCCTCTTCAGTCCTTCTTGCGCTGTCAGCGACAGAATTGAGGGGTAAAATTACCATGTTTCCTTCTTTGCTCCCAGTAAATAAATGAACCTTGCTATAAAAAACGCCTTAGTGCTGGGTGCGAGCCGAGGCATTGGCCGGGCAATTGCCCGCAGATTGACCGCTGAAGGAGCGCAACTGATCTTGCCTTGGTTTGATTGGCCTGAATCCGTGCAGGAAATGGAAGAGGAATTCAGCGGACACCTTACCTTGCAGGCTGATCTGCGTGATGCGGAGAGCGTGCAGGCAATGAGTCGGCGTATCGCGAACGAATACGGTACGCTCCATGTCCTGATCAACAACATTGAGCGTGGCGGTATGCCGGTGGTTCATGGCAGCTATCGCCGCCCAGTCAATCGCGAGCAGTGGCAGCTGGAACTCGACACTACGCTACACGCCAAGTGGTTGGTTTTTGATGCCTGCCTGCCCTTGCTGCGGCAGGCCAAGCAGGCGGCAGTGGTCAATATCTCCTCAGTGGCAGCGATCACCGGACGTTCTGGCCCAGCTGGTCTACTCTTCAGCGACGGCTATACTGCCGCAAATCGAGGTATCAGTTCGTTCACCGAAACGTGGGCGCGGATAGCTGCGCCAAGCATTCGGGTCAACGAGCTGATGCTCGGCTTGATCGACAGCCGCCACGGGCCAAGCACTAAGGGATGGTCTTTATTAAAGGAAGCGGAACGAGAGGCACTGCTGCGGCACACTCTGCTGGGGCGCACTGGTAGCCCAGAAGAGGTAGCGGAAGCCGCGCTTTTTCTGCTGAGGGCAGATTATATGACCGGCGCGACGCTTCGGTTAGATGGCGGCTTTGTCTTGGGTGGGGAAAAGGTGCCAGAGATGCCGGACGGGGTAATCTGAGGCTCAGACAAAGTCGATGCTCACTGGGCAGTGGTCGGAGCCGTGGATATCATCGTGAATTTCGGCGGCCCGGACTCGGTTTCGGCTGCGTTCGTCCACGACGAAATAATCGATCCGCCAGCCCACATTGCGCTGCCGAGCAGCGGTGCGGTAGCTCCACCAGCTGTAGCGTTCCGGCTCGGCATGAAAGAGGCGGAAGGTATCGAGATAGCCTGCTTGGACTAACTCATCCATCCAAGCTCGCTCCTCAGGAGAGAAGCCGGGACTCTGCACATTTGCTTTGGGATTGGCAAGATCGATTTCCTTGTGCGCTACATTCAAATCGCCGCACAGCAGCACTGACTTTTCCACTGCCAACTGGTTCAAATGATCCAGCATCGCTCGGTTGAATGCCTGCTTAAAGGCCAAGCGTTTCAGGCCGTCTTGGGTATTAGGAAAATAGGCGGCGACTAAGTAAAAATCAGCAAATTCAAGGGTCAGCACCCGGCCTTCGCAGTCGAATTCTTCATGTCCCAAGCCGTAACGCACCCGCAACGGTTCTTTGCGGCTGAATACCGCCACTCCAGAGTAACCCTTTTTCTTAGCCGGATGCCACCAGACCTGATAGCCGGGGATGCTCCGGGCGGCTTCGGGCAATTGCTCTGGCAGGGCTTTGATCTCCTGCAAAGCAATGATGTCGGCGTTCAGCTTACTCATGCTATCAAGAAAGCCTTTGTCCATCACCGCCCGCAACCCGTTGACATTCCAAGATACCAAGCGCAGGACTGGGCATGGAAACTGCTCCTTGCCTGCCGTCTTGCGCGGCTGTACACCGAGCTGCGGACAATAGGCAGCAATCACGCAGCGGTTGCAGTGCGGAGCGCGAGGTTTACAAGTGCCTTGGCCGAACGCCACCAGCAAAGAGTTAATGCGGAGCCAGTGCTGCTGCGGCAGTTTGGCCCGCAGAGCGGTCTCGGTCTCTGCGGGACTGCGGGTCTGCACATAGCCCCAGATGTTCATGATCCGATGTACGTGGGTGTCAACGCAGATAGCAGGCTTGCTGAACGCCACCGCCATGACTAAGTTGGCGGTTTTACGACCTACGCCCGGTAGCCGGAGCAGTTCCTCGATGGTCTCTGGCACCTGCCCAGCAAAGTCACGGCGGAGAACTTCAGGCAATGCGGCAAGGTAGCGGGCTTTACTGCGAAAGAAGCCCACGGGATAGATCAGCTTTTCCAATTCCGCAACTGAAAGTCGGGCAAGAGCCTCAGCGTTTTCTGCCTGAGCAAAGAGCCGCCGAGCTGCCCCCGCCGTGACTTCGTCTTTAGTGCGAGCGGAAAGAATGGTTGCGGTCAAGACTTTGAAGGGGTCGTTCGTCTGGGCGGCAATCAAGTCAACCACCGGCACTTGGTATCCAGCAATCTCCTTGTTTAGCAGGGCAACAACAGTATCGATGGGAAAAGTCATGGTTCGCGCTTATCAAACACTCAAATGGAAACCGCTTTAGATCGTCTCCGCAAGAGTCGTAATGCGTACTGACTGCAAAGAATCAGTCCGAAACCAGCAATCACCAAGAAAAACAACTCAGATAAACCGATATGAAGTGCTATCCAGGCGACACCGATCACCGGTAAAAGTAGCATTCTCACGGCAAAGCGCAAGGTATTATGCTGACTGATGACATCAGCAATCGATGGAGAATGCTGATAATAAAAATTGATTAAAGAACGGCTGACTGCGTTACCGGACATGAATTGATCTCGGAAATCGCGAAGTATCTGTACCGCAGGATCGAAGACCGAACCAAAAGCGGCGGTTGCGATAAAGCAAGAATCAGCTGTTCTGAAGCTCACTTGGTTGCCATAATAGGTTGTGCCGCCGCTGACTGCATAGGCGCGTGCATAAAAGAAGGTGCCGGGCTTCAGATTTTTCAGCTTACTGCTGAATGCGCCACTGCCGCTGCCTGCGCTCGTGTTTCCTTCTTCGAGAAATTTGGTTTCGCTGGTAGTAGCTGTTGCATCAGCTGTGGTACTATCTGCGGCGATGGCTGTACCTACGAAGAAATTGCCGACATTCTTCAGTGCATTGTTTACCATTTTCTCATAATCTACAAATAGCTGATAAGAATACGTAGGATCGGTTGCGGTGATAGTTACGGCAAAAGAAATAATACCATCTGTTGTGTTCACCGCTCCGCTGGCCGTATTCTTGCAGCGAACGTAGTATTTTTTTTCTCCATCTTGCAAGTTGGTGACAAGCTGTGAATGTTCCTTTGCTCCCGTCGTGGCGAATGTGCTTGCCATTTGATCGTAATCCTTGTTCGGCGTGATATTATCATACTTACAGGTCGCGTTCACATCCGTTGACAGGCTCAAGGTCGCATAGGCCGTGCTGATATCGCCGTTGCTGGGGGACAGATTTGACATCACCGGAGCATTATTGCTTGTGTTACTGTTTGATGAAGATGATGACGAGCTGCTTGCTGAAGATGTCAGCACGGGATTAGGCATCGTACCAAAGACAAGGCCCCGTTGGGTGACATTGCTCAGGCCGTTAAGCACCTCAGCCGGAATAATAACCGTGGTTCTGGTCAATTCATACGGCGTACCAGTTAGGATATACTGATTGCCTGTATTCACATCACTCAACGTATTGATACCTAATACATTATTGGCAGTCGTGCTGCTGTTTGCTGCTATTGCCGTCGTGTATTTGCTCACTGCTGCTGCACTGGAACCCGCAGCTGCCTTGCTCTCGCCCACTGCCACTACGCTATTCTCAGAAACTGCGGCCAGCGCGGTTGAAGTGTCTTTGCCGCCGCTGAAACCAGTGGTCACGACAGCGGAAGTAGTAAATTGCGCGGAGTTTTCCTGCGCCGCACCCGTATCTTTGCTGTAGGTGATGAGAAGAAACTCGCGCTGCTGATCAACGGTTTTGAACCCAGCAGCTACAATTGTTTCATCGATAACAACAACATCATACAGCACATCATCTTGAGTTCCGACAGCAGTGGCTAATACGCCTAAGTCGCTGTCCGGGCGGCCTTCAGCAGTGAAGCGGAACAGAGCCGCGTCGCGTTTGTTTTCCTTGCCGACTGAACCAGCCACCAAGATACCGCCATCCTTGTTGACAAACATGCCATAGCCTTCGCTGAACACGCTACTGTCCGGGGGGATGGCAATGCCGTTGTCGCCGAATTCTTTATCTAATTGCCCAGCGGCATCAAAGCCCAGCACCATCAGGCCGCGCCGCTGTCCGTCGCTGTAGGAGCCGGACACAAGAATGCGCCCGCTCTCGGTCAGGGCCACGCTTTCCGCTTGGGCATCCACACCCACCACGCTGAGAGAGAAGCCTTCTTTGGCAAAAGATAGGTCGGGTGTGCCGTTAGCCAAATACCGCCCCAGCACCACCACCCTGCCGTTTACCCCTTGGGCGACACCGGCGATGACAATGCTGCCGTCTTCTTGCACAATCATGTCGGTGATTTCGTCATGACTGCTACCCACTGCTGTGACCGCTATGCCTTCCGCGCCGAAACTGTGGTCTAAGGTGCCGTCGCTGTTGTAGCGCACTAAAGCGAAATCGCGGTTTTTGTTGCTGCTGTAGCCTCCAGCAAGGATTTTGCCGTCCGGTTGAAGGGCAAGAGTCAAGGCTTCATCATCAAAGGAGCCAACAGCAGTGGTGACAGTGCCGTCAGAGTTGAACGCAGGATCAATGGAGCCGTCCGGCAAAAGGCGAAAAAGCATGAAATCCTTGTCCGCTGTTGTGCTGGATGATGAACCCGCAGCAACAATCTTGCCGTCTGGCTGGACAATGACCGCGTTGGCACGGCTTCCGTACACGCCCAGTTCCACTGCTACCCGGCCATTAAGGCCGAAATTGACATCAAGAGCGGCGGCGGATGCCTCGGAATAAAAGGCGGCGAGCAGGGCAGTACCAAGGGCAAGCAAACGGATGGGATGGATATTCATAATCAGCAAATCCTGAAGGTGAAGAACGGAGGAAATTTTGTCATCTTACCATAGCTGATTCAGCAGAAAATGACAAGTCCTTGTTGCGGCAGCTTTATTTGCCAAAACTACAAACTGGGTACTGGCAGAATTTACAATTTCGGCAAAGGCCACCGTGGCCCATTGCAGCGAAGTCTTCCCGACTGAGGCGTTCTCCTGCCAGAATGCGTGGCAGTACCAAATCAAAGACGGTAATTTTATGAAACATGCCGCAGGCAGGCAAACCGACCACC
Organism: Candidatus Electronema aureum; assembly: GCA_004284765.1. Classification (GTDB taxonomy): domain Bacteria; phylum Desulfobacterota; class Desulfobulbia; order Desulfobulbales; family Desulfobulbaceae; genus Electronema; species Electronema aureum. Next base: position 34,702 of record NQJD01000013.1, read on the forward strand.
GACACCGTGCCGATTCTGCCGACCAAAAACATAGCACCAGGCAGCACGGGGGTGCCGTAAACGATGTCCTTAGCCCCAGCCTCGCGAATACCGGCGCGGGTGACATCATCAGGATCGACCGACATGCCGCCGGAGGTGATGACTAACTCCGCACCGACAGCGATACATTGGCTGATTTGCTCGGCAATTAAACCAGCATCATCTGGCGCGAAACCCACCCGCACCACCTCTGAGCCGAGGACCGTGAGTTTGCCGCGCAGCACGGCCTCGAATTTATCTTCAATTCTGCCGTGAAAAACCTCGCTGCCAGTGATGACTATCCCGGCCTTGACCATAGGCAAGGACAGCACTCGGACGATCTTTTCACCTGCGTTAGCAATTTCGACTGCCTGCGCAATTAAGCTTCGGTCGCCAACCAAGGGAATCAAGCGAACAGCTGCTACTTGCTCGCCTTTTTTCACCGGCGTATTGTCATGCAAGGTGGAACACATCACTTCGCCGAGCAAATTGAAGCGGAACGAAGCTTCTTTATCAATTTTTAGCAGGCCATCATGGGCAGCAAGAATGCTCACCTTGCCTTCATGTACGTCATCAGAGTATTCCACGCCGCTGCCCGCCAAAGCCGCAGCCATCAATAGTGCTGCTTCGTTTTCATGAATTTCCTCAGCTGCAAGCTCAAGGACGTAAATATGCTCCTTTCCTAAGCTGCGCAGGCGGTCAATATCTTCCTGGCGGACAATATGTCCTTTTTTAAAAGCTCGTCCTTTGAATTTGTCTTGAACAATTTCAGTGATGTCATGAGGCAGAACCATGCCCACGGCTTGATCAACAGGGATACACTTTTTCATTTTTTCCGGTTCCGGTGGTTGTTTTGCTGGCAGCGGGCCGCGTTTCTGGTACTATAGCCGGTTGCGGCCCGGCTTGCAGGACAATTTTTCCGCAGGCAGTTTTTCATTTTTTCCTTTGGCAAAATTTAACTCAGAAAAGACCATGATCAGCCAGAAACTCCTCGAAATTATTGCCTGTCCCAAGTGCAAGGGACAGGTACAGCTCTCTGAAACCCAAGACGGCCTCATCTGCACCGTCTGTCAGCTTGTTTATGAAATTCGAGATGATATCCCGATTATGCTGATTGATGAGGCCAAGCCACTGATACAAGCAGCATGAAAAAATCAGAAGTTACGTAGGCTTAAAATATAACGAATTGATTTTATTCATGAGTTTCTTTTTATGAAAAAGATAACCTGCTTGAATTATTCATTTTGTAATATTGAACTGCGTAACTCCTATTAATTTTTCGCAAGTCCCATGTTTGAAAATTTGATATAATCAATCGGGGTTTGTTATGAATCGGTTTTCTTTTTTGCCTTGCCAGACTGCTGAAGAAATTATATTCTAATGAAGAAAAGCTGTTCTCTTATTGTGCTTGTTTTTTCGTAAATACTCGAAATAGATGAGGCATGAGAGAAAAAATTAACAGAAAAGGAGAGTTGGAACATGAAAGTGAAGATGCTGCTGCAAACTGCTGCGCTACTGCTTCTATCAGCAGGGCTTGCCCAAGCCGGAGGTACTAAGTTCGGCAAAAAACATTTGACTTGCGATGATTGTTCAGCAGAGTGCCTGAAAAATCCCTATGCTAAAGGCTGCCCGGATATCTGCAAGTCACCTGATTGTCAGGCATCTTGCAATGACTGCCCGGCAGAATGTAAGCAGCATCCGGGCGCGAAGGGTTGTCCTGAGATATGTACAGATATCAAATGTCAGTCCTGTGAAGATTGCACCCCTGAATGCAAAAAGAATCCTACAGACACAAGCTGCCCAGATATCTGCAAGGACATGAAATGCTACACGTGCGATGACTGCTCGGTAGAATGTGTCATTGATCCTACTGGTAAAGATTGTTCTCCAGTCTGCGCTGATCTCGGTTGCAATGTCTGTGATAAATTTCCCAAAGATTGTCCGGCCTCATGCAAGGACAACCCGAACGACCCTGATAAATGTCGCGCTGAATGCAAGGATGTTCCTGAAAAATGCTTGCTACCAAAGGGAACCTGCGATGATTGTTCTCCGGCATGTAAAGATGGCACTGAAAAAGATCCAGAGGCCTGTAAATCTTGTCCGCAGGAATGTCTGCCGGAGTTACCACCGGTTGTTGAGACTGAACGGCCTTTCAAGTTTGTTGGTGATCTCGGCTACTTCAAGCAGACTGATCCGGCAGATTACATCTTTGGACGGTTCGGCGTAGAATATAGTCCCTTTGCTACAGGCAGCGAATTTGAAAACATCTCTTTCTTGGGCATGATTGGTGCTGCCGCACAAGTGAACGGTACAGATGGTGACGATGCGCTATTGCTGGATGTTTTTGCCAACTACAACTGGAAGGCAGGCGATGTTGACGGCTGGGTCGGTCTCGGTGTGGGTGGCTGGATCACCTCCGGCGATGTGGAAGATGATTCAGGAGACACTGACATAGATGTTATGGCCAACATCGGTGCCCGCGTCTATGGCGATCCAAAAGATTTCAATGTATCTTTCTTCTTAGAGGTACGCAGTGCGGTTGATGAGTTTGACGGTTTGGCCGAATATGGTCGTTTCGGTGCAGGTGTTCGCTGCAAGTTCTAAGGTATAAACAGGGTCTGCCGGTCGGCAGACCCTTCTGATTTTTTTCCCATTTTTTTCTATATCATCATATTGTGTGTTGCCTTTTTCTTGCAAAAAGAAAAAGTAAGCTATAAATTATGCAATTAAAGTTGTAATGAGATGACTTTTAAAAAATAAGCAGGCAGGAATCAACCTGTTTTCACGCTGAATAGAGACGTTTGATATGGATTTATTAGGAAAAAAGTATATTAAAGTTTCAATCATCATCCCCGCCTATAACGAGGAAAAAACCTTAAAAACGGTAATTGATGCCGTGCAGTCAGTTAACCTGCCGTTGATCAAGGAGATTGTTGTCGTGGATGATTGTTCTACTGACAGCACCCGGCAGGTTATGGAACAACTGCGCGACGACAACATAGTCAAGATTTTTCATGAAAAAAATCAAGGCAAAGGAGCCGCATTGCGTTCCGGTATTGCCAAAGCGACAGGTGATATTGTTCTGATTCAAGATGCAGATTTGGAATACGATCCGGCAGAATATCCCAAACTGCTCCAGCCGATTCTGGACGGCAAGGCTGACGTGGTTTATGGTTCGCGTTTTGTCGGCTCTGAAGCACACAGGGTATTGTATTTCTGGCACATGATGGGAAATCGGCTTTTGACTTTGCTCTCCAACATGTGTACTAATCTGAACTTGACCGACATGGAAACCTGCTACAAGGTCTTTCGCAAGGAGATTATTCAGAACATTAAGATTAGAGAAGATCGCTTCGGTTTTGAGCCAGAAATTACGGCAAAAGTTGCCAGAACTGGATGCCGAATTTACGAAATTGGCATTTCTTATAGCGGACGTACCTATGCCGAAGGTAAAAAGATCGGCATAAAAGACGGCTTCCGCGCTCTGTACTGTATTATCAAATATCGTTTCCTTGCGGAATAAACACCAGTTGCAGTTATTTCATGAACATTCCTGAATTTCCCATCCCCTTTGTCAAAATGAGTGGCACCGGCAATGATTTTATCCTCATTGACCACCGCCAGCCGCTGATCGAGCCTGAATCCATGTCCGCCTTTGCCGCTGCTGTCTGCCGCCGCAAGTTTTCGGTCGGCGCGGACGGGTTGATTCTGATTGAAAATTCTGAGCAGGCTGATTTCCGCTGGCGTTTTTTCAACGCCGATGGCTCGGTTGCGGAAATGTGCGGCAACGGAGCGCGCTGCGCGGCCCGCTTCGCCTTCATGCAGGGCATTGCTCCGGCGAAAATGCGCTTTGAAACTTTAGCTGGGATCATCGAGGCGGAGGTTTCTGGTGACGAAGTAGCAGTGAAGATGACCGAGCCTCGTGATCTGCGCCTGCATCAGACCATCAGTGTTAACAACGCGCCGCTCATCATGCACAGCCTCAACACCGGTGTGCCTCATGCGGTGGTCTTTGTTGACAATATCGAAGAAACCGACGTGTGTGGCCTTGGCAGGGCGATCCGTTATCACGAAGCCTTTCAACCTGCTGGCACCAATGTCAATTTTGTCCAGAAGCGCGGCGAGGCCTTCAAGGTACGCACCTACGAACGCGGCGTGGAGGATGAAACCCTCGCCTGCGGCACCGGCTCCGCTGCCAGCGCGATCATCGCCGCCTTGTTGGGCCAAGCTGCCTCGCCCGTCGAAATTATCACCTCTGGCAACGACCGGTTGATGATTTTGTTCGACCTGAGCAAGGTTAAGGCTGGCGGAACAGGGCCGATTGTTTATAATGTTTTCCTCAAAGGCCCGGCCCGGATTATTTACGAGGGAGAACTGCGCAACGAGGCATTGCTTTAATTCAGCAAAAATGAACAGATATTTTTTTCTGTAGTAAAATAGACATATGATCAATATAATATTGATGCTCAGTCAAATGATATTATGAATATAACAAAAAGAGATTTTTTCGTCTCAATTATTCTGTTAATTATTTCCGCTTTTTTTTTCTGTTATGTAAACTTGAGCATTAAGTCATTCGATGAATGGCATTCTTTGAAATATGCAACACCAGACAGTAAAACATATCTTGATGTTGGCAGATGGATTTTAGGTGAAAATACATTTGATAATGCAGAAAGCAGCGTTGCGATAAGACCTTTTTTTTATCCTCTCGTTATTGTAATTTTAGATTCAATACATCCTTTAGCTGTAGCAATATTTCAATTTACTTTATGGCAGATTCAAATTTTGATGATTTATTTTTTTTGTATTAAAGTAAGCAGATTATTTATTTTGTCAATTTTAGTCTCGGTGTTAAGTATTGGCATCCTTTCTCCTATAGGGATATCTTTACATGCTCTCACGGAAACGTTATCATCATTTTTCATTACTTTTTCCATATTCATATTTATCTTTTTTTTGGAAAAAAATTCATACAGATATATTTATGCATATTTATTATCGTTATCTTTTTGTTCCGCAACCAGACCATCTTATATATATGTATATATTTTTTCAATAATGATACTTTTCTTTTTTTTAATAAAAAAAAGGAAGTTTTTTTATATATGCATACTTGCAACAACATTTCTTCCGATATCATTACAATATTATGTAATGAAGAAACATTTTGATAGCTACAAATTATCTTTTATTGATTCCTTTGCTATAAATGATTATTTTTTATCAGGACTTGAGCTGTATAAAAGAAAAGTTGAATTTGATGCTAATAGAAATTTATACATACGAATGGTTCGCGATGCGAGACGTGAATATATGGCAGAAATGATTAAGGAAAAAGGGTATGGAGAAACATCAAAAAAAGTAAAAAGTGATCTTCTTGCCAGTTTAGTTAATTACCCTAATGAAAGTCTTCGTCAATTTAAAGACTTAATTATTGAAAATTCAATGCAGCCATCATCATTTATTACGGCTAATAAAAATTTATACATTGCTACTTTTGCTCAAAGCAAACTTCTTTTGACAATAAATATAATTTCTGCTTTATTTTTTTCTGTGATTATTTTTAATAAAAAATATTTTGCTGAAGAAATTTATGAAAAAAATATCGTATTCAGCTTGTTGATATTTTTCTGCATATATTTTACATATATTTCTACAGGGCTTACCTTCTGGCAAGGAGACAGATTTATTATTCCTATATACTATGCAAGTATCATGTTGTTTGTGCATCAAACAAGAATGTTTTTTGCATTTATCAGAAATACAAATAAGAAATAATATTAAAATGAAAGAGCCGATCTTTGAACCTGTTTTAAGGAAAATACGTATAGGAAAAGTTATTGATGAAATCAAAAATATTCCAAGATGCAATCTTCTCGATATTGGATGCGGTTTTAACTATAGTTTTTTGTCTGCGGTGGAACAATATATCGAGCATGGGACAGGTATTGATTTTAAAGTCAATGAAATTTATTCTGAAAAAATATCAACCATCAAGATGGTGTTAGATGAAACCTTAAACTTCAATGACTGTTCATTTGATGCTGTAACAATGCTTGCTGTTCTTGAGCATATAGACAAGCCGATACATATATTTTCTGAAATATATCGAGTTTTAAAGCCAGGTGGAAAATTAATACTTACGGTTCCTGGAAAAAAAGCAAAGCCGTTGTTGGAATTTCTTGCTTTCAAGATAGGAATTGTTAGTAGAGCTGAAATAGAAGACCATAAAAAATATTATGATTTAGAAGAGATCAGCCAGCTCGTATTAAATATCAATGAATTTGAAATAATAAAGCATGAGCATTTCCAGTTTGGAATGAATAATTTTTGTGTTATAAAAAAATCTATGATTAGCTGATTTTTCTATCAAAGAAACTGACGTGCTCGGCTTTGGCCGAGTGATCCGCTGTCGCGAAGCCTTTCAGCCTGCAAACACTAACGTCAACTTTGTGCGGACGTGCAGCTTGGCCAAGCTACTTCGCCCGTTGAAATTATCACCTCCGGCAACGACCGCCTGACGATTTTATTCAACCTGCCGGAGCATAAGGCTGGCGGAACTGCGCCAATTGTTTATAATGTTTTCCTCAAAGGGCCTGCTCATGCGGTCTATCAGGGCGAGCTGACCGCCGAGGCATTGCTTTAAATCCAAGGAGAATGAGATGACAGCAGCACAACGAATTCAGGGCGCGATCACCGCGATTGTCACCCCGATGCGCGACGGCAGAGTTGACGAGGAAAGCCTCGTCAATCTGATCAATTTTCAGATCGACAACGGCATTCATGGCCTCGTGCCCTGCGGCACCACCGGCGAATCAGCCACCCTCAGCTTTGCCGAGCACAAGCGGGTGATCGAGCTGACCGTGAAGACCGTGGCAGGCCGGGTGCCGGTCATTGCCGGAACCGGGGCCAACAACACTCTTGAGGCCATCGAGTTGACCGAGTCGGCCAAGGACAGCGGCGCGGACGCAGTACTCTCTGTGGTGCCCTATTACAATAAGCCGAGCCAGGAAGGGCTGTACCGGCATTTCAAGGCCATCACCGAAACGGTGGATATTCCGGTGGTGCTCTACAACGTGCCAGGCCGCACCGTCACCAATATGGCTCCGGCCACGGTCGCACGGCTGGCCGAGCTGCCCAATGTCATCGGCATTAAGGAGGCCTGCGGCTGCCTGAACCAGATTTCCGAGATCATCCGCATCTGCCCGAAGGACTTCATTGTGCTTTCTGGCGATGACTTCACTTCCATGCCCACCGTGCTGATTGGCGGCAATGGCGTGATCTCAGTGACCTCGAACGTAGCTCCTAAAGCGATGGCCGAGCTGATGGAAGCGGCCCTGCGCGGCGATTTGGCCAAGGCCAAGGAGATTCATTACAAATTCTTCCCGCTCATGGGCACGATGTTCTGCTATCCCAGCCCAGCTCCGGCGAAAAAGGCCGTGCATCTGATTGGCAAGATTGCCTCGCCGGAAGTGCGCCTGCCGATGACCGAGATGGACGAGCCGTCGCTGAACAAGCTGACTGCTGAGATGAAGAAGGTGGGATTGATTTGATTTAAGCAGGGGCGGTTGATGAACAACTGCCTCTGTTGCTAATATATTGCTGAAATATGAAGAAAAGACCGAGAATTATTCAGAAAACAAAAAGCCTTTTGCAGAAAGAAATATCATCGATATGTCCTTTCTGTGATAATGAGGATGTCGATCATTTTCATTTTCATCATATTGATGAAAATCCAGAAAACAACGACATGCTTAACCTCTTGATGCTATGCCCTATTTGTCACTCAAAAATTACAAAGGGCGATATAACGAGAGAAGATGTTGAACGGAAAAAGCGAGACATATCAACTAATCAAAAGGACGTTCTTTTGTTTTTTCAAGAAATAGCTCCGCTTGTATTTGACTTGATTATTTTTGGAGAACAGGAGAAGGATCGTAGCATAAATCCTTGGGTCAGCAGGCTGGAATCAAGATACAGCGAGATATCTAACGAATTAAGAAGATTAGCTATTAAAGATGTTTCTATTCAGAAAGGATGGACTGTCTTGTTAGATGAATTGGCAAAGTCTATTGATAATTTTGTTAATAGGGAAGTTTGTCTGTATCGCGGCTTAACAGAAGACATTAAAGATGCCGTGGAAAAAGCTAAACACCTCAAGGTATCGATAATTGATCCTTTTTTCGCTTCACAAAGGGCACCTTTAACACTTAAAAAAGATTTTGCGATGCAACTCAGGATGTTAAAAAGCCTGAATGATAGAGCGGAAATGATGCTCAACGAAGGAAAAATTGAGGAGTTACAGGGGAAAGTCTCAGAAATAGGTCACGATTTATTGATATTGAGCATGTACAATACAGAGGATTTCCCGAAAGCTATAAAAGGAAAATTATATAGCATTTCAAGAGAAATCCATTTAATGGAAACAAAGAGAAATAATCATTCTTTCGATAGACAGGAGTCATTCAGAAATCGACTCAATGAACTTAGCGGACAATTAAACGCGCTGGCAGTAGAACTGCCGAATGTAACGTATGCAGCAAACTGATTGATCAAAACTGACATCATAAGCATCTTTGATCATAAGCATCTTTGCAGACGTGACCATTGACCTCAAGAATGTCTTTGAGAAAGACTCATTAACAACCCAAGAGAGCCAATTATGACCAAAGTAATTGTAGCCGGAGCAGCCGGTCGGATGGGCCGCCGCATCTGCGACATGGTGCGGCAGCATCGCGACCTAACCTTGAGCGCGGCCTTTGAACACGCGGACAGCCCTTTTATCGGCAAGGATGTCGGTGAAGTGGCGGGCTTCGGCGCGACCGGCGTGAAAATATCTGCGGGCTTGGAATCAGTGATTGATCAAGGCGAGGTGATTATTGATTTCACCTTCCACAAGGCCACGATGGAATTCATCAAAGTTGCGGCCAAGCATGGCCGGGCAATGGTGATTGGCACCACCGGCCTGACTGCGGAGAATATCGCAGTGCTGCGCGAGACCGCCGCAGGCCATTTCCCCTGCGTTCAGTCGCCCAACATGGCCGTGGGCGTGAACGTGCTGTTCAAGCTGGTGGAGAAAACCGCTGCCGTGCTGGGCAATGCTTATGATGTGGAGATTGTCGAGGCGCACCACCGAATGAAGAAGGATGCGCCGTCCGGCACCGCGCTCCGGCTGGGCGAAATGGCCGCTGCTGGCTTGGGCCGCAATCTGGCGGAAGTGGGCGTGTATGAGCGGCACGGCATGATCGGCGAGCGCACGGACAAGGAGATCGGCATCCAGACCATCCGGGCCGGGGATATTGTCGGCGAGCATACCGTCTATTTCGCTGGTGCGGGCGAGCGGATCGAGATCACTCATCGCGCCCACAGCCGCGACAACTTCGCACGCGGCGCGGCCTTGGCTGCGGCGTGGGTTGCGGACAAGCCCAAGGGATTGTACACCATGTTTGACGTGCTTGATCTGGGCAATTTCTAAAAAATAGCCTTCCTGCCTCATTGTTCTCCGCCGTGGCAAATTTGTTTGCCACGGCATCGTGTTTACCCATCAAATACTTTTCAAAACCCGCTGATTCATAATTCGCAATAAGCCCATGCTTTCTAAAACACTCAGCGGCGCGGTGATCGGCGTGGACGGCTTACTCGTCCGAGTGGAGGTGGATTTGGCCCTCGGCTTGCCGCTCTTCTCCACGGTTGGGTTGGCGGAAGGCGCGGTACGCGAGGCCAAAGACCGGGTGCGGGCAGCTGTTAAGAATTCCGGTTACGAGTTTCCGCCGCGCCGGATCACGGTCAATCTCGCTCCAGCAGCAGTGAAAAAAGAAGGCTCCGGCTACGACCTGCCTATCGCCCTTGGCATCCTCGCGGCCTCCGGTGCGCTCCCCTGCCCAGATTTAGCCGAAACCGCCATTGTCGGTGAGCTGTCCTTGGACGGCGTGGTGCGTCCGGTGCGTGGAGTTTTACCGATGGTGCTGGAGGCAAAGACTAACGGCATCCGTCGCTTTCTCGTTCCGGCGGAGAATGCCCGCGAAGCAGCAGTAGTGCAAGGCATCGAGATCATCGCGGTGCAAACACTGCGGCAGGCGGCGCAGTATCTGCTCAACGAGATAGAAATCCAACCCTCTTTCACCGATGTTGATGCCCTTTTTAGCAGGCACAGCGAATATTCGGTCGATTTTGCCGAGGTGCGCGGGCAAGAGCATGTCAAGCGGGCCTTTGAGGTAGCGGCGGCAGGTGGCCACAACTTGCTGCTCTGCGGGGTGCCGGGCACAGGCAAAACCATGATGGCCCGGCGGCTACCAACTATCCTACCTGACCTCTGTCTTGCCGAGGCCCTTGAAACTACCAAGATTTATTCTACTGGCGGCCTGCTCTCTGATACCCAGCCGCTGATGGTCACGCGACCTTTTCGCTCGCCGCATCACACCATTTCTGATGCCGGATTGATCGGTGGCGGTCAAATTCCTCGCCCCGGCGAGGTCTCGCTGGCGCACAACGGGGTGTTGTTTCTTGACGAGTTGCCTGAATTTCGCAAGCATGTTCTCGAAGTCATGCGCCAGCCGCTGGAAGATGGGGTTGTGACCATCGCCCGCGCCGCAGCCAGCCTCCGTTTTCCGGCGGATTTCATGTTGGTCGCAGCCATGAACCCCTGTCCCTGCGGTTTTCTCGGCGACAAGGTGAAGCAGTGCCGCTGTGCGCCCATCCAAGTGCAGCGATACCGCAGCCAGCTCTCTGGTCCTTTGCTCGACCGCATCGACATGCACGTGGAAGTACCGCCGGTGCCAGTACGGGAGATCAGCTCTCGCTCGGTGGGTGAATCATCGCAGACGATACGCGAGCGGGTCAACCGGGCGCGACGTACCCAGCAAGCTCGCTTTGCCGCTGAACGTGGGGTGAACTGCAACGCTCGTATGTCGCCTCGTCAGCTTGAAGCCTTCTGCCCGTTGGACGAGGCGGGCCGCAAGTTGCTCAACAATGCCATCGAGCGGCTGGGGCTGTCAGCCCGTGCTTATCACCGAATTATAAAAATCGCCCGCACTATTGCTGATTTGTCGGAATCAGAACAGATTATTTCTGCACACGTTGCCGAAGCAGTGCAGTACCGGCGGCAGCAGTATGAGGTGCGATGAGAAAGTTGTTTAGAATATTCAAAAAATATGTCTATCTTTCAGCAGGCTTTCGCCTTTTTTTTGCCCGACGATGAAATAGCCGAGTTTGCTCCGCTGGGCAGCGGTAGAGTCAACGACACGTGGCTTGTTGCCACCAAAGCAGGCAAAAAATACGTCCTTCAGCGGCTCAATCCAGCGGTTTTTCTTAAACCTGCCGTGGTGCAGAGCAATCTCTGCCGGGTTACCGAACATTTGCAGGCAAACCTATCCGTTGAGAGCGGTTTTTCTGTCTTCGAGGTACGTCATAGTCCGACAGGGGCAAGCGCGTGGACGGATAGCAGCGGAGCGTGGTGGCGGTTGATTTCCTATCTTGACGGCGCGGCTATTGATGCCCTTGCTGATGCTAATCAGGCCCAAGAAATCGGGGCCGCGCTTGGCCTCTTCCATCAGTTGCTTGCCAGTTTACCTTTGCCTCCGCTGGCTGATACTCTGCCCGGCTTCCACAATACTCCGCTGTATTTGGCTAACTACGAGGCCATTTTACCGACCGATTGCCTGCCAGAAGCCGCCGATTGTCGCGATTTCATCAATGAGCGCAGGGCAGACATGCGTTTACTCGAAGATGCCCGGCAGATAGGGAAAATCACCGAACAGACCATTCACGGCGATCCCAAGGTGGGTAATTTTCTCTTTTCGTGGGACAAAAAACGGGTGATCAGCTTGGTCGATTTGGACACAGTCAAACCCGGCCTACTGCTCCACGATCTCGGTGACTGCCTCCGCTCCTGTTGCAATCCCTTGGGCGAGGAAGTGCAGAATTTGGACGAAGTGATCTTTGATCAAGAATTGTTCGCCGCTGTGCTGGCAGGTTATCTATTCCACGCTGCTGATTTGCTCCAACCCGGCGACTGGCAGCTGCTCGTGGATAGTGTTCGTCTGATGAGCTTGGAGCTGGGTCTGCGCTTTTACAGCGATTATCTGGCGGGCAGTCGCTATTTTAAAGCCGATCACCCGCACCAGAACCTTTTTCGTGCGAGAGTACAGTTTGCGCTGGTGCGCTCAATTGAAAATCAATATAGTGAGCTGACGGTAATTGTGAAAAACTTCAGGGCGTAATAGCGAGTGAAGCAAATCTCGAAAAAAGAACAGGAGAACACCATGAAAAAGATGCTGCTGCTCTGCGGTTGTTTGGCTGTATTGACGATTTCCTGTGCCAAAGACAAGCCTGCGGAGCCAACTCCGCCGAAACTGATTGAATTAAAGTACAATGCCGCCGTTGAAGAGGGGGGAATTCGCATCCAGTTTGCCGCTGTCACCAGCGACTCGCGCTGTCCGACCGGGACGCAGTGTTCATGGGCAGGCAATGCGGAAATTGTGCTGGAACTGACCGGCGACGGCAACCAAGCGGCGATACTGAATACCAACTCGCAGTATCAGCAAAGCTACCGGTACAACGAGTACAATATCACGCTGAAGGAGCTAAAGCCGCACCCTGAAGCAGGACAACAGATTGATGTGAATTCGTATGTCGCGGTGCTGACGATAGAGAAGTGAATTGAAAAGAGAGCAAAAGCATGATGGCTTTTGCTCTCTTTTTTTATAAAAATGGCTCTCTACTATTCTTACAACTCCTGAAATTCGTATAGAATTTGCTGGACGACACCTATATATAGCTGAAGCAGCATAAAGTGAACTTGAATGTCATTCCGAGCGGAGCGAGGAATCTCCTCTTCGTCCTTGGCGTGAGATTTCTCGCTCCGCTCGAAATGACAGATACGACGGTTAAAATTATGTTGCTCTGGCTATAAATAGAGAGATAGAGTTGATTAGTATGGATAATATCAAAAATCTCAAGTCAACATCTGACGGATGGCGTGGGGTTACAGCAGATACATTTACCTATAACGAGGTAGGATTAATAGCTTCGGCTATTGCGAAGTATATCCAAGAAAAAGGGTATGCCAAAAAAATCATTATCTCCTATGACACGAGATTTCTTGGTGAAAAATTTGCACAAAAAGCGGCTCAAGTATTTAAAGTAAATGGGATTATACCATTAGTCATAAGTTACCCTATACCAACTCCATTGTTATCATTCAGAGTAAATCAACTGGGGTATCCATGCGGCATTTCCATCACAGCATCGCATAATCCATATAATCATAATGGAATTAAATTGCGCATGAATTATGGCGGTGCTCCAACGCCTCAAATTATCAAAGAAGTTGAGTCGTTTCTGCCTTTTTCAAGTCCTGAAATCCGCACTGCCGGTGCTATCAATTTCGACAATCCTCTAAAAGATTATGTTGAGTACATGAGATCATTAGTAGATATGGAATCTATTCATTCCAGTCAAGCTAAGATTCTTATTGATCCGATGTATGGCACTACAGCAGGATTGCTAAAAAAAATTCTTGGAACAACATCGGTTGTTGTTGATGAAATTCATACGCATCATGATCCGTATTTCGGAGGTGTAAATCCTGAACCCCAACGTAAAACGACGTTAGAGTTGCAACAATCAGTATCTATTGGACTTTACGATTTAGGCATAGCTCATGATGGCGATGGCGACAGATTAACAGCCTGCCTGCCTGATATTGGTTATTTATCTCCGCATGATATTTCTGCGGTTCTTTTGTGGTATCTGGTCAGAAAAAGAAAATTGACTGGAAAGGTAATTGGCAGCCTTACTCTCAGCAGGAGACTGTCCAGATTGGCAGAATATTTTGGACTGGAATATGTGGAGATTCCCATAGGGTTCCACTATGCAACAGCTTTAATGCTGCAAGGAGGTGTCTTAATCGCTGCTGAGGAAAATGGCGGCATCGGGTTTGGATTTTATCTGCCGGAAAGGGATGCGACATTGGCGGCATTGATGCTCATTGAGGCTGAAGTCAAAGTCGCTGGTGGCATAGCTTCTATTTTAGAAGAAATTGGGAAAATATCGGGCAAATCTGGTTTTTATCGCATGAATATCGATCTTAATTCTAACCGAACAGAATGCTTGAAAGAACTGCGCAGCAATATCCCAAAGGAATTAACCGGGATAAAAGTCTGCAAAATTAATGATGCCGATGGGTTAAAAATATTTTTGACAAACGGAGATTGGGTGTGTATTCGTGTAGCTGGAACAGAAGATTTGCTCAGGATTTATGCTGAGGCGGGGGACAATGCTCTTGCCGAGCAATTGGCCAACGAAGCTGCATGGTTGGTCAAGAAAATAGATGGCAAATTAGCGAGGTAGCAGCCATGTGGGAACTACAGACACCTAAAGTCATTGTCAATGGAAGGGGTTCTATTCAAAACATCAATTCGATGATGTCAAGATTTGAGATAACCCGCCCGTTAGTTGTTATTGACCGAGAGGTAAAGTTAACTGAATTTGGAGATGTTTTTTCAAGGTTGATGAATGAATATCCTTGTTTGCTCTTCTCTGAATTTTCTACAAACCCAACTACCTCTCAGATTAATTGTTGCCTTCATAATTATGATCTGTCATTGTGTGACGGAGTTATTTCCATTGGCGGAGGCAGTGCTATAGATTTAGCCAAAGCCGTTAATTTGGTTATTTCTCATGGCGGCACAATCGAAGACTATCTGAACGGAAAGACAATCAATGGCAAATTAAAACCTTGTATTGCCGTACCAACCACTTGCGGAGCAGGTGCGGAAAGCAGTCCCTATGCAGTTATAACAGACACTGCGTTCCTCAAGAAAAGAGGAATAAGCAGTCCGTATTTGGTACCTGATGCGGTGCTGTTAGATGCCGACTCGTTAAACTCTTTGAGCAGGCTTATGATTGCCGCTACTGGGATTGATAGTTTAACTCATGTCCTTGAATCTCATATCTCTAAAAAGGCTACACCTCTAACCCGCATCAGCAGCAGGGGGTTGCTGCTGTCATTTGGCCTGTTTCTTGAACAAGCTATTTTTAAAAAGAATGAAGCCGCCTTGGAAAACCTGCATGATATAGCGTTTACAGCGAGGCTGCTGTATCCCAGAACAGGATTATCTGTTGCTCATGCATTATCCCATCCAGTGGGAGCGCATACAAATTTGCATCATGGCATGGCTGTGGCGTTATTTTTAATAACTTCACTTCGTTTTAATAAGTCGTATTGTGCAGAGGCATTCGATGAAGCAGAAGAAGTTTTAGGTTTAAAAAGAAGAAAACTCAGCTTGTTGGATTGGATTGCCAGAATCATCAATGAATCAGGAATAACCTCATATCTGGTTCAGCATATAAGCAAAAGTAAACTTCCATTAGAAATTATTGCTGAAGATTCATTGCGCAGCAGCAACATAGCCTCAAACCCAAGACCAGTTGACAAATACGACATGTTGAATATCATAACCGAATCGCTGGAACAGTTGCAACGATAACGATGGAGATAGAGCTGCTTGGAAAAATTCGAGATTGTTTTAAAGCGATAACTCAAGAGGTGGATAGCTATCTATCTTCTCAGAATTTGTTCGATATTCAATGTGAATATAAGGAAAATATATGCGGCTGTTTGGAGGAAGTCACAAAAATTGACAAGGGAATTGAAAGGGTATGCAAGCGCATTCTAAGCTCTCAATTTCCTGATTTTTATATCATAGCTGAAGAGAGTGACCATGAAAAAAGAAATGGTTATGAACTTAATTCTTTTTTTGCAATAGATCCTGTTGATGGAACGTTAGAGCTGCTTAATGGCGGAACTGACTGGTCAGTTTCGCTGGCAGCCATTGCCGATAGGAAAACACAAGTTGCTATGCTGTATTTTCCTCGGAAATCAATCCTCCTTTCAGCAATACGAGGACAAGGGGTTGTGTTGAATGGTGTCAAAGTTGTATCTGAAAAAAATAATAGAAGAAATTATAAGATTGGTGTGAGTCCAAGGCAAATTACACATTCAGCATTAAAAGAATCTTTAACGACTAGCTTCTATCAGTATGTAGAAATTCCTCATTTCACGCCAAAAATACTAGCCCTTGTTTCGGGTGAAATAGATGTCGCAGCTTATCTACCCCAAAAAAACAAAGGTGTGAGATTATGGGATTATGCTGCTGCCAGTCTCGTGCTTCACGAGTTCGGCGGAAAGTTGGAATCCTTAACTGAGGGATCATTGGATTTTGGTGGTCATGTCCTTATGCATAAGGGAGGTTGGATTGCTGCTAATGACAAATTTGACCATGCTTCGCTCGTAAACTCTCTTTTATCAGTAAATTTAGACGAATAGGTAATGAAATGAGCAAGAAAACAATTTTGGTCACGGGTGATGTTTGCATCGACTGGAATATTTTAACAAATCGGTCTTCTGATCGCAATAATTTTTGGAAATCAGAGGGTGAATGGGCTTCATCAAAACCAGAAGGAGGTGCAGCGTTCCTATTGGGAAAAATAATCGAAGAAACATGTGAAGGTGTCGCTGACACTCTCTGCAGGAAATTTAAAGAAACATATCTGAAATCCAATGAACTTGACCACCTTTATACTATTTGGAACGAATATGACGTTGACAAAAGCAAAAATGATTCTAACAAGAAGAAAGCTATGAGGATTCAGCAGTATCTTGGTCACAAGCCACGGCGTTCCAACTATCCATTTTCTATGGATTTAGAAGATTTGAAAAATGAATCTGATGGTAAAAATATAGAAATTATAATTATTGATGACAAGCGGTTTGGGTTTAGAGGTTCTGAAAAAGATGAAAAAAAATATATAGATCAAGACAGATATTGGCCAGACTTCTCAAATTCTCAACTAATCATTTTAAGGATGGCTCGGGATTTATGCAAGGGAGAATTATGGCAGAATCTTATTACCACACCTGAATACAGCAATAAGTTAATCACGGTGTTCACAGCAACGGATTTACGACATGCAGAGGTGAGAGTCAGCAGAGAACTTTCGTGGGAGCAAACGATTTCAGATGTTATGAAAGCTCTTACTTCAAAGGAGTTAGAGAGTACTCGTAACTGTAAATATGTCTTAGTGTCTTTTGATGCGGCAGGAGTATTAATTTGGTGTCCCAAAAAGTCTACATTGGATGTAGTTTATACTCCTAATTTGATGGAAGGGCAAGCTCAGTTAACTATTGAAGGTCATATCAATGGGCATACATATTGTCTTATCAGCGCACTTGCCTACTACATAGCAGAGGCAGATAATCCTGATTATGAAAATTTAACGACAATATTGAATAACTCAGCATTCATAGGGATTCACACTATGAACGAATTGTATTCAAAAGGCTTTTTTATGGTAAGAAAAAATAATAATGAGAATCCGCTATATTTGTCAATTGACTCTCCAGTTAATGTGGTGAAGGATGCTGTTATTACCGCATTCAAGGCATTGAAAGAATCTTCGACAACAGATAAAGATAAGAAGGATGAAGCTGTTAAGGCATGGGAGAAAAGTTACTCAGCTCTTGCTAAAATTAACGAACTGTCAATAGATAAAGTTTTATCGAAAGATTTCAGTATATTAGACCATCTCTTGGTAAAAGTAAATGTAAAGGATATTCTTGAGAAAGGAATTGATGAAGCCATGAAGGGTGTTCCTGTTTGTAAGTTCAACAACTTGATTGTTATTGATAGGGAAGAAATAGAAAGTTTACATAGTATACGTAACATAATACTTGAATATGATCAAAAACGAAAAAACAATTTCAGTATTCAACCGCTCTCCTTAGCCGTCTTCGGCCCTCCTGGCTCAGGAAAATCATTTGCCGTGAAACAGCTTGCAGAATATCTTACAAAATCTCATACGTTAAAGACCGAACATGAAAAAATAGAGTTTAATCTATCGCAATTTTCAGATCCAAAAGAAATCATAGAAGCATTTCATCAAGTCCGGGATGCGGTTTTGAGCGGAAAACTCCCCTTCGTATTTTGGGATGAATTTGACTCTGAATTTGAAGGCAAAAAATTAGGCTGGCTCAAATATTTTCTTGCACCAATGCAGGATGGTACATTCCAAGATGGGCAAATTACGCACCCTATTGGTTCATGTATTTTCGTTTTTGCCGGAGGCACCTACCATACCTTTTCTGATTTTGTAAACCCATCAAAAAAAGAAGATGGCGACAAAAACAGCAAAGAGCTACCAGAAAATGATGATAAAAGCAGCAAGAAGCCAGACTTCATGAGCAGACTCAAGGGGCACTTAACCATTAAGGGGATCAATAAAGATATCCGGGGAAATCATTATAAAATCCGTCGAGCAATTTTGCTTAGAGGGCTTCTGGAAAAGCACGCAAAAACTATCTGGACTAAGAATTTTAAGCAACCTAATATCCATCATAGTGTTATCAATGCGTTTATGGATATTGATGAATATAAGAATGGTGCACGGTCCATGGAAGCGATAATCGTCATGAGCCGTTTATCCGGCGAGATGGAGTTCACAGCCTCTGCTCTTCCACCGAACAGCCAGTTAGATATTCATGTAGACGGCGAGAAGTTTATCAAACTTGCCTATGGCAGCATGTAACTAATGAAGACAAGTCAACGTTGCTAAATACATCCAGTAAAATCAGCTCAACAGATGGTCATAAAAGAATAATGCCGCTCACGGCAATTATTCTGGCTGGAGGCAAACAAACTCGACTGCGAGACATAGGTCTTTCCTGTCCAAAAGCCTTAGCAGAGTTATCAGGAACGCCTCTGCTCAACTATCAGATTCGGCAGCTTCAACAAGTTGCAACGTCCATTATTATTGCCGGAGGACGGTTGTCAGATATTTTTTACAGGATATATGCAACTTCTTCTCCTGTTAAAATCTCGCCAGACCCAGTAATTGGAACAGGAGTGGCATTATTGGAGGCTGCGAAAATAATTACTGATGATCATCTCATCATCTGCAATGCGGATACGGTCAACGATCTTCCATTGCAGGATATTGTTGATCATTATTTTCTTCACTACGCTTCTTTGTGCATGATCGTCCTGACAAGGCGTGAAGGCGTGCAAAATTCAGGTGCATTTGCTGTAGATGCAAGCAACCGGGTAATCCGATCCTATGAAGATAGAAACCTTGGATCTCCGCCACACCCTGAAGCTGTATGGCATGGAGCAAGCACCGGTGTGATAATGATGCCACGCAGATTGCTGCGCAATGTTCACCCGTTTCAATCGCATTCACTGGAGCAAGATATACTGCCTGAACTTATCTGGCGTGGCAAAGTGTATGCGTTTGATAATGGCACTAGTTTTTCATTAGATATCGGAACACCAGAACGGTTCGGCCAGTTTGCTAAAATCAAAAAGGACGTATTGGAATTATTCCAATACTGATAGGAGTTACGCAGTTGAATTTGCAACTCGTTGATTTTGTTCAACTGGCGGTTTATGCAACCAAAATTCAACTCACTGTAATAATTGAATTTCAGATTTCAACTGCGTAACTCCTAACTGAATATACTAATTAATGTCTGTAGTTGTCAGTGCAGAACTTCTTTTTTAAAAATTGTTTGGTGCTGGGAAAAATACCGTAAAGTTTGTCGGCTGGCAACGGAACCTATCTGGACATAAAAAAGCCCGCAAACCTTTTTCAGGCTGCGGGCTTATGAACTTCTTTCAACTTAATTCTGGTGGAGGTGCCGGGAGTTGAACCCGGGTCCGAAAATACTCCCCTCTCGTCTCTACATGCTTAGTTCCAAGTTAAATCCCGCCTTCAGCTCTCACTTGGAACAGAGGATTGCTGAAAGCCGACCTGCTTGATCTCGCCAAGGGGCCGCAGATACTCCCGATGACTATCCCGAAGAGTCGACGCTTTGCTCCAGCTTTACGGGCGCGGGCTGGGAAAGCGGCACAGCAGACTAAGCTGCTAATGCGTAGTTATAATCGTCTGCGATTATATTTAAGTTCCGCCGTTTTTACGAGCTGACAGAAGGCTCGGCATGCAACGATGAGCTTGTATATCCCCGTCGAATCCGTTTCACCCCCATTATTCTTTATGCCGCAGCATCCGCTGCATTTCACGGGTTGCCTGTTGTTCTTTCAGCGTTTCCCGCTTGTCGTAAAGTTTCTTACCACGGGCAAGGCCCAATTCCACTTTTGCCTTACCGTTGTCTATAAAATATATCTTGAGCGGAATAAGCGCAACCCCTTTCTCATTCATTTTGCCGATCAGCTTGCGAATTTCTTGCCGATGCAGGAGCAATTTTCGCACCCGCAGGGGATCGGCGGCTGAATGAGTACAAAAATTATACGGCGAAATATGCATATTATAAAGATAAATTTCGCCATTTTTGACAGCTGCATATCCGTCCTTGAGATTGGCTCGCCCAGCCCGCAGCGACTTTACCTCTGGCCCGTTAAGGATCATTCCCGCCTCCATTGTTTTATCAATATGATAATCATGGAAGGCTTTCTTATTATTGCAGACTATTTTCATGGCAATTCATGCGGTTATCTTGCATAAAGACAGCAAGCCATCGTGTTCAATTTGGGCAGCAACGACAAAATCAAAGATATTGATCCTTAGACACAAATAAAAATCTGAACTCGGACTCCAAGGCTGTTTAGGATCGAAAAAACGCTGCGAACAAGGCAATGCTCTTAAAGAGCACTCAATCGACTGCTCATCAAAATTGGCATCCAAGAGCAGGCTTTCTAAATAATCGGCGCAGAGATTGTCTTCATCCGACGGGGTTTCTGCCTTCCAACCCATTCTTACTAACGTTACAGTGTCAGGAGATTTACTTTTTATATAACGAGCCGTGGCTTTGGCATTAACAAAAGCTCCAGTTACTACCTCCACTGCCTTGCTTGCGTTGACGACACCTTGTGTACCCGCGTGGGTTGTATGAATAACATTTTTTGAACGTAAGTCAATCAATTTCAACTCGCTGGGCGAATTGCCAAAATCAAAACCATCGAGCTTTTTCCCGTCTCTTTCGCCGATCAAGACAGGATTCTCAACCTGTTTCTTCAGAGCTAAAGCTTCTTGGATATCATCGACAGGAATTACTCTGTTAGCGTTGTTGTGCAAGCAGTAACAAACTGTTGAGAAAGCGCGAAACACATCAATGATGACAACAATGCCTTCCGCTTCCTTGGCACCCGCGACGAAATCGTTTTTAACAATTTTCATGCGTTATCGCTTTGACACCTTGGGCTTGTTCATGAAAAAACAAAGCTCCTGCAAGCAGGTCAGCCAAAAAAACAGCTGCTCTTGCAGGAGCTGGGCAAAAAACATGCGATGCGTGCGTCAGAAAGAATATCTCAACGCGGCATTGAAGGAGCTGTTCTTCACATCGTTGAACATCATGTGATCATCATTGCCCAGTTCAATGGCTGAAGTCCGCATGTATTCGTAACCTACATCGACAGCCATATTGGCAGCAATGTCGTAAGCAACGCCAGCTCCGACCTTGTAAGCGAAACCAGTGTCGCTGTCTTCATCGTCGTTTTCAAAGGTCACTTCAGCCTTACCTGCGCCCATACCTGCCATGCCGTACACCGACAATGCGTTGCAATTATTACCAAAAATACCGAAAGCAGGCACTGGCACATGATAGAAACCGTTCAGCATCATGGTCTTAATTGCTATATCTGACAGTCCCTTAGTGGAAAAATCTGATGTCTGTGCAGCCAATTCGCCTTCAGCACGGAAATTGCCAAATCTTCGTCCACCAGCCAGCCCGATACCGTAGCCAGTATCAGTCTCACCCGTGAAACCATACTCCGCTTTATCAACATCCATAGAGCCGCTCCAGATCATCCGAGCAACACCCTTGACGTACCAAGGATTGTACTCATCGGTTTTGCGGGTCTTGAGGGCATTGATTTCGTTGTCATGCTGATCAAGACGAGCAGAGTTCGCCATAATCTGCTCATCCTGTCGTCCTTGGCCTGACTCTAACGCATTGATTTGCTGATCTTGCCGCCCTTGATCAGCTTGAAGCGCGTTGATCTGCTCGTCTTGACGGGCTTGGCTTGAGTTCAATCCGTCAATCTGATCCTGACAATCGCCAGAACAACCTTCTTCTGCTGGACCTTTCGGCGGTGCATACTTGGAACCGGCGATGCTATAGCCCGCAGCTGCAAAAAGCAGGACGGAGGCTACTGCCGCGCTCATTATTTTTTTCATGTTCTCCCCTTTTATTCTGATTGTTCTGTCGTTGCCGAACCGCTTCAGCATAGAGTCTCTTCTCATTAATGATAATGGCAAGATGGATGAAAAGCAAGAGGAATCGATACGGTCTAATTTTTTGCACCGCGCTGATTCCTTTTTGATTATACTGATAATTTGCAAACAAGAACAGAAGCAGATACGGCTTTTTTTACTTTATTTTCAGGTAAGGAAACAATTTTTAATACCGCTGCGGTCATTGCCTTTATCGGAGGCGATGAATATCATCAATACTGAACAAAGTCAGTACAATGCTGGCCGACAGAGAGCAGATATTTTTCCGAGGAATTCTTGCTGAGATCAGATAAACGAAACAACAGGGAAAAAACTATCCTGTAATTCTCTGAAAGTACTTGGTGGGCGAGGCGGGATTCGAACCCGCGACCTTTGGCTTCGGAGGCCAACACTCTATCCATCTGAGCTACCCGCCCTAAAGGTGAGGTGATGCTTTTGACAGCTTCTGTAGCATCTCAGCTGACAATATAGTATTATTTATGGGAAGCTGTAAATAAAAAACTGTGCCGAATATCAATTCTACACCCGCACGTTTTCGGCAGACCTGCCTGTTTTGCCTTTTCGGAACCGTATATTGTGAAAGAAAAAATACTCGAACTCGCTTTAATTGTCCTGTTGTTACTACTCGCCAGCATTGCCCTTTGGTTGACCGATGCGGACCGTTTGGCAATTGCCTCGTGGGTGCCACGCGACCTATCGGTTGCTGCTGTACTGCCCGCCTCAAGCTGGGCTTGGCCTGCTGGCAACGTTTTTCCGTGGAATATTCTGTATCGTTGGGCAGCTGTTCCCGCAACGCTTATTTCTATTTTTGCGCTGGCCGTGCTTTTGCTCGGCTTTTTTACCCATCGATACGCTGCATGGCGTAGATCAGCAGTGTTCATTCTTCTGTTCATCGCCCTTGGCCCTGGTCTGATCGTCAATGTCCTACTGAAGGAGCATTTTGGACGGGCGCGACCGAGGGAAATTGTTGAATTCGGCGGGAGCCATCAATTCACCCAATTTTGGCAGCCGGGCGATGCTGGTGAGAACAGCTCCTTTCCGAGCGGCCATGCGGCGATTGCCTTTTGTGTAATGGCCCCTTGGTTTGCGCTGCGAGAGAAGCATCGGGTCGCTGCCGTAGGCTTTCTCATACTGGGCACAATCTTTGGCTCTTTGGTCGGAATAGCCCGTATTCTTCAAGGAGGACATTTTGTTAGCGATATTTTATGGGCAGGTGGACTGATATACCTCATAGGCGGAGCATTAGCCCTGCTTATGAGAATAAGCTGCGTAAAGTAATTATGCTCTGCTCAGTATCACCGCAAATGATTCCGAGAAGCCGGTAATAGAGATCTGTGAGTGATCAATGAAATAAAATACAATCGTTGTAGTGATTAATAAATCTCCAAACAGATGCAGTTAAGTTTTCAATGCTTCTCGAAAACGACAATGTCTTCCTGACTAATGC
>NQJD01000014.1 GCA_004284765.1 Candidatus Electronema aureum
AGTATGCGAAGATGTCCTTATCACATTCGAGTTTGAAATACTCGCCGCAGATTTCCATAGTGATGACTTCTTCATCTGTTAAGGCAGGGTTAAATCCGCCCCGCCGCAGCCGACATTGCTGCCTGATGACACCGTATTGTTCACAGACAAGCAGAAAGACAGCAATAACAAAATCGTCTCGATCCATTGGCGCACTCCTTGTGAATAGGGCTTAGATACCAATATTCTACAGGATGCGCCCAATGGATCGGGCATCTTTTTTAAGAGTTGCACATTAGGTGAGACTTCTATATTTTCCCGGAACTGTCAAACTTCGGGAGTCCCCCGGCAGAGCCGGGGGTTTACTTGTTTAAATTATAACTGTAAGTTCTCTAAATAACCGTCCCAGTCCTCGCAGTATCGATTTACGATTTCCAATGCAGCTTCGATAGACGTAGCGATTCAAGAAATAACTCTGATCTTGTTTGGAAAGGAGAACACCAACTCAGATTTTGCTAACTCTCCATAGCTTGAGAAAAAATTAACATTTCCATCTTCATCGCATATCCAACATTCTATGGCACCTGCTGAAAAATAAAGTTGCCTTTTCTCTTCCATTTCATATTTTGTGTTGCTTGAAGATACGACTTCTATGCAAATTTCAGGGGCAATTGAGCATTCTGTTTCACGCTCAATAATCTTGAAGCGTTGTTCCGAACACCAAGCAATATCTGCTACTTTCGTTCCTTTCTTTGTTTGAATGGCACATTCAGGAAGAACGATCCCATGCTCTGGCAATAATCGGGAAATTTTCCCTTGAAATGCTGAATGATATATCTTAACTGGAGACATGACGATTTGCCCGATTTCGTTCAGTTCGATCTTGAAAGGCAAGTTCTGCAAACTTGGATGATCGCACACTTCTTGCCACTGCATAGTATAATACCCTATTAAATGATCGTCGTGATCGGCAAACAGTCCAGGCAAGCTATTCCGCCGCCGCCTCATGCTACTCGAGCATTTTCTCTTTTCGGTCGGGACGGAATAACTGACTACTCAGAACTGCCGGAGAAAGCGCAAATCGTTCTCGTAATAAAGGCGGATGTCGTCAATGCCGTATTTGAGCATGGCGATGCGCTCCACGCCGAGGCCGAAGGCGAAGCCGGAGAACTTCTCTGGGTCGTAGCCGACCATCTTCATCACCGCTGGGTCAATCATGCCCGCGCCGAGGATTTCCAGCCAGCCAGTCTGCTTGCAGACCCGGCAGCCGCTGCCCTTGCAGATCACGCAGGCAATATCAACTTCCGCGCTGGGTTCGGTAAAGGGAAAAAAGCTGGGCCGGAAGCGCAGGGGCAGGTCGCCTTGGAAAATGCGGCGGGTGAAAAGCGTCAGCACCCCTTTCAGATCGGCGAAGGAAACTTGGCGGTCCACCAAGAAGCCCTCGACCTGATGGAACATCGGGGTGTGGGTGATGTCGGAATCGCAGCGATAGACCTTGCCTGGTGCGATATAGCGCAGAGGCGGTTCCTGCTTCTCCATGATCCGCGCCTGCATCGGCGAGGTATGAGTGCGGAGCAAAATGGAATCAGAGACATAGAAGGTGTCGTGCATGTCTCTGGCCGGATGATGGGCCGGAATGTTGAGTGCCTCGAAGTTGTAATGGTCGGTCTCAACGTCCGGGCCTTCAGCCACGGCAAAGCCCATCCCCTCGAAGACGGCGCAGATTTCCTCCATCACCTGAGTGACGGGATGGAGTTTGCCGGAGGGAATGAAGCGGCCCGGCAGGCTGAGGTCAAGCTGCTGCTTGACCGTTTGCGAGCCTGCTTCCAGAGCCTCTTTCTTGGCCTGAAAGAGACGTTCCACGTCCTGCTTGACCGTATTAGCTAACTGACCCAAGCGAGGCCGGTCTTCTGGCGCGGCCTGAGCAAGCTGCTTCATAGCATTAGCCAGCAGACCTTTCCGGCCCAGATACTTGACCCGAACTTCCTCCAGCCCGACTTGATCGCTGACTGAATGCAGAGATGCTTCGGCCTCAGCCTTCAGTCCCCGCAGCACCTCTTCCATGTTTACGCGGAAGGTTGGGCAGCTTTAACGACCGCACCAAAGGCTGACGGATCAACAATTGCCAGATTGGACAGTACCTTGCGGTCCAGCTCAATCCCTGCCAGGCCCAAGCCATGAATCAACTTGCTGTAGCTGATACCGTTCAGCTTGGCGGCGGCACTGATGCGGGTGATCCATAGGGCGCGGAAATTACGCTTATTGGTGCGCCGGTCGCGGTAGGCGTAGCAAAGAGCGCGATCAACGGCCTCAGCAGCGGTACGGAACAGACGGCTTCTGCCGCCACGGAATCCTTTGGCTAAGGTCAGAACTTTATTTCTTCTGCGGCGGGCCTTAAACCCGCGTGTGGCGCGTGGCATAGTAATTGCACTCCGTTATTGTGTTGCTAAAAATTCTTCAAAAACTGTTTACAGATAAGGCAGCATCCGCCGTACGTTTTTGGTATCTACCGCATCTAAGATGCCGTTCTGCCGAATCCGCCGCTTCCGCTTCGTGCTTTTTGAAGTCAGGATGTGAGAGCCAAAGGCTTTACCGTGGCGGACTTTACCAGTGGCGGTCAGCTTGAATCGTTTTGCCGCTCCTCGGTGGGTTTTCATTTTAGGCATAATCTTCTCCTTGTATGATGCAGGCTACAACGCCTGCGCTCGGATGGTTGCTGTTTTTACTCAATAACGCTCAGGGTTTTGGCCCAACAAACATAATCATGAACCGCCCTTCCATTGTTGGTTCCTGAAGGATGGCACAATCTTCTCGCAGGGCATCAGCGATTTTTTTAATCGCCTCCATGCCCACGGTTTGGGCATGAACAATCTCCCGGCCCCGAAACTGCATGGTTATTTTGACCTTGCTTTTCTTTTCAACAAATTTCAGGATGTTCTTAATCTTGAAATCCAAATCGTGTTCTTCAGTTTTGGGCCGAAACTTCACTTCTTTGGTTTCGATGACCGTTTGCTTCTTTTTCGCTTCCTGCTGCTTTTTCTTCAGCTCGTAGCGATATTTGTCGAAATTCATCACCCGGCAGACCGGCGGGCTGGCCTTGTCTGAAATTTCAACTAAATCTAAGCCCTGCTCCAAGGCCATCTGGCGGGCTTTCGCCGAGGACATCACGCCGAGCTGCTCGCCCTCCGGCCCAAGCAGCCGGACTTCAGGATAGCGGATGTCGTCGTTGATTCTGACTTTAATTTCCTGCTGCGAACCTTTTTTGGGCTTCCGTTTGTTATCCATTATCTCCGTCTGTCAGACTGCTCGTTCTTCGCATTCCCGGCGCACCAAGGCCGAGAACTCCTGCGGTGACATGGGCGGCAGGTTTTCACCGCTGCGTTTGCGCACCGTGATCATGCCGTCCTGCATCTCCCGGTCGCCAGCGATCAGCATGTACGGCACCTTCATCAGCTGGGCCTCCCGGATTTTGTAATTGAGCTTTTCGTTGCGCAGGTCGGCCTCGACACGGATGCCCGCCTTGCGCAGCTCGGCCAGCACCTTGCCGCAATACTCGCCTTGGCTATCGGTAATGTTGAGTATCCGGGCCTGCTCCGGGGCCAACCAGAGCGGGAAGGCTCCGGCGTAATGCTCAATCAACACCCCGATAAAACGCTCCAGCGAACCCATCAAGGCGCGGTGGATCATGATCGGCTGATGCTCCGCGCCATCCTGTCCGGCATAGCTCATACCGAAGCGTTCCGGCAGGTTGAAGTCCACCTGAATGGTGGAACACTGCCACGAGCGACCGAGCTGGTCTTTGATCTTGATGTCAATTTTCGGGCCGTAGAACACGCCCTCGCCAGGATCAATGGAATACGCCAAACCCTTTTTGTCCATCGCCTGCTGGAGTGCCCGCGTGGCCAGCTCCCAATTTTCATCGCTGCCAACGTATTTGGCCGGACGGGTCGAGAGATAAACATCATATTCGCTGAAGCCGAAGGTCTTGAGGACGTGCAGGTTCAGGTCAATGATGTTGAAAATTTCCTCTTCAAGCTGATCAGGGCGGCAGAAAATATGCGCATCATCCTGCGTGAAGCCGCGCACCCGCATCAGGCCGTGCAGCGCACCTGCCCGCTCGTAGCGATAGACCGTGCCCAGCTCGCACCAGCGGATGGGAAACTCGCGGTAGCTGTGCGGCTCGGATTTATACACCCCGATGTGGAAGGGGCAGTTCATCGGCTTGAGCTGATAGGCGACCTCGTCAATGTCCATTGCCGCATACATGTTCTCGGCATAGAAATCCAAGTGCCCGGAGGTCTTCCATAAATCTTGGCGGGCGATGTGCGGGGTGCAGACGAGCTGGTAGCCGTTTTGGTAATGGGCATCCTTCCAGTAATCCTCGATCAGCCGCCGCAGCAATGCGCCGCGTGGCTGCCAAAGAATCAAGCCCGGCCCGATCTCATCCTGAATGGTGAAGAGCTTCAGTTCCTTGCCCAGCTTGCGGTGATCGCGCCGCTTGGCCTCTTCAATTCGCTCCAGATACTGCTTCAGCTCTTTCGGATCAAAAAAGGCAGTGCCGTAAATTCTGGTCAGCATGGGGTTCTTTTCATCGCCCCGCCAGTAAGAACCAGCTACGCGCAACAGCTTAAAACTTTTCAGCCAGGAGGTGTCGGGAATGTGCGGCCCCCGACAGAGATCAATGAACTCGCCCTGCTGGTAGAGAGAGACAACTGTCTCACCCTTTGCCTCTAAATCTTTGATCAGCTCGACTTTGTAGGTTTCGTTTTGCTTGGCAAAGAAATCAACCGCCTCAGCAATCGGCAATTCGCGGCGTGAGAAAGACAGAGCAGCTTTAACGATGGCCGTCATCTTTTCTTCAATAGCTGCAAAATCGTCTGGGGTGAAGGCAGGTTGCCGATCAAAATCGTAATAGTAGCCGTCCTCGATAGCCGGGCCAATGGTAACTTTTACATCTTGGCCAAATAGCTCTTTGACTGCCTGCGCCATGATATGGGCTGCCGAATGGCGCAGGATATGCAGAGCTTCTTCCGACTCAGCAAAGATCAGCTCCAGCGCGGCATCTTCGCGCAACGGTGCGGACAAATCAAGCACCTTACCATTACAGCGCACCGCGATAGATTGCTTGCGCTGCTTGCCAGAGACCAGCTCTTTGAGCGCGTCCTGGGCAGCAATGCCGACCGGAAAGGTTTTCGCTTCGCTGCCGGATATCGAGACTGCAATCGAGGTCATGCTTCCTGCCGATAACAAACTGTAAAAAGGAAATCAAAAAAGGAAAGGCTAACAAGCCAGACGCTGTTTCATCTGACTTTTAGCCTTTATATCCTATTGCTTAAAAATTGGTAGGCACGGGCGGTTTCGAACCGCCGACTTCTACCGTGTCAGGGTAGCGCTCTCCCACTGAGCTACGTGCCTGCTGCAAGATTTTTCTCTATTGTTTCTCAAAAACGTGCTGACTGTCAGACTCACCACGCTCTCATAAGCGTTGGAGCATATTACGCCATCGAAAACAGAATGTCAATTACCAATAAACCGGGGTGCCTGTCAAGGAAAATAAGAGCAGATGCGCTTCATTTTCTGGCAGCAAGGAGGTCTCGTGGATGTATTTATTTGTTGCGATGAGCAGTTACTCAATCTCTGCTCTGCAATTTTATGCTGAAACATTGATGACAGAACTCGTTTAACTCTCCAAAATTGCAAACAGTTGACGTATTCAGGAACATGTCTTGCCTTCCCCTTGACCATTCTCTTCGCCGCACTTACTGTATGACGGATGAACCAGAACGATTCTGCCGGACAATCCGGTGGCACAGCTGAGGTAGAGCTTGCCGATCCTTGGGTTTTGGCCGCCAAAGTCGATGCAGCTGATCTGCACGATCTTTCTTTAGTGCTGAGTGCGGTCGGCATTGATCATCAGCTCGACCGTCGCAGCGGGGTCATCACAGTTCGCCGCAGCCGCAGCGAACGAGCTATGTTTGAGCTGCGGACCTTCCGCGAGGAAAACCACAATTGGCCGCCGCCAGATGTCCTTCCTCCTCCCTTTGTTCGCACCGGTAGCCTGCCCACTCTATTGATGTTCGTCAGCCTGATCTTGTTCCACGCCATCACCGGCTCTTGGCTATCTGATAATCCTTGGTTCCAAGCCGGAGCCGTGAGTAGCCAAGCCATTCTGGAGCAGAGCCAGTGGTGGCGGTTGCTCACCGCCCTCACGCTTCATGCTGACCAAGGCCATTTAGTCGGCAACTGCGTGATCGGTGGGGTTATGGTGCATCTGCTTTGCAAAACCATCGGCTCAGGCACAGCTTGGTTGGCCATGTTGCTCTCTGCCTGCCTTGCCAACTACCTTAACATCGCTTTGCGCGTTGATTCTCACTATTCGGTGGGCTTCTCCACGGCTGTTTTCGCGGCCATCGGCATCTTCTGCGGGCGGCAGCTTCTTGGTGGTTCCTTGATTCGTCAGCTGATTGTACCGATAGGAGCCGGGGTTGGTCTTCTTGCGATGCTCGGCAGTGGCAACGAAGGCGGGCGAACCGACCTCGGTGCGCATCTTTTTGGGTTGATCTGCGGATTAGCCTGCGGCCTGCTGCTCCAGCGAGCAGGGTTAGATGAGCAAGGCGACCGCAGCAACCTCCAGAAGACGCTCTTTGCCGCTGCCCTCGTGCTGATTACCGTCTGCTGGCTGCTGGCTATCGGAGCAGCAGGGCCGCAGGAATTCAGAAAATACTTGTAAGACAGGCCAGTACAGTTTTAAATAGGCTAGCATCCGCAAATCCGAACATTTTCATCCGTCAATATCACATCAGACAAGGTAAACTATGCCCATGAGTGAGAATTCCCCCTGGGGAAAGAAGAAAAAACCGGCATCGCCCGAAGATTTTTTGGCTGATCTCATCCAGAAAATCCGCGATTTCTTCGAGGAGCAAAGCAAAAAGAAGGCCAAGAAGGAACCTACTCCTGAGGGCGACGGCTTCGACGGGCAGAAATTTCTCGCCGGAGCAGGCAAGATCGGGCTGATCATTGCCGCGATCGTGCTGCTGCGCGGGGTCTTCGCCTGCTTCTACACCCTCCAGCCCGGCGAGCAGGGCATTGTCCTCCGTTTTGGCAGCTATAATCGCACCGCTGATTCTGGTCTCAACTTCAAGATTCCCTACATGGAAGAGATGATCCGGGTCGATGTGGAAACCGTGCGCAAAGAGGAATTCGGCGTGCGGAAGACCACAGGCCATACCACGGACGACAGCGAGTCGCTGATGCTGACCGGCGACAAGAACGTGATTGATGTGGCCTGGATTGTTCAGTACAAGATCAGCGACCCGTTCAAGTTTGTCTTCAAGGTCAAAAACGTCGAGCAGGCGGTGCGCGACAACTCGGAAACCGTGATCCGGCGCATCGTTGGCAACATGGACTTCGACTACGTGCTGGGCAACCGCATCATGCTGGCGGACATGGGACGGCAGGAGCTGCAACGCGACCTCAACAAGCTGGAAACCGGCATCGACATTGTCACCTTGCAATTGCTGGACATCACCCCGACAGACGAGGTCAAACCAGCCTTTAACGAGGTCAATGAAGCGGATCAGGACATGAAACGCTTGGTCAACGAGGCCGAAGAAACGTATAACCGGGTCATTCCCAAGGCGCGCGGCTCGGCCTTGCAGACCATCGAAGAGGCGCGCGGCTATGCGGTACAGCGGGTCAACGATGCTAAAGGCGAGACCACCCGCTTCAAGGCGATTGCCGCCGAATACGCCAAGGCCAAAGATGTCACCCGGCAGCGCATGTACCTCGAAACCATGCAGAGCATCCTGCCCCAGGTGAAGCAGGTCTATGTCATGGACAGCAGCCGCCAATCCGTGCTGCCCTATCTCAACCTGAACGAGCCTAGCGCAGGCACTGCATCGCCGCTGCCGCCCGTTGACAAACCTTTGAACCAATAACAGACCAGCATGAACCAGCAGATTATGGAGTATCTCAAAAAGCCGCAGTTCCTGAATGGCCTCTACCTTCTGTTTGCCGCAGTCGCCGTGCTCATGATGCTCGACGGCTTTTATATTTTGCCTGAAAACAAGCAGGCGGTCATCACCCAGTTTGGTGCGCCGGTCGGTGAGCCGGTGATCAAGGCCGGGCTGAAGCTGAAAACGCCCTTCTTGCAGCGGGTGAGGCTCTTTGAGAAGCGGATTCTCATCTGGGACGGCGAGCCGAACCAAATCCCGACGAACGACAAGACCTTCATTTACATGGACAACACCGCCCGCTGGCGGATCAAGGACGCGCTCCGTTTCCTCCAGGCAGCAGGCAGCGAGGAACGCGCCCAGACCCTGCTGAATGACATCATCAACGGTGCGGTGCGCGACATGGTCAATCAGAATGACCTCATCGAGATTATCCGTTCCTCAGACTGGAATCCGCAGTACGTTGTCGAGACTTCCTCGGCCAGCGACATGACAAAGAAACCCAAAATCGGTCGGGATAAAATCAGCAGGCTGGTTTTGCAGCAGGCATCCAAGGACGCGCTCAAATACGGCATTGAGCTGATCGACGTGATGTTCAAGCGGGTGAATTATATCGACTCGGTGCGGGTAAAAGTATATACTCGGATGATCTCAGAGCGGAAGCGGATTGCCGCAGAGAAACGCTCAACCGGTGAAGGCCGCAAAGCGGAAATTCTCGGCAAGGTGGAGCGCGAGCTGAAGGAGATCACCTCGGAAGCCAAGCGGCAGGCCACGGAAATCCGGGGCAAGGCCGATGCAGAGGCATCGCGGCTGTACGGAGAGACCTACAGCAGCGATGCGGAGTTCTATTTCTTCCAGAAAAGCCTGGAAAGCTACCAGAGCATCATCGGCAGTAACACCTCGCTGGTGCTGTCACCCAAAGCAGACCTGTTCCGCTATTTAGAATCGCCTGCGGTGCGGCAATAAGTGCTGGGGCGTTGCGCAGAACCGGTCTGAAAATCAGCTGAACAGCCTGAGCGGGCTGATGAACAGAGTCTCGCTCTCCGAAAAACTGATCCCGGCATCTGTTCAACCGATCCCGCGAGCCGATGAACGGTATCTCAGGTACTGTTCATCGGCATGTTTGGCCCGTATTGACGATCATTGCGATCGCACGAAGTTATACATCTAGGAGAAAAAAAGAATGCTGATCGTAACAAATCCCGCCATTGCCGCCATCAAGGAGCACCTGAGCCAGCACAGCATGGATTCCGCAGTGCGCATCACCATGATGGGCGGCTGCTGCATTGGGGAAAACCTGCGTTTCACACTGGGCGAGACACAGCTGAATGACTTGGCCTTCACCGTTGACAGCGTCCTTTTTCTGATAGACCGCAATCTTGCTGCGCAATGCGGAGCCATCAAGGTGGATTTCGCCTCAGAATACGACCATTGCCAGTGCACCGGCCGCAACGGCGGCTTCAGCATCAGCAGCGAACGGTTCACATTTCGCTGCGGCGGCAAAGGCGGCTGCGAGCGGTGCACTGCCGCCTGCATGGAAAGGGCTGAGGATGCCTGCATCTGCGCGCAGGGGAGGTGAACACCGCCGCCGCGCTCTGTTCTGCGGATGCAGCGACGCGAAAAACAGCGCAGCGTATCGTAGGAGCAGACCCCCGTGTCTGCCCAACAGCGATGGCAACCGGGCGAACACAGGGGGTCGCCCCTACAGGATGTTGGCAGGGCTTGCGAACTGATACAATGAGGAGAAAAAAGAATGCTGACTGTGACAAATCCCGCCCTTGCTGCCATCAAGGAGCATATGCGTCAGCAACATATTGATTCCGCAGTCCGCATCACTATGATGGGCGGCTGCTGTAGCGGGGAAAATCTGCGCTTCACTCTGGACGAGAAGCAGCCTAATGACCTCAGCTTCACCTTGGACAGCATCACCTTTTTGATTGACCGCGAGCTTGCTGCACAATGCGGGGCCATCAAGATGGATTTCGCCGCAGAATATGACCATTGCCCATGCAGCGGCCACAACGGCGGCTTCAGTATCAGCAGCGAACGCTCTTCATTCCGCTGCTGCGGCAAAGGTGACTGTAAAGTAGAGTGCGCCACGAGTGCTGTGGATGCCTGCAAGTGCGCATAGAGATACGAAAAATGGTGCAGCGTATCGTAGGGGCAGACCCCCGTGTCTGCCCAGCGCAGATGGCACCAGGGCGAACACAGGGGTTCGCCCCTACAATGGGTCGCTTGATCGAATAAATCGGTTGCATAACCAATATGAACCGCAGCCGCTCTCTGTTCTGCGGGTGCAGCAATACGAAAAACGGTGCTGTTGGCTATGACAAGCGCATAACCGGCAGCGTTCAGCAGCACAACTCAGCTTCAGGAGGCCGCAAATGCCCGACAATCCCAATCCTTCCAACCCTCCCGGCAATCCGCCGCATGTCCCGACCTTAGCCGACAAGCAGATTGACCTGTCGGCGTTTCAGCTGGTTGACTATGATCAGGAGGAAATCCGCAGCCTGCCCAAGCCGCACGCAGGTTTTGCTGAGACCACCCGCCAGGCTTTGTCCGTGTATCCCGATTTCGAGGCGGCTCTCCAGCTCGCTGAAGAGGATTTTGACCCGGATAACGTCGCGGAACACCTTAATCTGGCGGATCAGCTTGTTCCGTATGCCGACTGGCTGGAGCGACGGGCCGAGCAGGTGCGCGAAACCCGCATGGTGCATCTCGCCGAAGCCTACCGGCCTGTGCTGAAATTGTATCAGCGGATTCAGGCGGCAGCTGAATTCGATCCGCAGGTGGGCTATGCCTTCGCCTTCCTCGCTGAACACTTCGGCACCGGCAAAAAGAAGAGCAAGAAGGAGTAAGGACGCAGCGTCAACAAGGAGAAACAGCTATGGCAAAGGTGGTGACGCTCCGGCTGACCGACACGGAATATCAGCTCTATGCGCGGGCGGCCAAGGCGGTGCAGCGTTCGGTGTCCAATCTGATCAATCATCTTGCCCAGCAGAAGCTGGAGGAAGATATTTTTGCGGATCAGAGCGAGATGGATGAGATTCTCGGCAGCCCGGAGCTGGTGAACGCCCTCCAGCAGGGGTCGCAGGACGCGGCGCAGAGGAAAGGCGCGTTTGTCGATGTATAGAATCTTTGAAACCGAGGGCTTTGTGCATTCCCTTGAGCAAAATTTCGGCGGCCAGCAGGAAAAGATTAAGAAGAAGCTCCGTCAGTACGTCTATCAGCAGCTCAAGACCGCGCCCGCCTTTGGTCCCAACATCAAGCGGCTCCGCGAATGGGAGCCGCCGACGTGGAGATACAGGATCGGGGACTATCGCTTCTTCTACGAGATTGATGAAGAGGAGAAAATTGTCTCTATGACCTTGGCGGCGCACCGCAGCGCGGCGTACAGAAGGTGAGTGGCAGCATACGCAGGAGCAAAGGCCGCTCTTTTAAAACGAACAAGCGGAGGCTGGCATGAATGCCGCACTGGAATTGCGCCCGCAATTCATCGTGGATGCGAAAGGACGGAAGAAAGCTGTTGTCATTCCCTTTGACGCATACGAAAAGCTGATGGAAGACTTGGCTGATCTGGCTGCCGCTGCCGAAGGACGGTGCGGAGCAGCACCAAGAGGGCGAACACAGGGGTTCGCCCCTACAAAATAATCTAAAGAATCGATATCGCGACCGGAATTGGAGAGACGAGAATTTCTTTGTCCCTACCTTCAGCCCGGTCAGCGGCGCATTTTTTCAACCAAGAGGAGACAGCAATGAGTTCATGTAAAAGTTCCTGCGGCAGCGGCAAGTCCAGCTGCGGATCACCAACTGACGCGCAGGCCCATTTGGCCCAGCAGGACATCGCCATCACCAAATCGCTCGGCAAAATCAAGCACAAGATACTGGTGATGAGCGGCAAGGGCGGGGTCGGCAAATCAACGGTGGCGGTCAACCTCGCTTTAGGGCTGGCCGAGCGCGGCTGGAAGGTGGGTTTGATGGACGTTGACCTGCACGGCCCGGATGTCTGCCGGATGCTCAACCTCACCGGCAGCTTAGAGCCAGCGCAGAAGGCGAATGACCTCGTTGCGCCGCTGCTCTACAACGGCAAGGTGAAGGTGGTCTCGCTCGAATATATGATGAAAGACCGCGACGAGGCGATCATCTGGCGCGGGCCGCTGAAGATCCAGGCCATCCGCCAGTTTGTCTCTGACATGGACTGGGGCGAGCTGGATTATCTGATCGTTGACGCGCCTCCAGGCACTGGTGATGAGCCGCTTTCTGTGGCCCAAACCATGCCCAACGTGCAGGCAGTGGTTGTGACCACGCCGCAGGAGGTGGCCTTGGCTGATGTGCGCAAGTCGATCAACTTCTGCAAGACCGTGAAGATGCCTATTGTCGGTGTGGTGGAGAATATGTCCGGTTTCGTCTGCCCTCATTGCGGCGAGACGGTCGATATTTTCAAGACCGGCGGCGGAGAAAAGACTGCCCGTGACTTTGATTTGCCCTTCTTAGGCAGAATTCCCATGGACCCGCGCGTGGTGATGGGCGGCGACAGCGGCACGCCCTATCTTTCCTCCGGCGCAGACAGTCCGGCGGTCAAAGCCTTTGCCGCCGTGGTCAGTGCAGTGGAGCAGCGGCTGCCTGCCAAGGGCATCAGCCTGAACATGGCCAGTTCCTCCACCTGCGGATGCGGCTGTGGCAGCAGTTGCGCGCCAGAAAAAACCGAAACCTGCACCTGCTAAATCCGTCCGGTCAGGGGCGGTAGCGCTCCTGACCATCCTCTCTGACCTCTTCCAGATTGTGTTATGAAAATAGAGCAACTGACCGTCGGCATGATGAATGTCTGCTGTTACATTGTCTCCTGCGAGAAGACCGGCAAGGCTGCTGTGATCGATCCCGGCGGTGACGAGGGCAAAATTTTGGCTGCCTGCAAGAAAAGCGGGCTGGAAGTGATCTCTATTATCAACACCCACGGCCATCCTGACCATGTCTGCGGCAACGGGCCGCTTCAGCAGGCCACTGACGCGAAGATTATCATGCACCGGGCAGATGCCGAATTCTTCAGTACCGAGGAAGCGCGGAGCTATTTTGCCATGCTCGGCCTGCCGGAGTCGCCGCCTGCGGACATTTTAGTCGAGGACGGGAGCATCATCAGCATCGGCGAGGAGCAATTGACCGTGATCCACACACCGGGCCACAGTCCAGGTGGCATGTGTCTGTATCATGCGCCGGATTGCTTCACTGGCGATACACTTTTTGTCGGCGGCGTGGGGCGAACAGACTTCCCGGGCGGCTCTATGAAGGAGCTGTCGCAGTCGATCAGCGAGCGGCTGCTGACTTTACCGCCGGAAACCATCGTTTGGCCGGGCCACAGCTACGGTGGTTCCAAATCCACCATCGGTAAAGAGGCACGGAGCAATCCGTATTTCAATTCGTATCTCTGAGCGAGGCAACCTTACCTTGCCTCTACTGCATCAGCAACTTGAAAGGGCAGGCCCTTGGTCTGCCTTTTGCATTGACAGCACTACCTGTTCAAACGAATTTCCCTGATCAACGCCCTGAAGATCGAATAAAAGAGTACAACACGTACAGTTCATCTGAGCAACTGAATCGCGTAATTCATAATTGAGTGAACTTTTCCAATGAATTTCTCTGTGCTACATCTCTTTGCTGGCCTCTTTCTTCTTGTCGTCATCTTTTTTTCGGCAAAACGATCAGCATTTTGCATTCTCCGCAAGAAAGAAATCCAGCCTGATGTCGCCAAAGATGTAATGAAGATCCTTTCTGTCGCATTCTTTGTTGTTTATTTGTTTACCGCGTTGCTTTCATATCTGCTTCTTACTCCGCAGGTCGCAGAACCTTTCCGCACGATGCTATCTCCACCGGCAAATATCGCTCCTGCCGTGCCGATTGTTGCAATACCGCACGGGAAAATGGCAGCAGAGCAAGGCCGCGATGAACGGCAGCGGCTGCTTGCAGAAGAAACAGAGCTATTGATCAGAGCTGCGGAGGAACGCCATCAGCTTTTCAGTCAGAAAAGTCCCTACGTTGTTCCTGAAGGCATATCCGGGACTGAGGATAAATATATCGTTCCACATGTTGAACAGCTTGCACCACCTGCTGCGCCCAATGAAAATGCACTTGCTGAGAACAAGATATCTGTCCAAGAATTGGTGGCATCCGCAGAAGGCATATCATCAATCTTGCCTGAGCAGCATCAGCACCCTTTACAGATTCCGGTGCAGTCTTCCGCAGAGCAAATTATTCCTCTACAAGAGCCTCCCTCTGCACCTGCTGCCAGCGAAATGAATTCACCTGCTCAGGTGGTTACTCCACAGCAGCAAGCGTTGCCTGAGATACTACAGCCTACTGCCACGTCAGCAGCAATCCCCAAGGGAATAGATCAGCAGATTGCAATGACCCAACAGCAACCCGTTCAATCGCTGCCAGCAATACAAAAAGTGTCCTGCGAAGAGATAAAAGGATACATGGACGATACTGATTATCAGGTGCTTCGTTCTGCCATAGCAAAACCGGCAGGTGTCGTTACACCTTGGAAAGGGCCAAATGGGGCATATCATGTCACCGCAGGAGCAATCAAAGGCAGTTGCAGAGAGTACAGCATTCAGGCAAACCTGTCGGAAAAATCCTTGCAGTGCCATGTCTCATGCGTCAGCAGTACCAGCATTGCCGCACCAGCAAACAGCAGAATGATTCCTCAGCAAAGAAGTGATCAAGAAGTGATCCGCGATTCGATGAATAGCAGCGACCAAGATGCCTTTATTAAGGCTCTGACCTATCACGGCCCTGTTTCGTGGCGTAGCTTGAACGGCGTTTTCTATACAGTTGCTCCTGTCCGCCTTAATGGCCCTTGCAAGGTCTATCATGTGCAGGCCAATATTCAAGGAAGAGTCTTTCAATACAATGAATCAAACTGCCAATAGCCAAAGATACTGAAAATCCTTGGTACTACCAAGACAACATCATGTTTACCCAAGGACAGGGGACGCTTTTTTGCTCCATCTATGCGTTGCGCGGTAAAAATTCAGTTTAATTCAAAGCGCACTGGTACCTTGACCCACATTTCTTTTCTCTTGCCACCAACAATGCCTGGGGTAAACCGCCAGCTGCGTACAGCATTGAGGGCAGCCTTGTCCAAAATGCCGTGACCGCTACTGGAAAAGGGGCGGAGATCAGCCACACGACCGCTGACATCAATCAGAGCTTCAATGGTGACCACGCCTTGCAGGCCGCGTCGCCGCGCTTGCGGCGGGTACTCTGGCGGTGGATTGCTGGCGTAGAGCGGCGCAGCCTCCTGATCGCCTGAACCAGCACCTGTGCCGGATAAACCGCCGGTGCGATTACGCTGTCCCACCTCGCTGCCTAAGCCACTGTCTGCATCACCAATGCCTGTTTTGGCCCCAGTCACGACTGAATGGCTTGCCCCCTTTCTCGAAGGAAAATCTCTACGTTGTACATCGTTACCTTGTGGAGAAGCAGGATGCGCAGCGTCCGAACCAGCCGCATTTCCTTTTTCCAAACCTACTTCTTTCAGAGAATTTACTTGAGGTTCAGGCGGCAGAGTCGCCAATGGCTTGAGAGAAGCCGAAGCAATTTTGGGTGGAGGAGACAGTCGCCGGATGATTTTTCCTTGCGCAGGCGGCAGAATCGCCAATGGTTTGGGAACAGTCGAAGCAATTTTGGGCGGACGAGGCCGTTGCCGGGTAATTTTTCCTTCAGCGGGCGCGGGCGGCTGCATATCCAATGAATTGACCACACTCTTTACTTCAACTTGCTTCTTCTGAGCCGCCGGTTCGGCTGTTTTGACAGCATTACCGCTACCATTTTTCTGTTTTCCAGGGAGACGTACAGGCATGTTGATCAAATTCATCATGACAACATTGTTCAACTTGGGTCTGCTGTTCGCCATATTTTGAAGAGCAATTGCTCCACCAAAAACAGCGAGATGCAAAATGACGGCTATGTTCAGAGGCCATTGCCATCTCAGGCGACCGTTTTCGCGTTGCTCCAGAAATGCCTGCCACTCGTCGTAATCTGTCCCGTTCATTTTTCGCTCCTCTAAAAACGGATTTACGGCAGCAAAAACTGGAGATTGCAAAAAGAACGGAATATCTGTCACGGACGGCTTCGGCTTGGCCTCTTATGGGAAAGCATTTCCGGCGGAAAGACACAGAGTATCAGTGTTGGTCAGGAAGACATTGCCGTTTTCGAGAAGCATAGAAAATTTAACCGCATCCATCTGTTTGGAGATTTATATTAACCACTACAACAATTGCATTAGACCTCTTGCATAAGCCGCAACTTGAGCAGGGGCGAAAATTTTTTCGCCCCTACATCGCACACATGCTTGGTGCAACCGCTGTGTGTAGGGACAGTTATGCAAGAGGTCTATTGTTATTTCATTGATCACTATTACAAAACAAAAGCCTCCCAGAGGTACTGAGAGGCTTTTTACTCTTAGTTTCTTCCTTCCATTATCTCTTGTCTCAGCCGATCAAATTCTTCCATCATCTCTAGCTTAAGCTGAGAAAATTTTTCCTGAATCAAACGCAGGCCGACATCCTCAGGACTGCTTTCTTTCGGCAGAGCTACTTTCTGTTGTTCTTTACTGAGAAGTATTTGCTCAAAGAAATCTCGCTGCCAAGCTGTATAACGGCTGATCATGTCGGCAAGCACAGCTGGTGTTTCCGCCTTGTTGAGTGCCGCAGCCAGCTCTTTGACAATTGCACTGCTGACCACCGTTCCCTGCGGGGTTTTAGCAAGCATAACTACTGAGGAATCTATCAGATTAAGCACAATGGACTGGTGCGGCGGCAGAGAGTTTTCTTTTTGAGCCGCAACGGCCAGTTCAGATATTTGCCGCAAATGATGCGCTGAAGGCACAGCCGTAAGGGCTACAGCAACAGCAGTGAGAGATGAAATTACCTCAGCTGCGCTTTCACTGCTGTTTTCAGCCGTGATTAGCTCTTCTTCATCAACATCATCAGGCTCAATTTCCTTTGTCGTCGATTCATCAGCATTGAATCTAAAAGGATCCTGCATCTCATCTTGACCGAACAAAGCCGCTGGTTCGCTCTCTGTTTCATATTCCTCACCAAGAAGGAGATCATCAGAATCCTCACCCGGTAGTATGGCAGAAACATCGACCTCCTTCCAAGTATCTTTCTCTACGTTGCTGTCAGCTTCAAAGGTAAAGAAAGCGTCGTCCTCAGTCTCATTCTCAGCGAGAATAGAGTTTTCTCCTACTGCCTCATCCAAACCAAACAACCCGTCATCGTCAGTAGTAGATGTGGCTTCTTCATCAGGTGCAGTCTCATCACCCTCAGCAGCGAAGCGGAAGAAATCCTGATCGTCGTCGCTTTCCTCATCATCAGGGGGTAAGGTGACAGGCTCCTCATCTTCAGAAAACTCTTCCTCTTCTTTAGAAGTCTCGCCTTTCATGTCAAAGGCAAAGAACGCATCGTCATCCTCTTGGGCCGCATCCGTATCCTGACTATCAGCAGTAAGGGAATTTTCGTCCTGAGCTAAACCAAACAGCGCGTCATCATCGGTATTAGCTGAATTTTCTTCCGTAGATGCAGTTTCTTTACCCTCAGCAGCTAAACGGAAAAAATCCTGATCGTCGCTTTCCTCATCATCAAAGGACAAGGTTGCAGGCTCTTCATCTTTGGAAAGCTCCGCTCCTTCTTCTTTATCAGGCCCGCTGCTGCTGTCAAAGGCAAAGAACGCATCGTCATCGTCGGTATCAGCTACAGCCTCTTCTTCGATGACTGCAAATTCGGAGGTGGAAAACATTTCCTCCTCTTTCTGCGCAGGTTCTTCGTCCAAGGCAGTTATGAATTCATCATCCAGCTCTGGCGTATCTGTATCTTCATCTGCTTGACGAACCTCTACTGCCGTTTCTTTTACCGCTGGTTCATCATCAAATTTGAAAAGAGAATCAAGTTTGTTCTTAATTTCAGCTGCTCGTTCTACATCAATGCCTGCTGCTGATGCAAACCCTTTGTCATCATCGTCATTGAGGTCAGAAACGGCAGCTATAGTCGCAGACTCAGTTTTTAGACCTTCTTTGACTTCATCGTCAAAGCTGTTGAAAAAAGAATCTAATCCGTCATCGCCCGGCGCATCTCTATCCGTTGACAAGGAAACTTCTTCCTCATCAGCAAAGGCTGCCTCAACTGATGACTCTTCATCAGCTATCTCATCCTGCTCGCCGAATATGTCATTATCAAATCTCAGCTCGGCAACATCATCCTCTTCATTTACCGATGAAGCACTTTCCTCGTTTTCATCAACAAGTGCAGGCGCAATGAGAGTATCTTTTTCGTCCTGCAAGCCAAACATATTGTCGTCAAAACTTAGACTATCCTCATTTTCTTCAACCGCTACTGCTGCTGTCTTCGGAGCATCCCCATCATCAAAGCTGAAGAAGGAGTCAAACCCGGAACCGAGTCCGTGTTCTTCCACTTCATCTACCGCAAAATTCGTAGCTGAAGCATCTTTCGCTTCATCTTCTTCAGTCAAAGCAGCAGTCACAAGCGGCCTATCTGTTTCTTCCTTCTGCTCGTTGAACATATCATCGTCAACATTCAGTGTGTCGCCATGTTGTTCTTTAACTGCTATTGATGATATTGCTTTCTTGGGAGTATCAGTACGTTCTATTTCGTCGTCAAAATTAAAAAATGAATCTAACTCGTCATCCGCTTCATCCTCATCATCAAGACTATCCCCAACTGTTGAAAGGCGTTGCTCTTCATCAGAATCAGTCAAGATCGCAGTAACCAAAGTCTTGGCCGAGGGTTTTGCCGCTTTGCTGTCAAAATCGCCGCCTAGCTCATCGTCAAAGCTCAGAGTGTCGTCATCATCTCCGGTTGACAGCTTGGTCGAAGCAACACCTTCCAGTTCGTCATCAAAATTGAAAAACGAGGAATCAAGCGTATCATCCTCATCGTCATCATCAGGTATCTCGTCTAAAATTTTCGCCAAAGACTGTTTTTGTGGCTTTTGTGGTTCAGTAGGCGAGACACTGGCAGTGACTTTTGGCTTCGGTGCTTCTGCCTTCGGCTTTTCTTCTTCGTTGTCGCCAAAATTAAAGAATGAATCTAACTTTTCATCAAGTTCAGCAGCCCGTTCTCCGCCAAGACCTGTAGAAGCAAAGCTGTCGCTGAAACCGCCTTCCTCATCTTCATCGGCAAGCGCGGGCGTAACACCACCGCTGTCCGAGAACAGATCGTCGTCAAATTCGTCCTCATCATCCGCAGCGATCGTTGCTGGTTTGGCAGTTACAACAGTCGCTACTTTTGACGGAACTGGTTTTTCAGGCAGAACAGCGGCAGGTGGCGCATTGCTCTTCTGCGGTTTTGTCTCAGCTTCATCGTCATCAAAGGCGAAATCAAAATCCATTCCGTCATCATCGGCAAGAGCAGGTGAACCACCGAACTCTTCATCAGGCGCACCAAAATCATCTGCCAGCACATCTTCTTTCTCATCAGCAGCGGTATCCGGCTCCTCTTCAAGCTGCTCAGGAATATCCTCTTCTGCTTCTTCAGCAGTTTTGCTGGCCCCTGAACGAGCGATAACCTCTTTCAAAGAGTTCAGACTGCTGATTTGCTCCACCAGTATCTGCCGCCGTTGCTCTGCGCCCAGCTCTGGGCTTTCCAAGAGCATTTTCAGGGCATCATAAAAAGAGTGGAGAATGGTGAAAGAATCAGGATGAGCGTTGGTCTTCTGTTCCCGAATGTAGGCACCGAGAGCCTGTAGCCCTTGAATCAGTACCTGCCC
The DNA here is from genome assembly GCA_004284765.1 of Candidatus Electronema aureum. Classification (GTDB taxonomy): domain Bacteria; phylum Desulfobacterota; class Desulfobulbia; order Desulfobulbales; family Desulfobulbaceae; genus Electronema; species Electronema aureum. Next base: position 19,716 of record NQJD01000014.1, read on the forward strand.
CTCAGTGTTGCCGCTCAGGTGGCTGCGTAGCTGCGTAGCTTCGGTGTTAAATTTTTCTAACCCCTCATCGGTAACTTCCCATTCCAGCCCTAAAATGGTGGCTTCCATGCTGCGTAACGGCGGCGGCATAGCAACTGCGGCCTCCTTCTGTTTTTGCAGGGCGGCTGGAGTAGTGGCAGTACCTTCTTCAATCTCTTCTGGCGCAGCTTCAGCAGTATCGTGGCTGCCTTGCGTCTTCTTCAGGGTGCTGATTTGAAACTGTAATACCTTGAACTTACGGATGTCCGCCTTGAGCATGGCGGTAATGCTGTCGCCGCTGATGTTGGGCGAGGAGATTATTTTTTCATAGTTGTGATAAAGAGTGAGGAGCAGCTTGATGGCGTTGGGATGCGCATAAGCACCTTCAGCCTGCATATATCTCCCCACATTTTCCATGCCTTGAAGATATATCTGCGCCACTTTGTCGTCCTTCCACATCGAACGCAGATTGGCCAACTCATCATTCAGCTCAGTCAGAATTTCTTCGGTAATGTCCCAGTCCAAAGAAAGAACGATCGATTTGAGACGAAGCAAGGGAGAATCCTCATCATCCGTGAATTCAAATAGATCTACTTCTTCGGTGTCGAAGGATTCGTCCGCAAACTGAGTGAGGTCTTCAAATTCGTCGATTGAGGGGGCCATAATCTTGTTTGGACTTATCAGAGGCACTGCATCAGCTGTCCATGCCGTTCCGTTTACAGAAGTTTTTTCTGCACCGATACTACGGTAAGAGAGATGATTTTTTTGAGAGTTTCCGGCACATTGTATCCAGTGAGCGCACTGGCCTCAAAATACGGTACTTTCAATTTGCTGTTCAGGTCTTGCTCCAGTACCGAAGTAGGCAGGATAGGAATACCTTGATCGCGCAGATCGACCTTGTTGTATTGCATGACCAAAGGAATTTTGAAAATCGATTCCTTGTATTCTTTCAGGTTCTCGTGCAGCTGATTGAGCGAGCGGATATTTTTTTCTCGCATCGCCTCTTGGGCATCAGCAACAAAAACAAGACCGTCCACACCTTTTAGTACCAACTTACGAGTGGCGTTGTACTTAACTTGACCAGGTACAGTATACAGCTGGATTTTCAGCTCATAGCCTTTTATTTTGCCCATATCAAAAGGCAAAAAGTCAAAAAACAATGTCCGATCGCCGTGGGTCTTCAGGCTGACCATCTCCGACTGAATCTGCTTGCTGAATTTCCGGTTGATGTATTCCAGATTGGAAGTTTTTCCTCCTCTTCCCGGCCCATAATAGACAACTTTTACTTGGACAATCTTTTCACGTAGATTTATGAAGCTCAAGGCAGTCTCCCGCTGGATGAATTAATGCTGTTGGTGAAGGTGTGAGAAAAAATCTCTATTTGCCCGCCCAGAGTCTCCGTATTTGCTCCAGGGCCTTCACAACGTTCAGCCTGAGAAAACCTAAGGAAATATGCTTTCCGAACATAGTGATCAGAAGCAACTCGTCGTCAATTTTGGAGAAATGGATATTGCAGTCCGTGCCTTTGTGAAAAAGTAGGGAAAATTCCTGTTCACCTACTAATTTGGCCATTGCATCAACCGTGGCAAAGTTACCGGCTGCCAGAGCGGCAAAGGAATAGACATCGTACTTAGACGTGCCGTTGTCCTTTGCCGTGATGATGTTTCCTGCCATATCAATGATGATGACACAGTCCACACCGATTTTGATGAGCTGTTCAGACAGTATTTCATCAATTTTTTCAAGCTGTTCTTGGCTGACTACACCGTAGTTCATCTGGTACCCTCATTCGCTTTACTTTGGTTGTCCGGCAGGTCTGGGGCCGACCGGTCTATCTCCATTTTTTGACTATACGCCAGATAATCATATATATGGAAGCTATTTTTGATCGACTTGCCAATTTTTCTTTTTTTGCGGCGTTCTGGCCGGAAAGCTGACAGGTGAAACATATACAAGGATTGTCAACTCTACCTGTTATTTTGTCAAGGGCTGCGCTGAAGTCAATAGGTATTTCTACGCAACTGGACGGCACGCACGTACCGCCCAAACCTGCATTCGCCTACTGAGCTACGTTTTTTTGAGACATCGTGCGGATTCTGGATATCGTACCCAGATAAATTTTTTCCGAAACATCGTTAAGAATATGCTCAATCGCCTCATCCTCTGAGCTGGCCTGTTGGGCTACGGTGTTGTAGTCTTCAGTCCAGACTTGGTTTGGTTCCTCCCAGAGAATTTTGCCGCTCTTCATATCCTTCAGCACATAACGCAGAATCAGCTCAACCTTGACATCCGTGGTGCGGGCTGCGCCGCTCCAGCCGATGCTGGGCAGATGGATCGAAGTTATTTCGCCAGCCAGAATCATATCCGCACCTTCTTTCTCTTTAGTCAGGCTAATTTTGTCTGATTTCAAGAACCACGACGACAGTGAATTATACATCGTGCTGTCAATACCGAGTTTATCCGTGCGGTTGCTCCAAGTTGGCATATAGATTGATACCTCTGGCCCGTCATAGACAGAAGGAAAATAATAGCCGCCGCAGCCGCCGAGCAGGAGGGAGAGGCAGAGGACAAACAGCAGCTTTGCGTAGGTTCTGTTCACAGTTGGCTCCTTCGGATTCATTTGATGACAATATTAACAAGTTTGTCTTTGACGACAATGATTTTTTGCACCGTCTTTCCCGCGATAAAGCTGATCACCTTTTCGTCGACCAGAGCAAGTTGTTTAATTTCCTCCTCACCGGTGGCTGCCGAAACAGTCAGGCGGCCCCGCAGCTTGCCGTTGACCTGCACGACAATGGTCAGCTCGTCTTCTTCTGCCGCAGCGGGATCAAAGCTCGGCCAAGTTTGCAGTTGCAGCGGCTGCGCATGGCCGGTGAGCTGCCACATCTCCTCACAGAAATGCGGCACCATCGGGAAGAGGAGGAACAGCACGGTTTCGAGGGCCTCGCGCAGCACGCTACTGGCCGTCGGCTGGGCAGTTTCTGCGCTGATCTGATTGACTAATTCCATCACCCCAGAAATGGCAGTGTTGAAATGAAAATCCTTTTCAATGCTCTCGGTTACCCGGCGAATAGTCTGGTGCGTCTTGCGGTGCAGCTGGCGGTCAGCGGGAGAAAGAGTGCTGAGGTCAATCTGCGCAGTTCCGCCAGAGAAGCAGTCCAAACTGGAATGAATCAGTCTGAAAACCCGGCTGAGGAAGCGGAAGCAGCCTTCCACGCCTTGCGGGTTCCATTCCAGATCGCGCTCCGGCGGGGCGGCGAAGAGGGCGAAAAGCCGCACTGTGTCTGCGCCGTACTGCTGAATCAAATCATCAGGGTCAACCACGTTGCCCTTGGATTTGGACATCTTGGCCCCGTCTTTGATCACCATGCCTTGGGTGAGCAGATTGGTGAACGGCTCATCAATGTGCAAATAACCGAGGTCACGCAATGCCTTGGTGAAGAAACGCGAGTAGAGCAGATGCAGAATCGCGTGTTCCACGCCGCCGATGTACTGATCCACTGCCAGCCAATATTTGGCCGCGTCCTGATCCAAAACGCCGTCGTCTTTGCGCGGGCTGGTGTAGCGGGCAAAATACCACGACGACTCCATAAAGGTGTCCATCGTGTCGGTCTCGCGCTTGGCGGGCTGGCCGCATTTCGGGCATGCCGTGCTGTAAAACGCCTCCTGCTGATGCAGCGGCGCGTGGCTGCCGTAAGGCGGCGTGGTGCCGGGCAGAACCACCGGCAGCTGCTCCGCCGGAACCGGCACTGCGCCGCAGCTCTCGCAATGAATGACCGGAATCGGCGCGCCCCAGTAGCGCTGGCGGGAAATGCCCCAGTCGCGCAGCCGCCACGTGATGTGCGTCTTGCCAAAACCCTGCTGTTCCGCATGAGCGATGACCGCCTTTTTCGCCTCTGCGGAAGGCAGGCCGGAGAACATCCCGGAATCCGCCAAAACGCCGTCGCTCTCCCAGGCTGCCTCCATGCTCTCCGCGACCAGCCGCTGCTCAGGCTGCACCACCGGACGAATCGGCAGGCCATATTTGCGGGCGAATTCAAAATCGCGCTGATCATGCGCAGGCACGGCCATGACTGCGCCGGTGCCGTATTCCATCAGGACAAAATTGGCGACATAAATCGGCACCCGTTCGCCATTAAAAGGATTGACGCAATGCTTGCCGGTGAAAATGCCGTGCTTTTCCGGCTCTTGATCCAAGGCCATGCGCTGTTTTTCCAGCAAGGTCTGCTCGATGAAGCCGCGCACTGCCGCTTCCTGCTCTGTGCCTGCAATCAGCGAATCAATCAGCGGATGCTCCGGGGCCAGCGACATGAAAGTCACGCCGAAGATGGTGTCAGGCCGGGTGGTGAAGATGGTTATCTTTTCCGCGCTGTTCTCAACTTGGAAATCGCAGGCCAAGCCTTGGCTTTTGCCAATCCAGTTGCGCTGCATGGTGACCACTTTTTCCGGCCAGCCGCCCAGCTTGTCCAGATCAGCCAATAACTCCTCGGCATAGTCAGTAATCTTGAGGAACCAGCCGTACATATTCTTGGGTACAACTTGGCTGTCGCAACGCCAGCAGCAGCCGTCAATCACCTGCTCGCGGGCCAGCACTGTGGCGCAGCTTTCGCACCAGTTGACCGTGGTTTTCTTGCGGTAAACCAGCTCTTTCTCCAGCAGCTGGAGAAAAACGCGCTGCTCCCAGCGGTAGTATTCCGGGTGGCAGGTGGCGATTTCCCGGTCCCAGTCGTAGCTGAGGCCCATCGCCTTGAGCTGGCCGCGCATGTAGTCAATATTGCTGTAGGTCCACTGCGCCGGATGCACACCGTGCTTGAGGGCGGCGTTCTCAGCAGGCAGGCCGAACGCATCCCAGCCCATCGGATGAAGAACGTTGAAGCCGCGCATCCGCTTGTAGCGGGCCACCACGTCGCCGATGGAGTAGTTGCGGACATGACCCATGTGGATGCGCCCGGACGGATAGGGAAACATTTCCAGCACATAATATTTGGGCCGCTGCGGGTCCGCGCTGACTTTATACGGCTTTTCCGTCAGCCACTGCTGCTGCCATTTGCTTTCAATGGCCTTGAAATTGTATTTTAACGCATCCTGCGTCTGAGTATATGTGCTGTTTTCCATGATCGTCTGTCTTTGAGCAGCCTGAATTAAAAAAATTGCTAACCGGTGCAGCATACAATGGAGCTTTTCTTCTGCACAGCAAAAAATGTCATTATCCCGATTTACCACAAATCAGGAAAAAGAGCATTTTTTGTTTTCACCTTGACCCTTGTTAGATGCCTATCGGCGGCTCTAAATTAGAGTAGTTCTCAAAACTGGTGTATTCGCCGACAAAAGTCAGCTTCACCGTCCCTGTCGGGCCGTTGCGCTGCTTGGCGACAATCACCTCAGCAATCCCCCTGTTCGGGTTCTCCGGCGACTTGTTATAGACCTCGTCTCTGTAAATAAATAGAACTACATCAGCAGTCTCCTCAATTTCACCGCTTTCCCGCAGATCCAACATCGTGGGCCGCTTGTCGGTGCGGCTTTCCAAGCTGCGGTTGAGCTGCGACAGGGCCAGCACCGGCACATTCAGTGCTTTGGCCATCGCCTTGAGCGAGCGCGAGATTTCGCTGATCTCCTGATTGCGGTTTTCACAGCCGGAGGAACGGCTCTGCATGAGCTGAAGATAATCAACCACCAGCAAGCCCAGATCGTGCTCCTCTTTCAACATTCTGGCCTTAGCTTGCATTTCCAGTACGCTGATGCTTGCTGTGTCATCAATAAAAAGCGGTGATTCAGTGAGCATCCCGGTGGCTCTGGTCAGCTTGGGCCAGTCCGATTCCATAAGATGGCCTGTGCAGATGCGATGAGAATCCACCTTGCCAATAGCGCAGATCATACGCAAGGCAAGCTGCTCTGCCGACATCCCTAGACTGAACACGGCGGTAGGCACTTTGCCGTCCACAGTGGCGTGCTGGACGATGTTCATTGCCAAGGCGGTCTTTCCTAAGCCCGGCCTTGCTGCGATAATGATCAGATTGGAAGATTGCAGCCCGGCAGTCATCCGGTCCAATTCATGATAACCAGTGGCCACGCCAGTGCGGTCAAAGGCTCTGAGCAGGATATTGGCCATCGGCTCAAAGCCCTGCTTATTGGTCTGTTCTTTTTTCATGATGCTTCAGCCGAATGAATCCCCGTGCGGCGGCTCCCGGTCAGTGTAGTTCTCGAATGAGGTGTATTCGCCGACAAAAGTCAGCTTCACCGTTCCTGTCGGGCCGTTGCGCTGCTTACCAACAATCACCTCGGCTATACCACGATTGGGGTTTTCTGGTGCTTTGTTATAAACCTCATCCCTGTAAATAAACATAATAACATCAGCATCTTGCTCTATTGCGCCCGAATTATGACTGACAATACCGTCCGCTAACCAGCAAGCATTACCCGGTACGGTCAGATCAAAAACCTCTTCTTCGCCCGCAGGTTCAATCGCAACGATCTTGTCCCAAAACAGATCATCTTGCGTCAGACTGAACAGCCATTCGTCATCCAAGTGTTTAGCATAACTCAAGACGCTTTCCCGCGATGGAGCAAATTTGAAACTTGCTGTCCCGTTGTACGATCTGCCTCGCAATTCCGCCATCTGACGGGATGTTATGCCCTTCAAGCGCATCTGCTCACGAATATAGACAAAAATTTCCTCCGGCAGCGTATCAACGTTGGTATTGCTGACCGTGTGTTCAATCATGGCCGCAGCCTGTTCAGCAGGCTCTTTGCGCGGCCCGAATGCGCCGATCTCCCGAAGGAAAATACGCTGCTGTTCCGCCCCAGAAACATCAGCAGTGAACCAACCTTGCGGACTTTCAGTCGTGGTGACATGCTTGATGCGTGCGACAATGCCGAAACGCAGAAGCAGGGCGGCAACATCGCGGATCAGCAGTTCACTGGCAGTGCAGAAGTAGATGCGTGGCTTGTCCTTGCCAGCATGAATGCTGCCATCCGTCGCCCAGAGATGGCGAAGAAACAAGGTCAATTGTTTCTTAGGCAGCCGGAACACGCCCACAGGCAAATATTTCTCATGCGAACGCTGGCCGAAGATACCCAAATCCTTGAGCCATTTACCGACCCCCGCCGGATGCCAGCGGTTGCCGTTGCCGCTGATAACCAACTGATGCCAGTTTCCTCGTCCGGGCTGACGATTGACAGTGGAGCCGAACGCTTGTGCTGCTTCCGTGACCGCTTGGCTGTTCTCCTCGCTGGCTGTGGTATAGCGCAGCGGTTGTTTTGTAACATAGCTGCCATCACCAACCAAATGCGCCAGCAGGATAATTTCATGTTCAGGCCATGCAACCGTCTGCGGTGGTTCTGGTAGGTGGCGGGCAAGAGCGATGCGGTCGCCAATCTGAAGATCACAGGCATGTTTCCAGTCTGTCAATGAACGTAAGCGATGCTCTTTGGAACAACACAGGGTGCGTCCGCTGGCCAGCTGAATCCGCAAAATTTCCTTTTGACCGACAGACCAGACTAATTCAGCAGCGGCGCATTCTATCCTTCCGTCCTCCGTCATTGAAACGACAGAGGGTCTTTGCCCGACCAAATCGCGAACAGGAATCCGACTGCCGTCGGCCAGCATGACCAAGGTGTCGCCGGTCACGCATTCACGCAAATCCGACATCATGGGTCGCTTGTCGGTGCGGCTCTCTAAGCTGCGGTTGAGCTGAGACAAAGCCACTACCGGCACGTCTAACTCTTTCGCCATTGCCTTAAGCGAGCGAGATATCTCACTGATTTCCTGATTCCGATTCTCAGAGCCGGAACGCCCCTGCATCAGCTGAAGATAATCCACCACTACCAACCCTAAATCATGCTCTGATTTCAGCCGCCGAGCTTTGGCCCGCATCTCCAAAACAGTCAAACCAGCAGTATCATCAATGTAGATCGGCGCGTCTGTAAGCATCCCCGTGGCCCTGATGAGCTTAGGCCAATCCGACTCTATCAAGCGGCCTGTGCGAACGCGTTGCGCATCCACCTTACCTACAGCGCAGAGCATTCTCAGAGTCAGTTGTTCGGAGGACATTTCCAAGCTGAACACGGCGGACGGTATCTTATTGATTACCGAGGCTGTCTGCACAATGTTCATGGCCATCGCGGTCTTACCCATCGACGGTCGTGCCGCGAGAATGACCAAATCTGAAGGCTGTAGCCCAGCGGTCATCCGATCTAATTCCTCGTAACCAGTGGCCACGCCGGTAATATGCTCTTTGCGCTGAGAAAGGCGCGTCACCCGATCAAAAGCCTTAGGAACGATTCGAGCCATCGACTCGAACCCCTGCTTCTTACGGGCTTGAGCAATTTCAAAAATCGACTGCTCGGCTTTGTCAACCAGTGCGTCAATGTTATCTTGGGCATCGTAGCAACGGGCTGCTACTTCAACGCTGGTTTGAATCAGTTTGCGCAGAACAGATTTTTGCCGGATGATATGGGCATGATGAACCAGCGTTCCAACAAAGGGAATTACTTCGGTAAGCTGGGAGATGTAGGCATATCCTCCTGCCTTCTCTAACCGATTCTGATCACGGAGCAGATTGGAGACGGTAATCAGGTCGTGAGGCTGTCCTTTTTCAAACAGGGAAAGCATAGCCCCAAAAACGATCCGATGACCTTCTCGGTAGAAATCATCAGGCGCAAGCAGCTCAACAACTTTGAGCAGAGCTTGTTCCTGAATCATAATGGTACCGAGCAAAGCCTGCTCGGCTTCCACGTTCTGAGGCGGCAGACGGCCTGCTGCCGACTGTTCATGCCCGCTGCGGACGAAGGGAACGGAATAGTCAGACAACTGAGACATCACCCCGGGGCGACAGCTTTTGCCTGCCGTCTGGAAAAAAGCTGCGGCTGCTGCTTAACGCGCAGTGCCGCAGCGTACTTGAAGGAAAAACGGGGAAAAACTGCGAACAGCCTTATACGGTCTCGGCTGCGATCTCCTGCACCACCTGTACCGTAATTTCCGAGGTCATCTGATAGCCAACCTTAACTGTCACTCTGGTCTCGCTGACGCTCTTAATCGGTTCTTTGAGCATGATTGCCTTACGGTCAAGCGTTACCCCCAGCTGCGCCAGCTGATCAGCAATATCCGCGTTGGTAACAGAACCAAAAAGGCGGCCTTCATTGCCGGTCTTGCGAGCCAGCACCACGGTCAGATTTTCTAACTGAGCAGCGAGTGCTTCGGCGTTTTTCTTCTCTTCTGCCAGACGCTTGGCAATAGCGGCCTGCTCTTTTTGGAGTCGAGCCAAGCTGGCTTTGTTGACGACCGCTGCCAAATCCTGGGGAATAAGAAAATTGCGAGCATAACCAGGCTTAACGTTGACAACTTCGCCTTCGCGGCCCAAGGTGTCGATAGTTCTCTTCAATATGATTTCCATGATTGCATCCTCGTGGGTATTGACTTTCTCAGGAGCGGGTGGGCGGTTGTTCGTTCTGAGCCAGTTTGCGGAAGTCGGCCCAAGTGTCCGCCGCTCCTGTCACTGCCAGCAGAAGAAATCCATAACCCTGCGCCGCTACAAAAATATATAAAACAATCCGCCAGAAAGTCGGAACATTCCAGCGGTGCAACAGGTGGGCAAAAACAGCTGCCCCCTGAAAAAAATACAGCAGTCCTATAACTACAGCCAACGAATATCCGGTAATTTCCAGCCAGCCAGCACTGGTTATCGCCAAGATAATCGCCGCAATCAACAGCCAAACTACGGTATCCGGCAGCTGCCAACAACGGTATTCCGGCCAAGGTGCTTTATCTGGCTGAAATCTGCGGAGCAGACCGTTACCTACTACCATGTTCAGCCAAACAGTAAGCACCGCACTGCCAGCCAATAAACCGGGCAGCACTTTGGGTAAAACAACCCGCATATCCGCAGCGGCAAGTTCAAACTCTTGGAGCAGCTCAACCGACACATTCTTCATGCTAGAGCCGTAGGCTTCCACGATCTGCGTCAGCAAATTATTTAACTGTGCCAACAGACTGGTGTAGGGATTAACTCCAGTCAGCTGGCCGTACAGCAGCCAAAATATTAACCAGCTACTGCCAAGAACGGCCAAACCTGCTCTACCAGCCGCTGCCGGAGTAACTTCATGCTGTGCGCTACGATGCAGGCTCCATGCCAAAGGCAGCAGCGTGAAGGAAAAAATCAACAATGCAGGCTCTCCCAGCAACATAGCACCTATTCCAGCGATAAGCAGACCGTTGCGTAGCTGAAACAGAGCCTTTTCTTCGGTACGCAGAAGAAAAAAAACTGGGATACCCAGCAAGAGCTGCATCCAGCCCAGCAGCAGCGGAAAAGCTATCGGCAGGAGAAAAGACAGGGCTATCAACAGCACCTGCGCTGAGAAAAACCCTGCGCTCTCCTGCCTGCGGTGCAACAAAACGAAATCAGTACTGCACTGTGCCAGAATACGGCAACAGAGCCAAATGCCGAGCGCGTTTAACAGCCTCGGTCAACTGCCGCTGATGGCGAGCGCAGGTGCCGTAAATCCGCTTAGGTACGATCTTGCCGCGTTCAGTAACGAAATTCCGCAGGAATTTTACGTCTTTGTAGTCAACTTCCTGCATTTTTTCAGCGCAGAATCTACATACCTTGCGGCGGTGAAACACTTTTTTTGCTTTAGGGGCAGTCATGATTAAATATCTCCTGTTAAATGGCTCAGGCCAGCTCGTCGGCAGCGTCTTGCATATCTACCAAGCCACCCTCATCGTCGCCGTTTTCTCTGCCTGCGGCGGCTTCAGCAGCCTTTGCAGCCAGCGCGGCAATCCGCTCCTTTTCCTGCTCAATACCCGCCGCGTCAATTTCTTCGGCTAATTTGATGGTCAGGTAACGCAACAGCCGGTCGTCAATGCGGAAGATACGCTCCAATTCCTTAACGGTGGTTGCGGGCGCGGCGCAATTCATGCAAACGTAGTAGCCCTGCGATTCTTTTTTGATGTCGTAGGCCAGCTTTTTGATGCCCCAGCGGCTGATGTCGATCACTGTGCCGCCGTCGCCGGTGATAATGGCAGCAGTGCGGTCAATGATTTCAGTGAACTGCGTGTCGCCCAAGCTGGGGCGCATAATCCAAGTTATTTCGTAATGACGCATGATTCCTCCTCGTGGTCATGTGGCCCTCGCTGCGTTCCTTGTGGAGAGCGAGAAGGGAGTGAAAAATAAAAAATGACAGCCAGATTGCTGTCTGATGAAATTGCGAAATATAGCATTGCCCCGGCGGCAGTGTCAACAGAAATAACCATCAGCTGGCCCGATCCGCAGTGACCAGCTCGGCATACAACCCCTGCTGTTTGAGCAGCTCGTCATGGCTGCCCAGTTCGGTTAATCTGCCCTGAGAAAAGACCGCAATCCGGTCGGCTTGACGAACAGTGGACAAACGGTGAGCAATCACCAGTAGGGTTCTGCCTGCAAAACCACTGCGCACGGCCTGCTCTAGCATTTGCTCGGCCTCGCTATCGACGGAGGACGTTGCTTCGTCGAGAATCAGAACAGCTGGGTCGCGGCAGAGGACACGGGCAAAGGCGAGCAGCTGTTTTTCACCAGCAGAAAGATCAAGGCCGCCTTCACCGATGCGGGTATCTAACCCCTGCGGCAGCCGGGCAATGAACGCATCTAAGCCAGTGCGGACCAAGAGCTGATAAATTTCTGAACGGTTCAGGTGAGTGTCTTGCCGGATATTGGCCAGTACGGTGTCTGGTTCAATTAGCGGGTCTTGCAGCACCAAGCCGATTTTGCGGCGCAAGGTTTGCGGAGCAAATTCGCGCAAATCGTGGCCATCCAGCAGAATGCGGCCAGCGGCAGGATCATAAAATCGAACTAAGAGACTAACTAAGGTTGTTTTACCCGCGCCGGTGGGGCCAGTGATGGCGATGGTTTCCCCGGCTTTGATGTGCAGATCAACCTCACGCAGCACAGTTTGGCTTCCTTCTCGCTCCCCGCCGTTTTCGTCCTCTTCCTGATAGGTAAAGCTGACCTGCTCAAAGCGGATATCGCCTTTAATTCGTTCACCATCTAAGGGTACGGCAGGCTCCATAATGCTGCCAGAGATATCGAGCAGCTCGAAAATCCGCTCTGCTGAAGCTAAGGCCGACTGCACCACCGAATATTTGCGGGCGATTTCCTGCATAGGCTGAAAAAAAAGGCGCATGTAGGCGAGAAAAGCGGTTAGCTCGCCCAGCGTCAGCTGCTGCCGTAGCACCTCGCCGCCGCCGTACCAAAGAACAGAGGCCGTAGCCAAGGCAGAAAGCACTTCGGTCAGCGGCATGAAAGCCCCGAAGAGTCGAATCAGATGCAGGTTGCGCTCTAAATAAACTTGGTTCAGTTCGCGAAATTTGTTCATACTGTCGGATTCTCGCGCATAAAGCTGGAGGACACTGACCGCAGAAATTTGCTCCTGAAGAAAGGCATTAACCACCGCTAACTGGCTGCGGATGGCTCGGAAACCTTCGCGGGCGATCTTGGAAAAAAAGAGGGTGAGGGCTAAGGAGAGCGGTAGGAAAACGGTCATGAGCAAGGCTAACCGGACATTGGTCAGATAAAGCACAGCCAAAATACAGACTAACTTGAGAATATCGTTGAATATCGTCACCATGACCAAAGTGAACATCTCGTTCATATTCTGGATGTCGTTGGTTAGCCGAGTTACCAAGCGACCTGCCGGATGAGCGTGAAAAAAAGCCAAATCCAAAGAAAGCAGGTGGCTAAACAGGCTACTACGCAGCTTCTGCATCACGGACTGACCGATATATTCCAGCAGCATCACTTGGGCAAAGCCTGCGGCAAAGGCAACAGCAGCAGCAAAGCCGTAGAGCAGGGAAATACGGAACACACCGTCTAATCGCGCACCAGCATCACCCTCAACGGTCATGAAGGAGTCAATGGCCCGCTGAAGTAACTGCGGCTGTACCACAGCGGCAGCGGTGATCAGGAGGGAGAGTATCATGCCACCGATAATGCTGGTTCGATATTCCCAGCACTGAACGATAATTCGTCGCCAGAGACGAAGATCGGAGACTCGCCCGACCTTGCTCTCCTCAAAGTAGCCGAAACTGCGCACCTGCGGCCTCCTTGCCCTGCTGCCTGCGGGCGGTTTCCTGATAAAAGACATTGCGGGCTAACAGCTGCTCGTGGCTTCCATGATCAACAATTCGGCCTTGATCAAGAATCAGCACCTGATCTGCCTCGGCGAAAAGCCGTACCTGATGGGAAATCAACACCAGCGTTTTTCCTTGCTGCTGGGCGCGGAGCGCGGCAAAAACCTGCTGCCCGGTTTCCGCGTCTAAGGCAGAGAGGGCATCATCAATAATCAAGATGGGCCGGTCAGCGAGCAAGGCGCGAGCCAAAGCAATTCGTTGCTTTTGGCCGCCAGAAAGCCGCAGCCCTTTTTCGCCAATCCTCGTCTGGTAGCCCTCAGACATAGCGATAATTTCGGCATGAATCCTAGCCATCATTGCCGCCTGTTCAATCTTTTCCTGCGAAGCCTCTGGGCTAGCCAAACTGATGTTTTCTTCTACGGTGCCGGAGAAGAGCGCGGTATTTCTGCCTACATAACCGAGATGCCGCCGGATCAAGGCCGGGTCAAGCTGGTTCACATCATGCCCAGCAAACAGGAAGGTGCCGTCTGCAACCGGATATTGCCGAAGCAGCAGATGACAGAGTGTGGATTTGCCAGAACCAGTTCTGCCGGTGATACCAAGGAGGCCTGGCCCAATTTCTAAATCAATCTGGCTCAACGCGGGCGTGACCGTGCCGGGGTAGGAAAAGTGCAGTTTTCGCAAAGAAAGATGCGGCAGGCTCTGAAGAATAACCGCGCTACCCTGCGCCTCCTTGTGTAAACTGCGGGTGAGAGTGGATTCAGCGGTGAGCAGGTGACCTATCCGACCCAATGAGGTCAGGCTGCGGCGGATGAGACCAGTGGCCCAGCCCACCGTGGCTAAGGGCATGGCCAGCATGGCGAAATAGGTAATAAACGCAACAAATTCTCCGAGACTAATAACTTTGCTAATCACCATGTTACCGCCGGAATACAGCACAAGCAAAGTGCCGATGCTGCCGGTGAGCATGGACACTGGCAGCAGTAGGCCCTGCATCACCGCTGTTTTCATGTTGAAGGCCACATACTCTTTGCCCAACTGCTCAAAATCTCGAATCTGCTGTTCCTCTCGGGTGCAGCTTTTAATCAGGCGGATGGAAATCAGCGTGTTACGGGCAAATTCAGTCAAGAGACCAAATTGCTCCTGCACCCGACTAAAACGCCGGTGCAATTCACGCGAGAGTAGCCAAGCACAGATTGCCAGCAGTGGCAGCGGCAGAGCGGCGGTTAGAGTCAGCGGCGGGCTGATATGAAGCATGAACAGCATTGCAACCGAAGACATTACGGCTACATCAGCAGCAGCAGCTAATCCCATGCCAAAACCCATCTGAACCGCAGTCAGATCATTGGTGGCGTGAGCCATGATTTCGCCGGGTGGACGACGGTCGAGAAAGGTCTGATCCATGCGCAGCACGTGAGCAAAGAGCTGATCGCGCAGGTCGGTTTCTAAATATCTGGAAAAACCGATGAGCAGGGTGCGCCAGAAATAGCGAAGCAGACCGGTGAGTACGGCAGTCAGCAAGATACAGAGGCTGAGGAAAAGCAGTCGCCTATCGGTAGCACTGCTCTGCGCCAGCTCATCAACTCCGATTTTTAGGTAGCGGGGGATGGTTAGATAAAGCAGGTCGCTGGCCAGCATGGCCGCAAAACCGCCTAACAGCCGAAGGCGAAAACGGCGGAAAACCGGTAAGATCAGTCGGAGTACAACACGTACTGAAAGAGGATGAAAAGCCTGCTGGAGCGCAGGCTCCGGTTTACGGAAATCCATAGGATAAACGGGGAAAAACGAAAAGAGGGCCATGCAAGCCCGATCAGGCGATTTTTCTACTCATCTACGGTCGAATTGCTCATTCGTTGAGCAATTCGCGTACCGCATTCAGCAGCTCGTCCATAGAAAAGGGCTTGGCAAAGGCTAAATGTGCGCCCAACTCCAAGGCTGCTGGTAGATAGGTCTCCGGCCCAATCCTTCCCCCACCAGAAATGGCGATGATCTTCATCCCCGGAAAGTGTTTCTTGATGTAGCTAATGGTCTCCATTCCTTCCTTTTCCGGCATAATCAAATCAGTGATTACCAAATCAAAAGGCTGCTTTTCCAAGAGCCGCTGCCCTTCGCGGCCATTCGGAGCCGTGACAGCGGCGAAACCCGCCAGCTCCATCGAGCGCGAAAGCAGCGATAGAATCTGCTCGTCGTCATCCATGATCAATATTTTGCGCATTTCTGTCTCCTCCTCTGTTAAACGCAGCCAGTCAGCTCCTCGTCAGCGATGCTTCTGTAAGCATTATACAGCGATTTTTATGAAATCCGGTTGCGAAAAACACGCTCGCGAAAGAAACGCACTAATTTTTCCTGCCGCCGCACAGTCTCAGCCTGCTTGGCAACCAACTCAGAAGGGCCGTTTTTGCGCACTGACATCATGTAATCAATGTTTGGAGCAAAGCGGTTGTCCAAATACCAAGCGAAGAAAAGGCCAAAAAGCAATCCAGGCGGCATGAAGCCTTCTTCGCCGTTGACAGTGCGGGCATAAAGCCGCCGTTGCTTGGGCGAACGCGCCATCTGCGCCAGCTGGAGATATTCGTCCAATTCGTCCAAGGAGAGGAAGCTGTTCAGCTCCTGCTGCTCGCGGACCATCAGCCAGTAGATGCGGCCTGCTTGTAGCTCGCGGAAAAAAACTGGCTCAAGGTGCTTTTCTTGGCAATAATTGCCGAGCAGCGACTGGCCTAAACCGACTAACAGCGGCATCTCTAAGCGAGAGATGTCCTCAGCCTGATCCTGCCGAATTTTAATACAACCATCCTCAGGATCGTAGAAAGAAAAGACGTTATCCCATTGCTGGCTACGGCTCCAGCGGGCGGTGCTGACCAAGCTAATTCCGCGCACCGAACTAAGGTGAGCAGGGTGAATGTCCGCGTGTCGCCAGAGGATTTCAGCGGCAGCAGCAGCTAACTGTTCACGGTCAGCTACTTCCAGATCCTTGGGCTGTTCAGAAAGTAAGCTAATCTGCCGGAACGCGAGCGTTCCTACAATCCGACTGATCTCCTCAGAGCGAATACAGGGCAGCAGCCGGTCTGTGCAAATATTCACCAGATGTTCAGCGATTACCGCGCTCCGACGCACTGTGGGCGGTAGCGGGGTAGTCAAGAAACCGCTGGTACGCAAAGCCCACAAGCCACGCACTGCCGAGGCTAAGGCTGCTGGATCGTGCTGAACAATATGCTCCCGTCGGAGCATGTCCTGCGAAAAAATACGGCCTTGTACCGGTTCAAAGCCCAGCTCGCGCACTCGTTCGCTATCAACGTAGATCGGCTCCTTTTTCTCCAAGGCGTAATTCTGCAAAACAGAGCCGGGAATATCTGCCAGATCAAGGGTAAGAACATGCGAGAACAGATTCTGAATGCCACCGGGGATGTTGTGATCATAAGCCCGGATCAGATCAGAGACATAAAATCGCTTCTCCGGCGCGTCTAAAGTGGCATCGGTCTCACCCTGCTGCACCCAAATGTTAGCAACCAGCAATTTAAGAGCGTTATTGTTCGCTCGGATCAACTCAGCGAGGCCCGGCACTTGCAGAATGGGAATGATCGAAGTGTAGAGGCTACCCGGCGCGAGAATAATAATGTCCGCTCGACGCAGCTGCTCGGCAGCTTCATCAGGTAGCTGTGGTTCTTCTGAAAAGCGCACTGTCACTTGCTCGACCGGACAGCCTCGTTCAGCGGCCCCGGCCTTAGCTTCACCCGTAACCAAGACCCCGTTTGCATACAGCACTTGGAGCTGTGCAGGCGTGGCAGTGCAGGGCAAAACAGCCTGACGGCCCGCGCCAATGGCCAAGGCTAAATCAGAAATGCCCTCTAAGGTAGCAGATTGGAGCCGCTTTTGGTTGGCGATCAGCTCGGTGGTGCGGAAAAAGGAAGGCAGCTTGCCGTAAATCGCTGCTGCAATCAGCAAATTGCCGCAGCACTGGGGCCGCTGAAGGGCAGTCTTCATCCGCTGATCCGTAAACAATCGCCGTACCAAATCAGAGAGATACCCTGCTAACGGTACGGGGAGAGCTTCCGGCGATGCCCCGCTTTCCTGCCAAAGCTGCTCGGCAGATTCCGGTGATCTGTTGAAGCGGCAATTGAACAGACGGTGCAGGATGACAGCGGTCTCAGCTGCCTTTTCATCATCGAGACGATACTGATTTTTTAGGCTGGAGCTGCGTACCGAGGAAAGCAAAACATGTCGGAGATCACCGAGACCGATCAGCGGGAAGTCCTTGAGCATTTCACCGGTGGAGCCGCCATCATCCGTGACACAAACAATGCTGCACAGATGAGGAAAGATTTCCTTGAGGCCAGAAAAAGGGGTCTCGCGCCATTCTGGTCGCCGCGAGTCACCGCCCACGATCTTAGACAAACCAGTGCCACCGCCCAGCGCAACCACTCGCAGGCCGCTCACATCAAAGCCACGCAGCCCATCAGCTAATTGCTGCCACTCTCGACCACAGCCCAGCATACCCGGCATCAAGGGCGGTTCTTCGCCTAATGCAAGTGAGAATACCCGTTCTGTCAGGCTGCCCGTGCCGAGGAAATCCAAGGGGGCAAACCGCTTCTTGGTGAGTCCCTGCAAGACCTCTTGCAGGAAGCTAATCTTGTTCTCCGCCATTATTCATCCCGTGGTTCAGTGATTTTTCCTGTCTGCGCTATGGTTGAGCCATGCCTGATGTATGCCTGAACCATACCTTGGGTATGCTTGAACTATAGCTGAACTATGCTTGGAGCATACCTGATGTATGCTCCAAGCTATGCAGCGAGGCGTTCAATGTGTTCGGCGGGCGGTTTATGTAAAGGGCGAAAGATTTTTCGCCCCTACGATCACAGCCCCGTCTCTTCCATCTGCTTACGTACTGCCTCAACTGACTCGCTCAGAGCTTGCCGCTCGTCATCGGTGAGCTGAAATTCAAGAATGCGCTCCACGCCTTGTTCGCCCAGCACCACCGGTACACCGAGGAAGCAGCCAGCAATGCCGAATTCACCGTTCAAATAAGCGGCGCAAGGCATTACGCGCCTGCTGTCAGTTAGCACAGCCTCGGCCATTTCGATAGCAGCAAGGCCTGGGGTGTAGAAGGCACTGCCTGTTTTCAGATGGTTGACGATCTCGCCGCCACCATGCTGGGTGCGATGCACGATCTCCGCAATTTTTTCCGCAGGCAAGAGGTCACTGATCGGTACACCGGCCACATTTGCCAGCCGCACAAGAGGCAACATTTTGTCACCGTGGATGCCCATCACTAAGGCACTGACATCTGCCGGTGCCACGCCCAAGGCTTGCGCCAAGAAGGTGCGGTAGCGGGCCGAGTCGAGCACGCCTGCCATGCCGATGATGCGATGCTTGGGCAGGCCAGATGCCTTGAACGCCGTGTACACCATCGCGTCGATGGGATTGGTGACCACGATCATGAAGCAGTTCGGCGAATAACGTGCCGCCTGTTCAGCACAGCTCTTGACGATGGCCACATTTTTCGCAAGCAGATCGTCCCGGGACATACCCGGCTTGCGGGCCAGACCTGCGGTGATGATCACCACGTCTGAGTCTGCCGAATCCGCGTAGTCGTTACTGCCAATGACCGTGCCTGCGTAGCCGTCGAGCGGCCCGGCCTGCCATAAATCTAAGGCCTTGCCCTGCGGAATGCCTTCCATGACATCAAGAAGGACGATATTGCCTAATCTGCGGCTCAAGGCCCAGTGCGCGGCGGTCGCGCCGACATTGCCCGCGCCAATGATGGTGATCTTGTTCTTCATTGCTCTGCTGTTTTTTTAAAGTTGAATTGCGGTATTATCTGTCCGACTGGCCGTTTGAGCGAATCATTGCTTCGACTCGCAGCGCGTCCTGCGGGGTATCGACCTCGATGGAGTCATGCTCAGTCAGCACGACCCGGATGCGGTAGCCGTATTCTAAGGCCCGGAGCTGTTCCAGCTTCTCGAAGCGTTCCCACTCGCCTTCTGGCAGGCTGACAAAAGTGCGGAGAAAGCCCTTGCGGTAGGCATAAAAGCCGAGGTGTTTATAATAAGTCGGGCTGACTGGCTCCTCTGGGTTGCGCTGGAAGGGAATCGGCGAACGGGAGAAATAGAGCGCGTTGCCGTTGCGGTCAAACACCGTCTTCACATGATTGGGATCGGTGATTTCCTCTGGCCGGATGATCTTGTAGATCAGGGTGGACATGGGCAGGGATGGATCATCCAACAATGGCCGCGCCACTTGCTCCACCACCGCTGGCGGAAACAAAGGTTGATCGCCCTGAATGTTGACCACCACATCATTTTCTGCCAGACCAAGGAGGTCTGTCGCCTCAGCGAGACGGTCGGTGCCAGAGACATGATCGCTTCGAGTCAGCACTGCCTCGCCGCCAAAGGCCGCTACTGCCGCCGCAATGCGCTCGTCATCAGTAGCCACGACCACACGAGAGAGCAGCGACACTTGGAGAGCACGTTCAACCACATGTTGGATCATCGGTTTGCCTGCGATCAAGGCCAGCGGCTTGCCGAGGAAACGATTGGAACGCCAGCGGGCCGGAATAATTGCGACCACGCTTGGCTGCATTGTGTTCATTGGCGCATCCTTTCCTTTTTCTATTCCTTGCAATTTAGGCAAAATGCCGTGAACACCTCTCTCAAGTCAACGTCATTCCTTTTCAAGCACAATCGTTGCAAACATGGCGAGATGTTTCATGCCTGGCGACAGCAGCCGTTCTATCCTGCGGCACAACGGATAGCTGCGCTCAGGAACCAAAGTTCTCATGGACACGCCTCCTGAGAGCAGATAAACAAAAGGCCAGTCAGTCTCAATCTCTTTTATTTTAAGAGACCTGTATTTATCAAGAAACAAGTTTTGATCCCGTTTAAAGACTATCCAAGGTAAAGCTAAATTAGCACCTGATAATGGACCGGTGTCTGGGAAATCCCATCTCTCGCTTTCAGGCAGACAAGGTTCATGATGAAGGTGTTTATAAATGCCAGCTGACCAAGCGGTGATCCACGGTTCAATCATGATGATTCTACCTTTTTCAGCAAGACATCGTATGCTTTCTTTGAGAAATTTGTCAACATCAGGAAGATGATGAAAAACATCTACCATAACGATGGCATCAAGTGAGGATGCTGAGAATGGTAGATACCTGCCATCGAGAATGATGTCAACATTTTTATTCTGCTGGATATCAGAAGTTATAATATCTGGAACAAAGTCTTTCAGATAACCGCCTCCTGATCCAAGTTCAAGAATTTTTTTTCCTATCTGATCAGGTAGGTTTAAGAGTATGCTTTGATACCACTCATGATAAATTTTCTGCAAGAAAGGTTTGCTTCGGATTATTTGGCTATGAACTGACGGCGCATCTTGAGAATCAAGATTAAGATTCGTCGCTAACGGATGCTTGAGGAAATTTTTCATCGTTCAAATGAATTTAATTTTCCTTGACGCAAAGATGACCATTTTGAGCAACGTCAACCCGTTTCTCCATCTGCTGATATTCGTTGTTCCGTACCTGCGTGCTTGATATCGGATTGGCAGGTCAATGATTTTCAAATTCATCTTTGCTGCTCCAAAGATAAAATCAAAATCGCCAAATGGATCGAATTCACCAAAATAATGCCTATTTTTTGCAAGCATTTCATAGTCACTCTTCCACATTACTTTTGTCCCGCACAAGGTATCTTTAATCTGCTGATTGAGCAGCCATGAAAAGGCAATGCTGAAAAATTTATTTCCAATAATGTTGAAAAAACGCATGGCTTCGTCTTCCATAGGATAAACGAGGCGCACACCATTGATGAATTCTCCTTGGCCATCTACAAGAGCCTGAACGAAACGTGGCAGTTCTTCAGGCTTTACAGTCATATCTGCATCAAGAATCAGCACTGCATCTCCTATTGCCATCTGAAAACCAAGTCGAACAGCATCTCCCTTGCCTTTACCATGCTGTCGGTAAAGTGAGATATTACTTCTTCCTCTGTTCACAATAGCTTGCTCTATTGTTTCATACGTATTATCAGAAGAGCCGCCCTCGACAAATATAATTTCTGTTTTCTTGCCGATTTCTGGTATCCTATTGAGCAGTTCTTCGATATTACCCGCCTCGTTACGAACGGCGACAATGACTGATGTCGTCAAATTGCTTATGTTTTTCTTTTCTAACACCGGGCGAGAAATCGAAAAATTAGTTAGGGCAAGCAGGTTAAAAGGGAAGAGATGAATGATGAATCGATTTAAAAATTTGGACAATACAGACACAGGTACTGAAAGAGCGATAAACGCTTTTCTGGATATTTCCTCAAACCCAGAAAGAGCAAGAAAATTCTTTATATCTTGGGGCGTGAGCCAGTTTTGTTCGAGAAGAGGTCTTGCCAGTTTTAAGCGACGAGCAACTGCCAAAGGAACTCTCCAAAGATTATTGAAATAATTTATTATGATCCTTGTCTGTTCATGGCAGTTTTTTTTGATATTCATGAGAATTTTTTGCACGTCTTCGCAATCGTTCAAAATATCAGACAAAATAATAATGTCAAATTGTTCATGAATGTCCGAAAGATGGGCATTTGCACAAATAAATTCCAGCTCAGGGTACCGAGAGGACGCTCTGCTAACCATATTTGCACTAAAATCAATACCAAGGCCGCGTTTTGGCTGTAACTTATGCAGTAGATCGCCTTCTCCAGAACCTATCTCAAGGATTCTCAAGCCAAGCGGAACAAAAAACTTATAATAATGACAGAGCAATTCGTGGTAGAATTTGCTGCAAATGCCCTTCTGACAGTTAGTAGCAATTCTGTTCCAGTGAGCTATCCTTTCTGAGGTGTATCTACTTGTCATAAATTTGTTTTAATCGTAAATTACCGCCGCTGCTTCGCAGAGAGAAAAAATTCATTCCTACTTCTTTTTACCTATCCAACCGTCATCTATTTGCCGAAAAAACGGTTGGAACGTGCATCGTTCAAGCAAAGGAAAACTTGGGATAAAAGGCCACGCTTTTGTCCACCTCTTTTTTCAGTAAAAAAAATCATGTTACATCGTGCGCCATGAAATATCAACCGGCAAAGTCTCTCCGCCGTGTTTGCCTGTCTGCGAGGCTCCAGTGCTGATCGACACAGCAGTAGTCTATACTGATTCAGCTATAGCCAAGCAAGCTGAAACATTAGCCTTCCAGCTTAAACTGCCTCTGGCCCAGCCCGGTCAGTTGCACGAGCTGCTGCTCCGCTGCACACCTGATGGACTGGAGCTGCTCAAGCCAGATGATCCCCATCTGAGCGGGCCAGTGCGGGTCGATTTCACCGCCGGAGCCGCTGCTTTTCGCCGTAAACAGCAGGGCAAGGAGCTGTTGCTTCGCGCTGTTGGCTGCAAGATCGGCAGGCCGTTGGCGGTGGCGGTGATTGATGCTACTGGCGGCTTAGGGCGGGATAGCTTTTTACTTGCCGCAGCAGGCTGCACGGTACAAATATTCGAGCGGCAACCCATTCTTGCTGCCTTGCTGGCCGATGGCTTGGAACGCGCCCGCCAATGCCGAGAGACAGCGCAAATCGCAGAACGCATCCAGCTATTTGTCGGTGATGCAGTCTCAGCTTTACACAAAATGCAGGAGCGCGGTCAACATGCTGCGGTCATCTATCTTGACCCCATGTTCCCAGAACGGCGCAAATCCGCATTAGTTAAGAAAGAAGCACAGATGCTCCAGCTTCTCGCCTCTGCTGAGGCAGCGGACGAGGCCCAGCTGCTGGCAGCGGCACTGGCAGTCGGTAAACGGGTGGTGGTCAAGCGGCCTGTCAAGGCGACCTGTATCGCTGGGCCTGCGCCATCTCATGCTGTGATCGGAAAAACAGTCCGTTTTGATGTCTATCTGCACACGACGAGCAACCTGAAAAAGGCCAATGCAGAATAGTGCTGGCAATTCAGGCTCTCCTTGGGTAAAATGCTGAATTTTTTCATCTGCGGACCAAGGTAAGGCATCAGAAAGACAGTTACGACGGATGCATCTAAAAAAAGAAACTGTTGTCTCAATCATCAACACCATCGGCGAGCTGAATCAGCTCCAAGATGTTGATATAATTTTGAGTAGCACACTGTGTGAGGCGCGCTCGCTGGCTAACGCCGATGCAGGTTCGATTTTTCTCCTTCGCAACGGTGAGCTGGAGTTCCGTCATGTGCAAAACGACACGCTCTTTGGGGCAAAGGAGAGCGGAATCTTTCAATATAGCGCGGAAACCCTGCCCATCAGCGAAAGTTCGATTGTCGGCTACGCAGCCCTGACCAAAGAGATGGTGGCGATAGACGATGCTTACGCCATCCCTGATGGGGTACCCTACCAATTTAACGCCTCTTTTGATGATAAAAACAGGTATCGCACCGTCTCTATTCTCGCGGTGCCACTGATCTCACGTGGTAACAGCTTGGTCGGGGTGATGCAGCTGATCAATGCCAAAAATCGGCAAGGTACTCCGATTTTTTTTTCTGAGCAGATCAAAACGTTAGTTCCTATTTTTACCAATAATGCAGCGGCGATCATCGAGCGGAGCATCCTCAACCGGGAACTCATCCTGCGCATGGCGAAGATGGCCGAGCTGCATGACCCAGAAGAAACCGGTGTGCATGTTCAGCGGGTCAGTGCCTTTTGTGCAGAACTGTACCAACGTTGGGCGGAAAATAGAAAGATACCCCGCTGGGAAATCCGCCGCTTCCGCGACATCATCAGTCAGGCCTCGATGCTTCATGACGCAGGCAAGGTGGGGATTCCCGATGCCGTGTTGAAGAAGCCTGGCCCGCTGGATGACGACGAATTTTTGCTTGTCAAACAGCACACCGTGTACGGGGCCAAGCTCTTCAGCAGCATCTCGTCAGAGTTAGATCAGGTCACGCATGACATCATGCTCTATCACCATGAATACTGGAATGGGATAGGGTATCCTGTCGGGCTAAATGGAGATCAAATCCCCTTAGCTGCCCGGATCACCGCTTTAGCTGATGTCTTTGACGCTCTTTCCTCAAAACGCTGCTATAAGGCATCTTGGAGCAATGAAATGATTTACAAGGAAATCAGAAATGATTCTGGGATACATTTCGACCCGGAGCTGGTAGATATTTTTTTTGAAATTACCGACATCCTTCATGCCATTCAGATGAAGTTCAAATAGGACAACCACTATGATTGAGCAAACCATTGCGGAATTGAAAAAACTCGTTCCCTTCAAAGAAACCACTGAATCAGGCGACATTGTGCTGGTTTTAGCCGAGGAAGAAGAGCATCCCGCCCTTCTCTATGCCTTAGTGACCGGTATCGAACGCGATACCACCCGTCGCGATGAGTGGTGGCATCTGTCGCTTCAGCTACTCTCGGTGCCGCCGCAGTCAGTGGTTTGGACCTTACGCACCCCGCAATTCACCGGTCAAGAGAGCTTCACAATGGGCGGTAAAGGACGTTTCGTCAAAGCGATACGGATTGAAAAACCGCAATCCGTATCATCACCGGGACCTAAGGCTAAAGGCGGTCTGCGCTTGGTCAAATGAGCAAGATTATCTGGGAGAGTCTGATTGCTCTTCCGAGAGGTGTTCATTGCCGGGTGGCAGCCAAGATGATTGAGATCGTGGCAACGCACGATGCTGAAGTACAGCTTGCTGCTGAAGGCGGCACAGCAGACTGCTCGTCTATGCTGGAAATTCTCAGCCTTGCTCTCACCCAAGGCAGCTCAGTGCGCTGCACAGCAACAGGCCCGAATGCACCGCAAGTAGCGCAGGCTATTGATCAACTGCTCTCCGCCAAGGAGGAGCTTTGATATGGACACAGCATTAGATAAGCCGCTGGAACTGGGCGAGCCGGAAACTCTGCACG
Organism: Candidatus Electronema aureum; assembly: GCA_004284765.1. Taxonomy (GTDB): domain Bacteria; phylum Desulfobacterota; class Desulfobulbia; order Desulfobulbales; family Desulfobulbaceae; genus Electronema; species Electronema aureum. The sequence goes on from NQJD01000014.1 coordinate 44,684, forward strand.
GAATCAGCGGTTCACCCGGCATTGTGGTAGGGAAGGTGGTGGTCTTCAGCCCGCTGGCAGAGGGTTTTATCCGTTACCGGCTGGAGGAAGGCGCGGCAAGCAAGGAAGAACAGCGTTTCTTAGCCGCTGTTGCGCAAGCCGAGCAAAGCCTGATCAGTCTGCGACAGCAGTTTGAGGGCGATCTGGCTGATACAGTGGCGATTGTTGACTCGCACATCCGCATGGTACGTGATCGGATGATCGTCGAGCAGAGTCTCAATCTGATCCGCCAGAAACAGATCAATGCTGAATGGGCGCTGGACCTTTCTCTTCGCCTCATCAAGAAGAAATTCGACCATATTGCCGACGATTACATCCGTAGCCGCTTTGCCGATGTGGAATACGTGGCCCAGTTAGTGGCGGAACAGCTGACCGGCCAAGGCCGCAGCTTTCCAGCTGGTTTTGCCGAACCCGTAATCGTGGTGGGCGAAGACTTTTCGCCTGAAGACACGATCAGAATGCACACCGACAAGGTGCTGGGATTCCTGACCGAAAAAGGCGGAGCCACCTCGCACACTGCAATTGTCGCCCGCTCGCTCGGTCTGCCTGCGGTGGTGGGCGTGGCAGACATCACCCAGCTCTGCCGCACCGGTGACACGGTTATTCTCGACGGCTACAATGGCCGAGTCTGCCTGCATCCGACCATGGATCAGCAGCAGCTGCATCTTGAATACGACCGCCAGCACCGCGCCTTTTCCGATGAAATGAGCTGGTACATTCATCTTGCCTCGGAAACTGTGGACGGGCTACGGATGCGTCTTTCCGCCAATATTGAAATCCCGGATGAGTTAGAATCAGTCATTTATTACGGTGCTAATGGTATCGGCCTGTTCCGTTCGGAATTCGGCTATTTCCAGCGCCGACAGTTGCCCAGCGAGGAAGATTTGTTCACCGTTTATCGGGATATGGTTGCTGCCTTGTCACCGCAGCCGGTCACGATTCGCACCTTGGATGTGGGCGGCGACAAATTAGCCGCGCATCTACCTAACAGCGGTTTGCATTTTGCTCGTGAACGCAATCCAGCCTTAGGGTTACGCTCCATCCGTTTTTCTCTGCGTGAACAAGACCTGTTCATCACCCAGCTCCGCGCTCTGCTGCGGGCTTCTGGTCACGGTAGGCTGCGTATCCTTCTGCCGTTGATTTCTTCTCTTAATGAGCTACGGCAGACGCGAGCAGTGATCGACAAGGTTATGGAGCAACTGACTCAAGAGGGGATTCCTTTCAACGCGGAAACCGAAATCGGGATTATGATTGAGGTACCCAGCGCGGTGGTTATGGCTGACACGCTGGCAGCAGAGGTGGATTTCTTCAGCATCGGCACCAACGATTTGATTCAATATGCGCTGGCTATTGATAGAGGCAATGAGTACGTGGCTTCTATGTATGACCCTCTGCATCCAGCGGTACTACGGATGATCAGTCAGACCATTGAAGCGGGCCACCGGCAAGGAATCGAGGTTTCGCTCTGCGGTGAGATGGCTGGCGATGTGTTCACTGCACCAGTGCTCCTTGGTCTCGGCTTAGATGAGCTGTCGATGCGGCCTTCTGCTATTCCGCATGTCAAACGACTGCTGCGCCATTCCACCTTTGGCAGACTGACTGCATTAGCCAAGCAGCTGCTTGGCTGCGGCGACAGCAGTGAGACCAAGGCCCTGCTTAAACAATATCTGGCCGACAACTACCCTGACCAGTTTGCCGACAATGAACGAGCGTGAGCTGATTGAACATATCCGACAGCTGACTCAACCGAGCGGCAACGGCCTGATTCAAGGTATTGGTGACGACTGCGCAGTGATTGAGAAAGATCGCGAAACAGTCTGGCTGCTGACGATGGACACCCTGATTGAGTCAGTGCATTTCAACTGCACTTGGCATCCGCCCGAATTACTGGGTCGTAAGGCAGTGGCAGTCAACATCAGCGATATCGCGGCAATGGGCGGCAGACCGCTCTTCGTGTTGCTCTCGCTGGGCCTGCCTGTGGGTTTTTCCACAAATTGGACAAGCCAGCTGATGCGGGGAATCACCAATGCCTGCGCTGAACAAGGCTGCCTGCTGATCGGCGGTGATACGGTATGTAGCCCCGCTGGAGTACATCTGACCTTGACGGTGATCGGCGAGATGCGAAAAGAGCAGGTATTGTACCGTCATGGAGCAGAGATAGATGACGTGGTTTGGGTTTCTGGGCCGCTGGGCTGGTCAGCTGCTGGGTTGTCCCTCCTTCAGGCAGGCAACGTGGCAGATGATCCGCAATGGCAGCAGCTGATTCAGACTCATCTTACCCCGCAGCCGCGCACCAAACTGGGTCAATTGTTAGCCGAAACCGGCTTAGTTCATGCGATGATGGACATGTCTGACGGCTTGGCCACTGATTTAGCCCATATCTGCGGGCAAAGCGGAGTCGGAGCAACCATTAAAGCGCACCTGCTACCGGGTGGCAGTGCGCTGGTTGTAGCAGGCGAATTGCTTGGCCAAGACCCCTTGACGTGGATGGTATCAGGCGGCGAAGATTACGAGCTACTTTTCACCAGCGCAGAAACAGACAGTGAAACATTGCAGCGCTTGGTTGCCGAGCAGGGCTTGACTGTGCATCCGATAGGAACGATCAGGCAAGGCCAGGGTTTACGATTGATCCGTAGCAGCATGGTTGAGGAAAATATTTCTTTTCAGGGCTTTGATCATTTCAAAAAGGGGGAGCGATCATGCACAGGAACAAATGCTGGATCGGGATAACAGCCTTGGTGCTGTCATTCCTTTCCCTGTTGCTGACAGTTTTCCCTTCGTGCTTGATTCAGCAAAGAATATTTGTGCTTGAGCGGAAATTGTACGATGAAACTGCGGCCTATTCGTTTGATATCCAAAGCTGCGACAACGGAAAGGGCTATACATGCCTGACCGAAGCTGAGAAGTACGCGGCAGAAATAAAATGCCTTTATCGCAGATTGCGAATCTGCAACCTTGCTATGATACTGTTTGCCTGTGCAGCGATTGGCACTGCTGCTTGGTCATCGCGGAAAGAACGGGTAAAGGAATTCTGCCTTTTCAGCATTGCCTCATCTTCAGTCGCGTTGTCTTGGCAGTATGTTGGTGCTGTATTTGCGGTCAGCATTGCTCTTTTCGTTTTCACTGTGCTGACGGTAAAGCTCAATTGAACACTTCGGCTGAGTCAGAATGAGTCCTGAAGATGACGGAAGTAGTCCCGTGCTTTGGCTTTTTGGGCAGCAGGCAGGGCAGCATCAATGTCCTGCCGCTGGGTTTTGGCCCGCTGTTTCTGCTCCTCGCTCAGACCGTTGTCATGACTCACTGCCACGGAAAGCCACGCATGAGCTAAGGCTGCATCCTGCGGACAACCTTGGCCTTGCAAACAGCATTCTGCTGCCTCTAATTGGGCCAAACCGTAGTTGAGTTGGGCAGCGTAAAGCAGCCATTCAAAACTGAGCGGTGCATCTTGGGCAACTGCATCTCCTGCTCCGTCCCGACAGATCATTGATAACGCATAGGCTGCTGGCCCGTGGCCGAGATTAGCCGCCTCAGTCAACCAGCGTACTGCCTCAGGGATACTTTGTTCAATCTCCCATTCAGGATCGCCAGTAAGATACATCTGAGCAACCTCCAGCTGCGCCTCTGCCTCATTTGCTTCTGCCCGCTGAAGCAGCACCTCAAAGGTGCTGGGCTGAAAAGTGGTTTCGCTACAGAGAGCGCGGAGATGTTTCCGGTAGCAGTGCAACTCTTCCAGCGTGATCGGTAAAAGACCCATGAACAACGCCGGGCGATTGAGGAAATCATCAGCCGTGAGCGAAGCATGAACACATTCTTGACCGGACTGCGCAGCGTGCGCCAGCAGTCGAGCTGGGTTAGTCTTTTTCGGCATGTGTTCAAAGTGGGTTGGGCAGATCAGGAGCTGCACCCCGTGCCGGTCTTTCAAAACTGCTTTGCAAACCACCCAAGACCCGTCTTCTTCCGCATAACTATAAACACCGCCGGTAAGAATCTGATATTCTTCTCGCACCTGCTCGCCCAGCTGAATTATACTGATGCCACGCTGAACAATCCGATTCAACCAGTAGCGGCTTTTTTTGCTGTCTCTTGGTAAATCCACGCCAAGCAGATAGCGGTCGGCCAACACAGCCATTGCGTTGGGATCGTCGCGCCACGCTGCGTAAGAACCGACCTTGCGCAGCCAAGCGGGCGAGTTATCGCTCAGACAGTCATAGACTGAATCAACATAGAGCTGCCAACCCCGGAAATCGCTGTCCGTTAGCGGGCGGTCTTGAATGAAGATGCTGTTTGCGGCAAAGGACTGCGCAGGGATAGGCAGATGCTCTGCGCCAAAGGAACCGTCAATGGCATCAACCTCCAAAGTCAGCTCTTGTTCGGAAAGTCGCTCAGGCACTTGAAGGAAGCGTCCAGCATAGCGCAGCACATGAACAAAGCCGTCCTCAGCATGAACCACTTTGACGATTCGATAAAGACCACCGTTTCGCTCCTGCATCGCGTATATGCCACCGGGCAGAGGATATGGCGTGCTGCTTTCCGCGACCAGACGGTGTTCAACCGCCCGCTGATGCTGCGGGTTCATCTCTGGCAAAGCTGTCTCTGCTTCCGGCTGGGAACTGAGATTGAATTCTGGTGCTAACGCGGACAAGGGTTCGTCCTTGATGCGGATACTGTCTAAGGCTGCGCAGCTCTCTGCTTCCTCGCCCTCATGACGGAAGGAGGCAGCCTCCAGCTGTTTGCGCCGGTCGTGTCTGTCAGAATCTGCCAGTTTTTTAAGAAAGTCGAAAAAGGACATACCAAGAGAGTGCGGTGAAAGTTGCAATGTGTGCAGCGCAGAAGTATATAGGAGTTACGCCGCTCAATTGTACAAAGCGTGGGGGTCACAGCGCGCCGTGACTTTTTGATCTCCTCACACTCATGAGTTCCCCGGACAACTTACCAGTGAGTTCTCTGGTATGATTCTGGAACAGTGTAGGGCGAAAAGCAGCTTATGTCAATTGTTCAGAAAGCCTCCGGCGCAGGAGGACGGCAGGTACGGAATAAACAACCACAGGAGAATACCGATGAATCAGACTGTTGACAGCGGCGCAGCATCAGGGATCAAGCCCTCGGTTGCGGAAATCAGCCGAGCTGTACAGGAAAGCTCGGCTTGGGTTGGGTTACTGAAGCACGAGATCGGCAAAAATATTATTGGTCAAGAAAAGTTGATTGAGCGGTTGCTGATTGGCCTGCTCACTGGTGGACACATTCTCTTAGAAGGTCTGCCGGGTTTGGCAAAAACCTTGGCGGTGAAGACCTTGGCCGCTGCTGTTTCCACCGATTTCCGCCGTATTCAATTCACCCCAGATATGCTACCTGCGGACATTATTGGCACGGAAATCTACAATCCCAGAGACAGCTCATTTGTGGTCAAGCAAGGACCGATCTTTGCCTCGCTCATACTCGCTGACGAGATCAACCGCGCTCCATCTAAGGTGCAGTCGGCTCTGCTGGAGGCGATGCAAGAAAAGCAGGTGACAATCGGCGAATCTACGTTTCCGCTGCCAGAGCTTTTTCTGGTCTTGGCCACGCAAAACCCAATTGAGCAGGAAGGCACCTATCCCCTACCCGAAGCCCAAGTGGACCGTTTTATGCTCAAGGTACAAGTGGGGTATCCGACCCGCGAACAAGAGCGGCGCATTCTTGATTTGATTGAACATACTGATGCTCAAGCGGCAATGCCGCCGATTCTCGCGCCAGAGGATATCCTCGCGGCCCGCAAAGTGGTGGACAGCATTTACGTTGATGATAGGATTAAGGATTACATCGTTGATTTAGTCTGCGCTACCCGCGAGCCGTCTGGCCTTAACGCTGGGATGCGGGAGTATATCGAAACCGGAGCCTCGCCCAGAGCAACTATTAACCTAAAAGCAGCGGCCCGCGCTTTAGCTTACCTTAGTGGACGCGGCTATGTTATCCCGGATGATATAAAAAGCTGTGCGTTAGACGTGCTGCGCCACCGGATTCGGATCAGCTACGAAGCCGAAGCTGAGGGCATCAGCAGCGAGGACATCATCCGCAGACTGTTGGAAACCGTACCGGTGCCGTGAGCAGATGGAAACCGCAGCAATTAAGGAAATCTTAAAGAAGGTCAGGCAGATTGAAGTCCGCACCCGACGTATGGCGGACAGCAGCCTAGCCGGGAGCTACCATTCGGTCTTCAAAGGCCGGGGCATGAATTTCGATGAGGTGCGCGAGTATGTACCGGGCGATGAAATTCGTACCATTGATTGGAACGTCACCGCTCGCACAGGTGTTCCCCATGTCAAGAAATTCAGCGAAGAGCGGGAACTGACCATTATGCTGCTGATCGACCTCAGCGCATCTGGCAGCTTTGGCTCTGGTCAACAGTCGAAACGGGAAGTGATGGCTGAATTGGCTGCTGTGCTGGCTTTTTCCGCTGTCCGCAACAGCGATAAGGTGGGACTACTGCTCTTTTCTGATTTTGCGGAACTGTTCATTGCACCAGGCAAAGGTCGCAGTCATATTCTGCGGGTCATCCGGGAAATTCTCTTTTTTCAGCCCCAAGGCAAAGGCACGAATATCGGCGGTGCGTTGGACTTCTTCAGTCGGGTGACAAAACGGAAATGCGTGACCTTTCTTCTTTCCGACTTCTGCTTACCCGGTGATTTTGACGACTCCCTGCAAGAGCTTCAGCCTAAGCTGCAAATTGCTGCTCGCCGTCACGACCTGATTGCGGTCTCTGTCACTGATCCGCGTGAGCTGAAGCTCCCAGAGGCGGGCTGGATCACCTTAGAAGATGCGGAGACTGGCGAACAAGTGCTGCTCAACACCTCCGACGACTGGACGCGACAGGCTTATGCTACCTTAGCTGCGGACCAGAGAGAGCGTTTTGCCCGCTCTTTGCGCGGTAGCGGTATTGACCTGCTTCAGCTTTTCACTGATCAGCCTTACCTTGCTGCCTTGATGGGATTTTTTCGCTCTCGTAGCCGGAGGGTAGCGCGATGAATCGCTGGCTTTTCCTACTCCTTCTGCTGGCGATGAACGGTTTTCCGGTTCGATTGCAAGCGGAGAATGTTGCTGTGCCGCTGACAGCTCTGGGGCAGCAAGTTCAGGCTGCACCCGCTGTTGATGATGAGCTTGGAGAGATTGAACCGCCGCTGCCTTTGCCTGATCAAAACTGGCTGCTGCCCGCAGGAGGCGTGGCTCTGCTGGTGGTCAGCGGTGGACTGTTATTCTTCTATCTACAAAGAAAACACACTAAGCAGCAAATTCCACCGTTAGCTCATGAAATCGCCCTCCTTCAGCTCTCGCACGCTGAAAAGTTAATTGCAGCGCAGAACGGTGCTGCTTTTGCCGCGTTGTTTGATCAGACGTTGCGCGGTTATTTAGAAGAACGCTTCGGCATCACTGCGCCTAAACAGACCGCAAGCGAGCTGATTTACCTCTTGACTGAAGACGAGGCAAAATTGCCAGAACTGCTGAAGACGCATTCTGAAAACCTGCAAAGTTGGCTCCACCATTGTGATTTAGTTAAATTTGCCAACGCTACCTTGAGTCAAGAGCAGATGACCACGTTGGCAGCTGAGTTGCACCTCTTTATTGAGGCAAGCAAAGCGGAGGCAGTGAAAAAGCATGGATAGTTTCCGTTTCGCCGAACCGCTACTGCTTTGGTTGCTGTTGCTCCTCCCCGTGCTGGCCTTGATGCGGAGCCGTAGCGGCGCAGCCCCGGCCCTTATTTTTTCCTCGGTATCAGCGGTCAAGGCCATTGCCGACAGCCGCAAGGTTAGTCCGGGCAGACTGTTGGCTTGGCTACGGCTCGCTGCGGTTGGCCTGCTGATCATCGGCATGGCCAAGCCTCAGTGGGGTAGAATCAATACTGATGTCGAGGCTTCAGGTATCGATATCCTGCTGGCGGTGGATATTTCCGGCTCGATGAAGGCGTTAGATTTTACCCTCCAAGGCAAGCAGGTTAATCGATTAGACGTGGTCAAGTCGGTAGTAGCCAAGTTCATCAACGAACGGCCTAACGACCGCATCGGTTTGGTGGCCTTTGCTGGTCGGCCTTATATGGTTTGCCCGCTAACCTTGGATCACGATTGGCTGCGACTGCGGCTGAATTCACTGCGCATCGGCATGATTGAAGACGGCACCGCTATTGGCTCCGCTATCATCTCCGGGGTGAATCGCCTGCGGGATCAAGCCGCCAAATCACGCATTTTAATCTTGCTCACCGACGGCGTGAATAACGCGGGTAAGGCTGCCCCGCTGACAGCTGCCGAGGCAGCCGCCGCGATGAAGATCAAGGCATATACCATCGGCGTGGGTAAACGCGGCGTGGCTGAGATGCCAGTGGAAGATATGTTCGGTCGTCCTCGGATGATTCAGGCTGAAGTCAACATTGATGAGGAAACACTGACTAAGGTGGCTACGCTGACTGGGGCCAAATATTTTCGGGCCACGGATACTGACTCGCTGGAGAAAATTTATACGGAGATCAACGCGCTGGAAACCACTGTCAGAAAGATCAGGCATTTCTCGCAACACCGGGAGTTATTCGCTTGGCCGGTGCTGGTAGCCTTGTTCCTGTTGGCAGTGGAACTGGTGCTTTCACGAAAGAAGCTGCCGTAACGCACAATCATTCGTTGTAACAAGTGGACAAACCTCGCTATGCCTGTTTACGAATATACCGCCCTTGATGCGGCTGGGAAAAAACATAAAGGTGTCTTAGATGCAGACTCCCTTGCTGCTGTTCGACAAAAAATACGACAGACTGGTAAATATCCAGTCGAGATTAAGGAAACTGTACCCAAAGGCAGGAAGGGGCAGAGAGGAATAATCAAGAGCAATTTTTTTAGCTTGCAGAGCGGGCCGAGCATCAAGCAGCAGGATATTCATGTCGTCACCCGGCAGTTAGCCACACTACTCGGTGCTGGAATTCCCCTTGTGCCTGCACTCACTGGCTTAGTTGAACAAACCAGCAACAAATCACTGCAAACTATCATCACGCAGATCAAGGATTCAGTCAATGAAGGAAACTCACTGACTGAATCCTTAGCCGAACATCCTCGCCTCTTTTCCAAGGTTTATGTCAACATGGTGCGGGCAGGTGAGGCTTCTGGCTCCTTGGATGTGGTGCTGGAGCGATTAGCAGAGTTTGGCGAGCGGCAGCAGGCTTTACGTTCGCGCATTTCCGCTGCTCTGATTTACCCGATTTTTATGGCCTTTGTTGGTATAGGAGTTTTATTCCTGCTCATCACCTTCATTGTGCCTTCTATCACCAAGGTCTTCACTGACCGCAATCAGGCCCTGCCTTTGCCCACTGCCGTCCTGATTCAGATCAGCAATTTTCTTCAGGATTGGTGGTGGTTAGTGCTGATACTGTTGGCCACCGCTGCTATGGGGCTGCGCGGGTTCTTTTTTCAACATCCTACGGGCAAGCGTATTTGGGACAAAATGAAGCTGACCCTGCCAGTGATTAGCGATCTAAACATCAAAATGGCCGCCGCCTCACTGGGACGAACGATGGCAAGTCTGCTTCAGGCGGGTGTGCCGCTCGTCACCGCGCTTCAAATTGTCAAAAATATCCTCAACAACGTGCTGCTGGCCGAGGTACTCGAACAAGCGGGGGCGGAGATAGAAAAAGGCAAAAGCCTTTCTGGTTTTTTACGAGGAAACAAATACTTCACGCCTATGCTGGTGCAAATGATTGCGGTTGGCGAGCAGAGTGGTTCATTAGACAGGATGCTGGAAAAGGCGGCGGAAAGCTATGAAAAAGAGGTGGAGGCCAAGGTTATGGCCATGACTTCGATGATCGAACCGATCATGATTTTGACGATGGGTATGGCTGTTGGCTTTATTGTGATGTCTATTTTGCTCCCAATTTTCGAGATGAATCAGTTGGTGAAATGAGGACGATAAGGCATTTAAGCCATCACAAACGGGAGGGCCACAACCTGACCTCCCGTTTGTTGCTCCTACTTGACCTGCTCGCCGCGTTCTGCTTTAAGCCTTTTGTAATCCTCTTCAATTTTACGCAGATTGTCCTCCTGCTCCTTCTGTATATTTTTGGCCTTTTCCATCACCTTGCTCTGCTTGATTTTCAAGCCTTCAGCTCCAAACAAGGCATTGGCAAGATATTTGAAAGAAAAGCGCAGCAGGGCTTCGTCGTCTTCCCGGAGGCTATCAACGGTTTCCTGATCAATTTCGTAGGTGTTCAGGAAGGAGCTTTCAAAGATGAAGCGACGGAAATGATCTAAATCAGTAGAAGCCATGAAAAACATCCGCTGGGCAGCTTCAGAAAGACTGGCCTGATGACCAAAGGACTTGCGCCGCATGACCAAACGCAGCCATTCTTTGTTCATCTCATCACGGTCATCAACGCCCTGATCAGCCCGCCATTCACCGATAGTCCATTTTTTTGCTTCGTCAAAGCCTTTGCAGTGCGGCTCTTTGACGAGAAAAAAGAACTTTTCCTCTCGCCCGTCCTTACCGCCTTCGTGAAAATCAGCCATGCCCACCGGATAATAGCGGCAGGCAGTGGGTCGGTCAGAATAAACGGTACAGCCCTCTGGGGTAACAAAGGGACAGGCGTTTTTTTCCTCGGTCAGCTTGATCTGCACACCCGGCATATCAGTTTTTTCGAGATAGGTGGGATCGGTGTACTGGGTGATGAAATCATGGGCCGACAGGTTCAGCCGTTTGCGCAGAATCATGATGTCATAGGGAGTCAGCACGATCTGGATGTTATGGCAGCAGGCCGTGAAGCAGCTCACCCCCGGATGGCATTCAAACTGAAGGGGCGAATCAAGGCTCAATTTTTCCGGCATGATGTTGGATGGATTCTTGTCTGTTGACGTTGCAAAATCCCTTTTCATCTCGCCGCCTTTGCTGTCACTCATGGTCTTTCTTGTCCTTATGGGTTTTCTGCGGAGCAGTGTCCGCAATTTTTTATTTGCTTTCTCGCAGCATATTACCATTAGGGGGGGTACTGTCAAACGAAACTTACCTTTTCGGTCTGTTTCCCCGTATCGCTAAGGGCAGCGGCAAGCTGCTGCTTGCTTTTTCGCCAAAAGAAACTATAATCTTTTTAGAGGCATGTTGTCAGGGCAGATACTCATTAGCTCTGATCTAATCCACGCTCAAATGACAGAACATAATGAAGAAAATATTCGCCAGCCCTATAGATTTCAGCAAGGTGGAAACCTTGGTTTACCACCTTCCTGATGGCCCGTCGTTCTCGATGGAAATGAATGATGTGGCCGAGCTGTTCAATTTTGAAATGGAGTTTGGCGACATCTGCGACACGTCAGATATTGACGGCGTGATTCATTTCTTCCCGAAAGGGAACGCCTGATTCCCTTGTTCCCGCCTTTGTGCTGCTGAGGTCTTTTATTCTTATGCCCGGATTTCCTCCCATCGATCTCAGCGGCGACCACCACATCCACACCAAGCTCTGCAATCACGCTTCCGGCGAAATGGAAGAGTACGTGCAGGCTGCGGTGAGGAAAGGTTTTCAGTCAATGACCTTTCTGGAGCATCTGGAATGCGGCTTACTGTATGAGCAGCAACTCTGGCTTACACCAGAGCTGTTTACTCAGTATTTTGAGGAAGGCGAGCGACTGCGAACAAAATACGCTGGTCAGATTACTGTCAGGCTCGGTGTAGAAATCGGTTGGAATGCGGCAGCGGTAGATGAGTTATCAGCCGCCTTGTGCCGCTTTCCTTTTGAACATCGGGGGCTATCCTGCCATTTTTATTTTGACGGCAGCAGCCATTTGAACATGTTGAGCAGCAGACAGGAGCATATTAATGCCTTGAGCGCAGTCGGAGCGGACAAGGTACTGGATGCTTATTTCAACAGTTTGATTGAAGCCTGCGGCACAATTCCCTGCGACAAGCTCTGTCATTTGGATGCTGCTCTGCGTCATCTGCCGGATGTTCGCCTAACTGATCACCATCAACAGCAAATCAGTCAGCTGCTTCGCTTGATGAAGGAAAAGAATATCGCCCTTGAAGTCAACACCTCCGGCTATGCAGTCAGAATTCAGCCGTATCCAAGTTTAGACATTATCTGGCAAGCATCAGAGCTGGGAATTACCCTCATTCCTGGTTCTGATGCCCACCATCCGCAGCAAGTTGGCCGCTTTTTCGAGCGGCTGGAATGACATCATTCCTTCCTTAGTTCCGCAATCAAATCACCCGCACCGCGCCCTTGTCCGCTGAGAATGCTCGTGGGCGATGGCCAAGATGTGCAGCACGGTGTTGGTCGATTTGCCGCCCTGCGGAGGGTTTTGTCCGGGGCTGAGGAAGGGGCAAGCGCGGTGCTTTAGCAGTGCCTTTCGACTTCGCTCAACACCGTAGGGCGGGCAAGCAAAAAGCCGTTTGCACAGCCTACTTGCCTGCGTAAGGTAATGGTGAACCATGAGTGGCAAAGCGGACGGCTCCCTAAAAAACACATTGAATTTACCATTAAAAACAATATAATATTGAAAAAGTTGACTTCCGACTTGGTCTCAGTTTTCAGAGGGCGAATGCCCGCCAGCCAAACGCCGTTCTTATGAAAG
>NQJD01000015.1 GCA_004284765.1 Candidatus Electronema aureum
AGTCAAATTCATCCGAAAGCGCATCGAATCAGCATTCAGCGTCATCACCCAAAGATTTCCAGCGCATATTCATGCTGTCACCTCGCATGGCTTTGAATTGAAGGTTTTTCTTTTTATCTTGGCTTACTACGGCATTGAAAAAACAATGTTATAGGTCACAACTTGGGTTATAACCATCAAGAACAGCACTCTCTGGAATACCTCTTGGGGGCTGCGAATTCAAGGCGAGGCATAGGGACGGACACTGCTTTATTTCAGCCCTCCATCAGCAAAGAAATACAGGCGGCGATGAAGAGCGTCAGGGAGATGAAGCCGTTCATCGAAAAAAAGGACATCTCAATGCGCGAGAGGTCGCGGGGATTGACGATGAGGTGCTGATAGAACAAGGCCGCGCCGGTTAAGGCTATGCCGAGATAATAAACGATATTAAGGTGCTGCGCGTAGCCGGTCAGGGTGAAGAGCAGAAAAGCGAGGAGATGAAAGAGGACAGCCAGCCGGAAGGCGTTCTTCCGCCCCAGAATGGCGGGCATGGAATGCAGCCCTGCCTGACGGTCAAATTCCGCGTCCTGCGAGGCGTAGATGATGTCAAACCCGGCCACCCAGAACAGCACGCCCAGCGACAGCATCCACGGATAACCGGACAAACTGCCAGCCGCTGCCGCCCAGCCACCCAGCGGGGAAATCGCCAAGGCCACGCCAAGGACAACATGACAGAGCCAAGTGAAGCGTTTGGTCAGGGAATAGAAAAAGGTCAGGGCAAGGGCAAAAGGCGCGATGCCTAGGCAGAGGCTGTTGAGCATCGCGCAGGCGAAAAAAAAGAGCGCGGACGTGGTGGCCACCAGCAGCCATGACTCTTTCAGCGAGACGGCTCCGGCAGGAATGGCCCGGTCTTTGGTGCGGGGATTGGCTGCGTCAAAGCGATAGTCAGCGATGCGGTTGAAAGTCATCGCCGCAGTCCGCGCCCCGATCATGGCGATGATCACCCAGAAGAAAACCCGCAGCGACGGAATGCCCCGAACAGCGAGAAACGCCCCCAGCAGGGCAAAGGGCAGAGCAAAAACGCTGTGCTTGAATTTGATCATTTCAAGTACAGCTTGCAGTTTTTTGAGCATGACGGGCTGATCTTGTCCTTCCTATGGAAGGTTCCTTTCAGTATCTCTGCTCTAAACAGGCATCAACAAAGGAACGCAGACTTTCCTCTTGCTGCTCAGACAGGTTGTTAAATGCGGCACCAACCAGAACATGGTCGAGGTACTCGTTGTCCATGATCCAAACCACCTGCATAGGTACATCAGAGAAAGCGGCCATATCAGGGAGCCCGCTGATGCAGTGCAGGAGAATATGACCACCTCGCCAGATGCCGTCAAGCGAGCTACGTTCAACAGAAATTTGAATGCCGCCTTCGCTCATGTTAAGGATAGAAGAAGCCACAGCCTCATCCGGTGCCTCTTGGTCAAGCGGCGAAATCAACGCGGCAATCTTTCTGGGGTCTTTAAAAATGATCCGGTGATGCCGCCGTTTTTCAGGCTGATGTTCTGTCATCATTGCTCCTTGCCCAGGCTGCATTTGGGACGTTGAGGTTAAAGAGAAGATGCTGCCGTTTATTACTGCCTGCGCGGATCAAACGCCTCGCGTAAGGCCTCGCCGATGAAAATCAGCAGAATTAAGGTGCCAACCAGCACGATGACGGTGGAAAGCGAGAGCCACCAGGCTTCAATGTTGGCCTTGCCTTGCGCCAGCAGCTCGCCAAGACTTGGGATTTCAGGTGGCACACCAAGGCCAAGAAAGTCGAGACTGGTTAAGGCGAGAATCGCCCCAGACATGCGGAAAGGCAGAAAGGTGATTACCGGAGTCATGCTGTTCGGCAGCAAATGCCGCCACATGATGGTCAAGTTGCCCACACCAAGAGCCTTGGCCGCTTTCACGTACTCAAGATTACGGCCTTTGAGGAACTCTGCCCGCACGTAATCGGCCAAGCCCATCCAGCCGAAAAGCGAGAGCAGAATCAAAATCAGCAATACGCTGGGTTTGAAGATGGAGGCAAAAATGATCAGCAGATACAATTCTGGCATTGCGCTCCATATTTCGATGAAACGCTGAAAGATCAAATCAGTGCGTCCACCAAAATACCCTTGCACTGCTCCAGCAAGAATGCCGGTCAAGGTGCCGATCAAAGTCAGAGCAAAGCCGAAAAGCACGGACAAGCGGAAGCCGTAGATCAGCCGGGCAAGCACATCGCGGCCTCGGTCATCAGTGCCGAGGAGGTGCGATGTTGAAGGCGGCGCAGGCACGGCTTCGCCCAGATCAAGATCAATGGAATTGCTGCTGTAGGGATTAAGCGGGAAAAAAACTTTGTTGTCCTCGCTGTTCAGCCGTTCGAGCATGTACGGATCGCGGTAGTCAGCCTCGGTTGCAAAATCGCCGCCGAACACAGTTTCCGGGTAGGTTTTGAACAGCGGGTAATACCAGCCACCTTCGTAGTGGATGAGAAACGGCTTGTCGTTGCTGAGAACTTCGGCAAAAAACGAAAACAGAAACAGGAAGCTAAAGAACAGCAAACTGTAAAAGCCACGGCGATTCTTTTTGAAATTTCGCCAACGACGATGGGCTAACGACTGCTTTTTCATCGCCTACTCCAGCCGGGCAAAACTGATTCTTGGATCGACCCAGACATAGCTCAAGTCCGAGAGGAGCCGGGAAATCAGACCGAGTATGGTGAAAAAATAGAGGGTACCGAGAACCACCGGGTAGTCGCGGTTCAGCACTGATTCGTAGGCCAACAAGCCCATGCCGTCTAAGGAAAAGATAGTTTCAATCAGCAGGCTACCGGTGAAAAAAGAGGCAATGAACGTACCGGGAAAGCCCGTGATGATCGGAATAATGGCATTGCGGAAGACATGTCGATACAAAACTTGGCCTTCAGATAAACCTTTGGCGCGAGCGGTCAGCACGTACTGTTTGCGGATTTCTTCAAGAAAGGAGTTTTTGGTCAGCAAAGTCATCACCGCCAAGCTGCCAACCGTGGAGGCAGTGATCGGTAGCACCATGTGCCAGAGATAATCCAGCACCTGAGCAGTTGCGCTCATCTCGCTCCAGTTGTCCGAAACCAAGCCGCGCAGGGGGAAGATGCTCCAAAAGCTACCGCCGCCGAACAGCACAATTAATACCAGCCCAAGGACAAAACCGGGAATGGCGTAACCCACCAAAATCAGGGTGCTGGTGGTCACATCAAAACGGGAGCCGTCATGAATGGCCTTGCGAATGCCGAGCGGAATGCAGACCGAATAGACGATCAAAAACGACCAAAGACCGAGCGACATCGAAACCGGCAGTTTGGAAATGACTAATTCCGCTACGCCTTTCTGGTGATAGTATGAGTCACCAAAATTGAAAACCGCATAGGAGGCCATCATGCTGAAAAAACGTTGTACCGGCGGTTTATCAAAGCCATAGAGCTTGCGCAATTGCTCAATCCGCTGCGGATCAAGGCCCTGCTTGCCTTGATAAATGCCGCCTCCACCGCTGGTCGCCTCGCCACGACCACCGTGGCCTTCGAGCTGGGCGACCATCTTTTCCACCGGCCCGCCTGGCACAAACTGAGTGATCGCGAACGTGATTAGCATGATCCCGAACAGCGTCGGAATCATCAACAGGACGCGCTTGAGGATATAAGCAATCATCCGTAGGCTTGATTAAAATATCTTGATGCTACCGACGGTACCGTCATCCGGTGCTTCCACAGTCTCGATTCCTTCTGCCGCACCTTCAGGGTGCTGACTGGGCTGTAGCTCTCTTTTGCAGAACAACATCAATCCTTCTGGCATCATAGTCGCTGTGACCAATTCCCAACCTTGGCGACCTTCTTCGTTAAGCATTGCCTCGGTTTCATCTTCATCAATGTATTTTTCACCCAGCAGCCCGTCTTTCTGGAATTCAACAAGGAGGGTTTTGTATTGCCATTGCACGGTGGTATTTCCTATTCTTTGATCAATTCGTCATTCTTAAATTGGCCGGTGACAGTCTGTCCGTCCGGGTGGGTGATGGTTCCCGCGCCGTGGCGCTTGCCGATTTTGAACATGCCTTTATAGACGCTGCCGTCCACGGATACTAATGTTCCTTCGCCGTTGGGCAAATCATGGGCAAAAGTGCCGGTATATTTTTTGCCGTTTTTATAAACCAAGGTGCCTTGGCCTGAGAAATAACCATTCAAGAATTGGCCGATATATTTGCTGCCGTCCGGGAAAATATAAGAACCTTTGCCTGCAAACACGCCTTGAACAAAATCGCCTTCGTAGGAGGAGCCATCCTGATAGGTCAGTAGGCCATGTCCTTCCCGCTCACCCCGCTGGAAGGTGCCGGTATATTGACGGCCATCGACAAAAACGTAGGTACCTTGGCCGTGAAACTTGCCTTCGACAAAATCGCCTTCATAAACCTCACCGTCCGGTAACTGAAGGGTACCCCAGCCATTTTGCCTCCCTTTTTTGAATTCTCCTTGATAGGAGGAACCATCCGGTAGCTGAATCCCGGCAGTGCCACTAAAAAGGGTCGGTGGATTCTTTTCCCGCGAATAGAGCAGCCCGTTTTCGGCAAAAAAAAGTTTTTGACCAGACTGAACTGCTGCTGTGACCGGAACCGGAGCAGAATTGCTTTTTTTAAACTCTAACTCTGCAGCAGGTTCATCCAGCGATTCAACTGTCGCCGTCGCTGGCGGTGCGGTTTCCACGGCTGCCAACGGTGCGATTTTGATTTCAGCGATGGCAGCTCTGTCATCTGGTGGCGATTCAAGGAGTAAGCTGTTTTCTACAGGCTTGCCGCCCTTGAATTCACCCGCGTGGATTATCCGGCCATCAGCAGCAAACAGCCTGCCTTTGCCTTCGTATTGGTCACGGTGAAAAAATCCCTCATAACGGCTACCGTCGGGCAGCTGTAACACGCCGTAACCCTCGCGAGATTTGCCGATAAATCCGCCTTTGTAACGACTGCCGTCTGGGTAGCGGCGAGTGATTTCAATTTCGCCTGCAGGCTTGCCTTCTTCAAAAAGCCCCTCGTAGGAGCTACCATCGGGCAAGGTCATTCTGCCGGGACCGTGCGGCAATCCTTCGCGGAAGCTCCCCGCATATTTTTTGCCGTCCGGCCAAATCAGCAAACCTTTACCGTGAAAGCGGCCCATGATGAAATCGCCTTTGTAGCGACGGCCATTGGCTTCGGTTAGACTACCCTGCCCATTGATCACGCCGTTTTCAAACTCACCTTGGTAAACGCGCCCATCTTGGCTTTTCAACGTGCCTTTGCCGTGATAGCGGCCTCGGACAAATTGGCCAGAGTAACGCAACCCATTCGCAGTAGTCAGTACACCTTTGCCCCAAAGAAAGCCATTTTTGAACTCGCCTTCATAGAGTCGTCCATCCGCGCTTTCTAATTTGCCCATGCCGTTGCGGCAGTCGCCGGATAAGCAGGCAGCAGTACAGAGCTGTACCACAGGCAGCTGCGCAAAAAAGGCGATAATCAGCAACGTTGGAATACGCATCGAACAAGGGAAAGATCGCTAGAGCGATGGGTTAGATGATTTTCTCAATCTTAGCAACAAAATCTTGGGCCGCCTCCGGGTCTCCAATCTCCTCCATCAACAGATTGGTCAGCTCGACAATTCGGGCCGGAACAGGCGGGCCGCTCTGTTGCCATTGCTCAATATAATCCTGCATGACCATTCCTGCAACAGGCCCGATGGCTCCTGCTAATGCCTGCTCAATTCTGCACAACATAGCTTGGAGCTGGGCGGGATAAAGACCGCTGACCGCAGCTTCCGACTCCGCTGTCTCTGGTTCTTCCTCTGCCGCCCAAACAACAGGAGTTTCGCTTGGCGTTGTCAATCCATCTGCCCGCAGCACAGCAGCTAATCGGGCCGCCGCAGATGCCACCGCAGAGTAATCAGCGTAGGGATTACAGACAGCGATCAGTGCCGAGCTGGCTTGAAAAGGCAGGCCGATGACCGCATAGCGATCAAAGAGAAACTGGGCGGTTTTGATGCTGAGACCGCTCATCTCACCAAGCTGGAAAAGTCGAACCAAGTGCGCCCCTACAGTTTCCAATAGCCCAGCAGCAAGCTGCTCATGGGCCGCGCCGCAGAGCACACCGTCCTTTTTGTCGAAAATACAGGCACCAATCACCCCTGAAAGCGTGGAGACTTGCTCAAGGAGATTCTGCATGATCTCGCTGTGTTCGTTCCGGCATCCGCAGAGCCGCTCGAATTTTGGTGCTGATCTCCGGCACCGAGGCTTGGTTGTCAGCAAGCAAACCGATGATCAGACTCGCGCTGGGTAGGATCAGGAGTAGTTCGCCGGTGGCTAACTCCGCTTGAATGCTTTGCGGTCCCCGTACCTTGTCGCCCAGACTTTGCCGCATCTGAAGGCTGCTCATGACCGCGTAGGAAATAAAGGTGCAAATTTGCCGATTATCCGAGGAGCGAGCCACTGTTTTTCCTTGCCGATTGAACAAATAATAATGGCGAATTTCCGGCACCGCCATGATTCCCGCCACTAAACGCCGGAGCAGTGGATGTGACTTTACCGCGTCTGAGACAGGTAGCTCTTCCGGCAGGATTTTTTTTAGCTCCACCTCGTCCTTAGCTGATGAGGCATGAAGCAGGATGCGAGCCAAGGACTGGCTGATCCGTACCATCCGGTCTTCAGGTGCGCTGACTTGAAAAGCAGGCTTTTTCAGGGAGAGCAGAAGATCAACAGCTGCTATCCCGGCTCGGCCTTCACAGCGGGCATCAATCAGTTGTCCTTCTCGGAAAAAGAAACAACCGCTCCGGCCATCGGCAGAGACGCTCAGGGTGCAGTTTGTACGCTCCTGTTCCAGCAGCTGAAGAAAAGACGGCAATGATACGCCGTGAAGATTCTGACCAGCATGGACAGACGCGTTCATCTGCTGCCCACGCCCTCAGGAGCGGTAGTTAGCGTTAATTTTGACATAATCGCAGCTCAGGTCGCAAGTTAGTATTTCTGCCGTTGCCGCGCCTTCACCAAGACTGATTGTGACGCTGAACTCTTTCTTTTTCAGCACTTGGGTGGCTGCTGCTTCAGCGTCCTTGCCCAGACCGAAACCTTTTTCCACTAAGAGCGCATCATCAAAAGCGATAGAAACCCGCTCTGGTTGAAAGCTGCACTCGGAGCGACCTAACGCGGCAATAATCCGTCCCCAGTTGGCATCTTCACCGAAAAATGCCGTCTTCACCAAGGGTGAATTGGCAATAGTGCGGGCTGCGTCCACTGCTTCGTCCTGCGTCGCTGCACCTGTCACCCGGATGGTGACTAACTTGGTTGCGCCTTCGCCATCACGCACGATCTGGGCGGCTAACTCTTTAAAAATGCAGTGCAATGCTTCGGTGAAGACGGCCAAAGCCTGCGGAGTGTTTTCATCGATCAAGGTGTTACCTGCTGCGCCGTTTGCAAGGCAAAGCACAGTGTCGTTGGTGGAAGTGTCACCATCAACGGTAATCCGGTTAAAAGACAACTCGGTGCCGCTGCTCACCGCTGCTTGCAAGGCGGATTGAGCAATGTGTGCGTCAGTCACGGCAAAGCAGAGCATGGTAGCCATGTTAGGCATGATCATGCCAGAACCCTTGGCCGCAGCGAAAAGCCGCACTTCCACTCCGTCAATCATGATCAGCGCAGAGGCGGTCTTGGGTACGGTGTCGGTGGTCATGATCGCCCGCGCCAAGTCATCAAAGCCGTCTTCAGACAGCGCGGCAGCCAACTTGGGCATGGCCTCGATGAAAGGCCGTAGATCAAGCTGCGCACCGATTACCCCGGTGGAAGCCACCTGCACCAGATCCTCGCTGATGCCTAAGGCTTCAGCAGCCAGCGCACCCACGGCACGAGCTGCCTTCATGCCCAGCTCGCCAGTACAAGCATTGGCATTGCCGCTGTTGACAATGATCGCTTGCGCTTTCCCCTGCCGCAGTCGCTCCATGCCAAGAAGCACCGGCGCGGCTTTAACCTTACTGGTGGTAAAAACCCCAGCAGCAATCGCTGGAGTTGCGGAATAAATCAGGCCGAGATCAAGCCTGTTCTGATACTTGATGCCCGCCTCAACTGCGGCGGCAGAAAATCCTTTAACCTTCATGCGCTGTCCGATTCGATTTGTATTTTTCCGCAGGCAACATGACCGCCCGCAATCTATGTGCTATATTAGCATAGAGCATAGGTTATGTACAGCGTGTTAATAGCCGAACAACCCACAAAAAAACATGAGCAGAATTCTGCTTCTCAGCGATATTCACGGTAATTGGCCCGCTCTGCTGGCAGTGGCTACGCAGGTTGACCTCAGCCGCGTTGATCAGATCATCAACTGCGGTGATTCAACGGTTTATGCTCCTTTTGCTAATCAGGTTTTGGACTGGCTGGCGGATCACCGTGCTTTATCTATCCTTGGCAACACCGACAGCAAAGTGGTCAAGCTGCTCAACGGCAAAGCGTTCAAAAAACCAAGCAGCGCGGAGAAGCGGATCATGTACACCCACACCGCTGAAACTCTGATTCGCCGAAATAAGCAGCGGTTATTGGCAATGGAAAAGCAGGGGCGTTTGCAGGTGAAGAAGCACCGAATCGCCTTTTTTCACGGCAGCCCGGATAAACAGAGCGAATTTCTTTGTATCTCCACACCAGATCAACGCTTTCACGAACTGGCCAACAGCACCGAGGCTGAAATCATTATCACCGGCCATTCACACGAGCCGTATCATAAAATCATTGGCGACGTGCATTTTCTCAATCCCGGCTCAGTGGGCCGGATGTCTGACGGTAATCCCGCTGCCTCATACGCAGTCCTTGAATTAGAGAAAAAGAATGTCCGGGCAGAGTTCTATCGCTGTGTTTACGAGGTCGAAACGGTGGCGCAAGGATTAGCGCAGGCTGGTCTGCCTGCGATCTATGCTGACATGTACTGCAAAGGCCGGAAGCTGAATTGAAAAACTGTTTTTTATTTTGAGAGTTGAGAGCGGTCGATACTCAGAAAACGCCTGACTAAGAGACCATTATCGAAAAAATCCGCGTTCTGCTGTACAAAAAGTGTTCTGTCGGTTAAAATTGTTTGCCATTTCAATCAGAGAATCCGTGATCATTCGCCGCCGCAAGGCTGGACAGGAGGCTGAGAAAACGCCATGACTGACGAGCAGACAGACAAGCAGGAATTCAATCTTGATTCGCCGCAGTGGTATCTGAACCGCGAGCTGACCTGGCTGGAGTTCAACCGCCGGGTGCTGCATGAGGGCCAGGACCCGCGCACTCCGCTGCTGGAGCGGATCAAATTTTTAGCCATAGTCAGCAGCAATTTGGACGAGTTTTTCATGAAGCGCGTCGGCGGCCTCAAGCAGCAGGTCGGGGCCGGGGTGCGCAGCCTGACTGTGGACGGCAGATCGCCGGGCGAGCAAATCGCCGAGTGCCATGAGTCGGTGCGGGACATCCTCCGCCGCAAGGAGGAGCTGGAGGAGGAGCTGCTCGGCCTGCTGGCGGAGCAGGGCATCCGCATCGTCAGCTATCAGCAGCTAGACCGCGACCAGCAGCGGGAGGCCGACCGCTATTTCCATGACAACATCTATCCCCTGCTCACCCCGCAGGGCATGGACCCGGCGCACCCCTTCCCCTTCATCTCCAATCTTTCCATCAACCTGCTGGTGGTGACGCGCTACGAGAACGACGACCATTTCTTCCTCAACCGGATCAAGATGCCCACCGGGGTCGGCGTTCCCCGCTTCATTAGGATCGGCGGCGGCCACCTCTACATCCGCTTTGAAGACCTGATCGCCAACAATCTGGCCATGCTTTTTCCCGGCCTGCTGATTGAGTCCTGCTCGCTCTTCCGAGTGACGCGCAACGCGATCACCGAGCAGAACGCGGAAAAGGCCAACGACCTGCTGGCGGTGATCGAGAGTGCCCTGCGCGACCGCAAATTCGCCGAAATCGTCCGGCTGGAGGTCGAGCCGGGCATGAACCCCTCGCACCGGGGAATGCTGGCCGCCGAGCTGGGCATTGACGAGGGCAAGGATGTGTTCGCCGCCAAGGGCATCATCGGCAAGCGCGACTTTTTCCAAATCGCCTCACTTGACCTGCCGGAGCTGCGCTGTCCGCCGCATCAGCCCTGCGACCATTTCCGCCTGACCGGAGAATCCCGCAACATCTTCCACATCATCCGCGAGTTCGGCTCGCTGCTGCTCCAGCATCCTTACGAGTCTTTTGAATGCACGGTGCTGCGCTTTCTGCGCGAGGCCAGTCAAGACCCCAAGGTGCTGGCGATCAAGATGACGCTCTACCGCACCTCGGCGGACTCCGGCATCATTCCCTGTCTGATTGACGCGGCCAAGAACGGCAAGCAGGTGGCGGTGGTGGTTGAGCTGAAGGCCCGTTTTGACGAGTCGGCCAACATCCGCTGGGCCGAGCAGATGGAGGAGACCGGGGTGCATGTCACCTACGGCGTGGTCGGACTGAAGACGCATTCCAAGGTCATCTTTGTCGTCCGCCGCGACTTTGACGGCCTGCGCCGCTACGCTCATATCGGCACCGGCAACTACCACGCCGGCACAGCCCGGATCTATTCGGATCTTGGCATTCTGACCTGCGATCCGGTCATCGGCGAAGACCTGACCGAGCTGTTCAATTACCTGACCACCGGCTACGCCCCGGACAGGCACTACCAGAAGTTACTGCCCTCGCCGCGCGTTCTGAAAAAGGCACTGTTGGAGAAGATCAGCCGGGAAATCGCCCTACACAGCGAGAAAACGCCGGGCCGGATCCAGTTCAAGACCAACGCCTTGGAGGACAAGGAGATCACCGCCGCCCTCTATAAAGCCTCAATGGCCGGGGTCAAGGTGGATCTGATTGTCCGCGACAGCTGCCGCCTGCGCCCCGGCATCGCCGGGCTGTCCGAGAATGTGAGCGTGATTTCCGTGGTGGGCCGCTTCCTTGAGCATTGCCGGATTTACTATTTCCACAACGGCGGCGAGGAGGAGTATTTCATTGGCTCCGCCGACATCATGAAGCGGAATCTGGAGGAGCGCGTGGAGGTTATCACCCCGGTCGAGCCGCCGGAGCTGCGCGCCCAGCTGCGCCGTTTTCTGGAGTTTCAGCTGAGCGACCAGCGCAGCGCGTGGGAGATGCAGCCGGACGGCAGCTATGTCCAGCGCAGCGGCGAGGATCAGGTTAGCTGCCACGAAAAGCTGATCCGGCAGGCGGAGAAGCGGCTCTCCGACGCGCAGCAGCAGGTCAAATTGCGGCGCAAGAAGATTATCAAGCGGAAAAAAAGCGTGGTGAAGGAGTAGACCTCTTGCAGAAAAGACCCTGCGCCGAGACGGTCTATCGATTTTTTCCAACGTTGGAAAAAATTTAAGCACTACGTTTTAAGGACTAACAACATGAGGGAGTTTGCCATGCAGGATGATGAGCAGAAAAAAAAGCCGAAGGCGGATATGGACGGAAAGGATGCCGAAGTGCGGCTCTTTGAGGGAACAGCGGCGAAAAGTATAAATAAAAAAGAAAAGAAAGGCCGCCTCGCCATCTGGATAGACGAAGATGACTTGGAGTACGAGACCAAGCTGAAGACCCTCCAGGTCGAGCTGATGAAGCTGCAGCTCCATATTAAAGCGGGCGGCATGAGGGTGCTGGTCATCTTCGAGGGCCGCGACGCAGCGGGCAAAGGCGGCACCATCAAGCGGATCACCGAATTTCTCAATCCGCGCACCACCCGCGTGGTCGCCCTGTCCAAGCCCAGCGACATTGAGGTGACACAGTGGTATTTCCAGCGCTACGTTTCCCATCTTCCGGCAGCGGGCGAGCTGGTGCTCTTCGACCGCTCGTGGTACAACCGGGCGATGGTCGAGCCGGTGATGGGCTTCTGCAGCGACGAGCAGCACAAGCGGTTTCTGAAAGATGTGCCGCTCTTTGAGCAGATGCTCGTCAAAGACGGCATCATCCTGTTTAAATTCTACTTCTCAGTTTCCAAAGAGGAGCAGGCCCGCCGTTTCGATGCGCGGAAGACCGACCTGCTCAAGCAGTACAAGCTCTCGCCGGTGGACAGCCTTGCCCAGCAGCATTGGGATCAGTACAGCGTCAAAAAATTCCAGATGCTCAACGAGTCCAATCGCAGTATAAGTCCTTGGATGATCATCCGTTCTGACAATAAAAAGAAGGCGCGGCTCAACTGCATCAAACACCTGCTCGCCAACATGGACTACCCGGAAAAAATTGCGGCGGAGCACTTGAAAACCGACCCGGAAGTGGTTATTTCCGGCATTGATGAAATCCAGCACATGGAAGAGCATTTGTTTAAGCCTGGTCTGCTCCGGGGTTGATTGTACAGTTCAAAGAACAAGGGAGAAACCGCCAATGATCAGCTTCAGCGTCATTTTTTGGACATTCATTGTGCTGTTCGCGTTGATCGGCGCACTGCGCGGGTGGAGCAAAGAACTGTTAGTGATGTTCAGCATTATTTTGGCGTTATTCATCATTCAGGTCGTCCAAAAATATGTGCCGTTGGTGTCACGAATGATGTCTTCCAGTGACCCACGAGGGCAATTTCTCCTTTGGTCGCTCATCATTACGATTTTTGCCTTGTTCGGCTATCACACTCCTCATGTTCATAAATTAGCCGGTGTTAAATTAACGACACCCCGCGACCGGCTTCAAGATTGGCTCCTCGGTGCAATCCTCGGAGCCTGTAATGGATATCTCTTAGTGGGGACGATCTGGCATTATCTCGACACAACCGGTTATCCTTTTTCAGAAACCTACATGACTGCTCCTCGGCAAGGCGCAATGGCGGCGAAGATCATCACTTGGCTGCCGCCCGTTTGGCTCGGTGTGCCGGAGATTTATTTTGCCGTGGCTATTGCCTTCGCCATTGTTGTGATTGTGTTTATTTAAATCACGAGCTATCAAGAGATAGAATAGCAAGAGTAGCGTGAACTTTACTCTTCATCCTTTCGCGATAGACAATTTTCCCTCCGGTTTTCGGATCAGTGGCATAGTTACCCGCAGTCGTGGCAGCTTACTCATCAGCTATGAACTGCGCGGTAATCTAACAAAAATCTTGCTGCCGGAGCGAGTGCAATCTCCTGAGCGCAAGAACAACCTCTGGCAGGAAACCTGCTTCGAGTTTTTTGTTGCATCCACGGACTCGTCTTGCTACTGGGAAATCAACCTCTCTCCTTCTGGAGACTGGAATGTCTATGCTTTTGACGATTGCCGGGCTGGAATGCGGCAAGAAACTGCCTTCACCTCGCTGCCATTTAAAATTGAGCGGCAGTCTGCATCTATTTTGCTCGAACTTGCCTTTCCGCTTGATACAATCATCCGTCCAGAGCAGTCTGTCGAGCTTGCAGTCAGCGCGGTTCTCCAAGGCAGTAGCGGTCAGTTTGGCTATTGGGCCTTGACTCACTGCGGCCTCACGCCAGATTTTCACCAACGTGAGAGCTTTCTCCTCAAGTTGCCTGCTTACGGCCCAGCAGTAAATTTTTCTGCTTGCGCTTGATAATACGGCTTATTTTCAGGATTGATCTGCGCGGCCCGCAGTTCTGTGCGCACTGCCTCTTCAATCCGGCCCTGCGTCCACAGAGCAACAGCCAGCGTGTCAAGAATATGGCCCTTTTCCTCCAAACTGACTGCGGCAGAGGCTAGCTTCAGAGCGCGGTCAGGGTTGCGGAGGCTTTTGTCCTTGGCAGTCAGCAGCAGCCAAGCCAAGTTGTTGGCGGTTTCAGCTGAATCAGGTTCTGCCCGGAGTGCTGTTTCATAAGCCGCCCGCGCCTCGCGTTCTTCCCCCTTTTCCAGCAGCAGATCGGCCCGCAGCCTGAGCAAGTTACCGCTGTTCGGTGCTGTTTGTAGTTTTTGCTCAATTAATGCAGAAGCATACTGCATCTTAGCACGGTGCTGAAGAGCCTCGCTGTCTGGCACAGGCAGCAGCCAAACAGCCAAAGCAATCAGAGTGAAATAAACGGCCAAACTGGTATAAACCTTGCGTTCGTGCTGCTGGGCTAAACCGGGCCTGCACTCACACTGCGCCAAAAAATCAATTCGCTCGCCGATACCAAAGTGGTGCCAATTTTTTTGATTACGGATATTACCGGTCAGAGCAGCGATTTTTTCAAAAGCGCGGATAAGTGGGAAAGTACTCTTCTGTACCTGAAAAGCGTGCAAATCAGCCTGTCGTTCAAAATTGCGGATAAAGTAGCCAAAGAGAAAGCGAAAATAAAGCAGCATCAGCACAAACATTACTGCTGCCGTAAGATGCTCGGCCATTTTGTCTGCTGTCAATCCTGACCAAAGCAGGAATCGCCAAAACCAGCTGCTACCGCAAAGCAGGCCAAGCAGCGGGCCAGCCAACGCTTCGGTGAACAGGCCAAAACCAAGCAACAGGAACAGATAAAGCAGCAGATGGTATTTTTTGACATGGCCGATTTCATGGGCCAGCACTGACTCTAATTCTTCTTGATCGAGCAGAGCCAGCAGAGCCGGAGTTAGAAGCAGGTATCGGAAGCGCGGCGCAATGCCCATCACCGCAGCGTTCAAGGCGCGGCCTTCCAGTAAAGGCCAGCTGAGGATTACGGCAGAAAAATTTTGGCGGCGGAAAAAAATTTCAATGATGCTGCGCTGCGGCCCCTGTGGTAAAGGCGTACAGTTCCACAGCCTACTGATCAGCGGCGGAAAGAGCAGGGCGAGAAAGATTACCGCTATCAGGAAAAAAATTAGCTCACCCCACGATGAGGCCAGTGTTTGCTGAAGACCGGGAAAAGGCAGTTGACGGAGAAGGTCGAAAGTCAGGGAAAGGGTCAACCAAGGCAGCACAATCGGCAGATTAACTCGGATATTAGTAGCAGCAAAGCGGGCGGCAGTGGTGCCGCGTCCAAAAAGCATTTGATAAAACGGATGACCTTGCAGCCAAATCAGGACAAGAAAAAAGAAAAACAGGAGTAGGCCACCTACATTTTCCAGTACCGGCAGCGTTCCGCCCAACGACAGGGGTTGAAGGTAATATTTGAGGTCTAAGGCAAAAACTGCGCCCACAAAAAAAAGAGCTGCCAGCAAAGAAAGCCTGCTTTCTGCGGCAAAATAGGTGGAGGCACCGCCCCGGTGGAACGCGGCTTTGAATTCCCGGCCTGCTATTCGGCGAAAAATAAGCAACGTCAGGCCGAAGAGCGGCAGAGCCAGCCAAGGTGCAAGCCATGGCTCCTTTGGCGCAGCAGAGACGGAAAGGGCAAAAATCACCGCCAAAAAATAAAGCAGATTACTGGAGATCATCGAACACCTGAGCGTTAAAGGGGGCAGTTTGCCGCAGTCTATCATCTCTGCGCTGGAAACGCCCGCCTGAACCGGCATTTTTTCCGAGTTTCTGCTGTTTTTGATTGACCTACGCCGTGCCGCTGGTATTATAAAGAGTTTAGCCTTGCGGGCCTATAGCTCAGTTGGTTAGAGCCACCGGCTCATAACCGGTCTGTCCCTGGTTCGAGTCCAGGTAGGCCCACCAGCACGGTCAGGCGGCAGGGAAGATGTTCCTGCTTTGACGAATCACTCCACGCGCAGCAGTTTTTTGAATTCAAGCACGTCCGGCTCCCGAATTCCTGTTGGCAGTAGCAATCTGTTCTTAGACAGTAGCGCAAACACCATACGTTCTCAAGAGGCGCATCCGTCATGGATTGCGCCTCTTTTTTTGTCCTGTGACGAACGTTCAAAAACTTCTTGACATCCTTGAAGAAATTGCACCTGCTGCGTTAGCTACCAGCTGGGACAATGTGGGACTGCTGGTCGGCAGTCCGCGTAGTCGAGTCAGCTCTGTGCTGCTGGCCCTTGACCCGACAGTCTCTTTGATCGCCCAAGCGCAGGAACGTGCTGCTGAACTCATTATCACCCATCATCCGGCTCTCTTTCAGCCGCTGAAATGCCTGCGCACTGATCAGCCAATTGGCAGCTTTCTCGATGCCGCCTTACGGGCTGGAATCAACGTGATCGGTTGTCACACCAATTTAGATGCCGCGCTCGGTGGAGTCAGCGATGCATTAGCGCAGGCTCTTGGATTGACCAATACCATCCCCTTGATTGCGGACAAAAAACAGCCAACGTGCGGTCTCGGTAGGATTGGCTGGTTGCCTACACCGCTACCACCAGAGGCTTTTTTGACCCAACTTCAAGCGGCGATTTCATTACCTTGGCTACTGGAAGCCGGGCCGCGATCGATAGCAGTTGCCAAAGTAGCAGTTTGTGGCGGCTCTTGCTCTGATCTGGCAGAAGCGGCCTTGGCAGCAGGAGCAGATGTTTTTATCACCGCTGAAATCAAACATCATGTTGCCCGCTGGGCAGAAGAGGCCGGGCTGTGGCTTTTAGACGGTGGCCATTTTGCCACGGAAAATCCGGCCATGCACATCTTGCAGCAGCAACTGACGGAGCGCATCCGACTGGCGGATTTGAACGTGCAGATTCATTGTGCCCAGCAGGAATCCCCCTTGAAGCTGGTGGCTCAGGAATTTTGCAAAGAATAAAAAAAGATCAATGTCCATTAATAGAAGAGAGAGGAGAACATTTTGAACGAAGAACTCAGCAAGCTCGTCGCGTTACAGGAGCTTGACACAGAGCTGGCCGGATTTGATCGGGAAGCGGAGCGAATCCGACAGGAGCTGGTAGATCGGGAAAAGGCGGTTAAAGACCGGGCAATTTTGGCCGAGCAATGCCGGGAAAAGGCAGCAGAGCTGGAGCAGAGCCGTCACACGATCAAGGCAGCGGGCGAAGAGGCTGCTGATCGGATCAAGGAGCGGCAAATCAAGATGATGCAGGTGCAGACCAGCCGTGAGCACCAAGCATTGCTTAAAGAAATTGAGGATGCGAAAAAGCAAATCCGTGACACCGAAGAGCAGATGCTCCACGTCATGGAGCAGGCCGAGGCGGAGCTAAACCGGGCGACAGAATTGGAAAACCTGTACAAAGGTGAAACCAAGCTGCTGACCGAAGCGGCTAAAAAGACCGAGGAGGCCATCCGCAAGATTGAGGCTCGTCGCGCCGAGGTATTGAACAGTCGCAGCCAGTTGGCTAAAGAAATCCCGGACACGCAGATCAAGCGGTATGAAAAACTGCTCAGTAAACGTAAGGGCTTGGCCGTAGTCAAAATTTTGGGTGGGGTCTGTCAAGGCTGCTTCATGACCGTGCCGCCGCAGCAGTTCAATCAGGTGCGCAAGGGCAACGACATCAGCGCTTGTCCGGCCTGTCAGCGTATTCTTTATTACAAGCCCGACCCCAATCATCCTGAGGTGATGCAACCTATTTTGCGACCTCAGTTAGAGGATTTGTACGAGTCCGATGGCGAAGATGACGAAGATGAGTTGATCGAATGAGCCAACCTGTAGTTGCTTGGAGGCTGTTTACGGACGGAGCCTCTCGGGGAAATCCGGGCAAGGCAGGAGCGGGCGCAGTGCTGCTCGACAGCGAAGGCCGCGAGCTGGCGGCCCGCTCTCTGTATCTCGGTGAATGTACCAACAATGCGGCAGAATACCGCGCTTTGCTTCTTGGCCTGCACGCAGCCCTTGAATTGGGCTGCATCCAGCTGGAAATTTATTTAGATTCCGAGCTGATTGTTCGCCAAATTCAAGGTCGGTACAAGGTTAAACATGAAACTTTGAAGCCACTCTTTGATGAAGTAAAAATTTTGCTCGCGCAGATAGAGAGCTGGTCAATCGCCCATGTGCCGAGGGAGCAAAACAAGCGGGCTGATCAGCTGGCAAACCGGGGAGTTGACGAGGGGAGCAAGCAATAGCAGAGAAACACAGCAGTTTTGGGGCGAACGCATGATCGCTCCGGTCTTAGTACCGGGGAGGAAAGTCCGAACACCGCAGAGCACGGTGGTTCTTAACAGGAACGCCGGGAAACCGGGGGAAAGTGCCACAGAAAATACACCGCCGATGGGACAGGTAACTGTTCACAGGTAAGGTTGAAATGGCGAGGTAAGAGCTTCACCGCTTTCATGGTGACATGAAAGGCAAGGCAAACCCCACCGGGTGCAAGACCAAATAGGGAAACGTTTGAGGGCTGCTCGCCTGAAGTTTCCGGGTAGGTTGCACGAGGTGCTGGGCAACCGGCATCCAAGTCAAATGATCATGGCCTGCGGCAGTAATGCAGGAACAGAATTCGGCTTATAGTCCGCCCCAATTTTTTTATCAATCAAAAGCGTTGTAGATCGAAGTAGGGCGAACCAATCGGTTCGCTTTTTTTGTTTTTTGAACTTGCCAAAATTATGCACAGTCAAAATTCACCACCTTCCGTTGGCATCATCATCCCTGCTGCCGGTTTTGGCACTCGGATGGGCGCATCTGTACCCAAGCAGTTCCTTGAGCTGGCCGGAATGCCGGTACTGGCCCGTACTCTGCGGGTCTTTCTTGAGCATCCTAATGTTCATGCGGTTGTCGCCGTTCTGCCACCAGAGCATCTTCAAGCTGGCACTGAATTACTTCGACCTTTTCTTAATTTTCTCCAGCAGCAAGAACTCTCCTTCACCGCAGGCGGCGCGACCCGTCAACAGTCGGTCCGCAACGGCTTGGCAGCTTTGCCTGCCACAGTCGAGCGCGTTCTCGTACATGACGGTGCGCGGCCTTTGGTCACTGCTGAGATTATTGACCGCTGCTTGAGCGGCATTGAGCAGCACGGCGCAGTGATCGCCGCAGTCCCGGTCAAGGATACCCTGAAAGAGATTGAGCAGGGTGCTGTCCTACACACGGTTGACCGCGCTCGGCTCTGGCAGGCACAAACGCCGCAGGGTGCAACGCGGATGCTGCTGGAACAGGCGCATCAGCACGCTGAGGCCAGCGGCTTCATTGGCACGGACGAGGCTTCGCTGCTCGAACATGCGGGTATTTCTGTCAATGTGGTTATGGGCAGCGAACGAAATTTTAAAATCACTCAGCCAGAGGATTTGGCAATTGCTGCTGCGCTGCTGCGGCGGGAGGAAAACACTATGCGGATTGGACACGGCTTTGACGCGCATCGGTTAGTTGAGGGTCGCAAGCTCATTCTTGGCGGGCAAGAGATACCCTATCATCTTGGTTTAGCAGGGCATTCTGATGCTGATGTGCTGATTCATGCCCTGATGGATGCGATACTTGGTGCGCTCGGCGAAGGAGACATAGGCCGCCATTTTCCCGATAGCAACGAGCAGTACCGAGGCGCGGACAGCCTCAAGCTGCTGGCGCGGGTGATGGAGTTGGTCAGGGTGAAAAAGATGCGGATAATCAATGCGGACATCACGGTGATTTGCCAGCAGCCAAAGTTAGCCCCGCACATGGCGGCAATGAAGGCCAATCTCTGCGCGGCCTGCGCCATGGAAGAGATCAACATCAAGGCCACCACCACAGAAAAAATGGGCTATACTGGGCGGGGAGAGGGAATCAGCACACATGCGGTGGTGCTGTTGGCTCTGCGTTGATCTTTGACGTAATGAGAGGATCGAGCGTGTAACTTGGTTTAGCCAACTCTACCCAGAGAGCAGGTGACTTTTTAACCATGCGTAAAAAATATTGAACTTTCCAGACGAATGGCTTATACATGGAGAAGGAGGAGTAAGCTTGTCGGAGAAGTGTGCAGCTGTTTAAAATTCAGACTGCCCTAAACCGCTGCCCAACTGCTATGCAAAATGAAGCTCCGCGATGCCATCCATATTCTGATGTTGAGTCCTATTTATTTCTATCTGCCGGTGTCGCAACGCCTTCAGTTAGCCAAAGAATACTGTCAGGCAGTCAACAGCCTTGCCGTTCCGTTTGTTCGAGCTGAATATGTTTAATTCCTATTGGTTGTGCGCGAAAGAGGCGGCGTATCTGGTGGCTGCCAGCAAGCGTTCAGCTCATGCAGCTTGGCGTATTTATACCAAGTCCCCTCGAAGTTTCCCACCGCGATAACAAAGCCGGGCCAGCCGTCAAGGATACCTTTTTTCAAAATATACATGTGGAAAAAAGACCAAAGCCCCCGGCTCAGAGCGGTAAACATGCCACCTTTCCGGCCTCTCTGGCGGAGCTTTTCCGCGCCAAGGGTAGAGTAGCGGTTAGCCTTGCGGGCCACTTCCTCCAGATTTTTATAAGGAAATTGCCAGATAGGCTGCTGGAGATATGCGACAGGCTTAACAGAAACAATCTCGAACTCTTCATGCACCGGGTCGCTGTCCTTGAATTTCAGCGCACCCTTGCGGAAAAGCTGCGGCTGACGATAGTCGGGATAAAAGCCGGAATGTTTGATCCAGCGGCCCATGAAAAAATTGCGCCGAGGGATATAATAGGCATCAACCGGATCAGGCAAGGCAACCGTGGCAAGCATCTCGTCCCGTGCCTCTGGGGTGCAGCGTTCGTCCGCATCAAGTGAAAAAATCCAGTCATGTGTGCAAGCGCCCATCGCCCGGTTGCGCAAATCGCCAAAGCCTTTGAATTCAATCTGCACCACTCTTGCCCCCAGTTCAGCGGCAATTTCGGCGGTACCGTCGGTACTGAAGGAATCGGCCAGCACAATCTCATCAGCCCACAAGACCGAATTGATAGCCGAACGGATTTTGTCCGCTTCGTTCCAAGCGATGATATAGGCGGAAATTTTGTTCATCGTACCGGCGGCCTCGGTGGTGGCACTGCTGGTGCTGGGCCAGCTCCGGGCGGACGTTTTGCTGCTCCACCACCAGCCAGCTGAATAACGATGTTGTCCGTCTTGCGCAGCCGCTTGGCCAAGGTCTTAAACAAATGCCGGGCAATGTCTGGATATTTCTCCAACAGCTCCGGCAGTTTATCGCCAGGATATTTTTTCACCTTGCTCCTGCCCACCGAGATGATTGAGGCATAACGTGACTCGTCGAGAATGCAAGCCATCTCGCCAAAATATTCACCCGGTTCAGTGATCTCGGCGATCTTCTTGCCCTGTTTCAGTACTGCTACCTTGCCCCGTACCAGCTTGTAGAAGTTGCGGTCGTCCTGGTTGCCTTCCTGAATGATAATGTCGCCGTCCTCATATTCCTCTACCGGTGGGCTGACCAAATAAGGCGGCAGGGTATCCTGATGAGCAACAGTGTTGCCCATCACCTCGTCGAGGCTGGTTACGCCCTGTATGGCCTTCATGATTGCAGCCATACGCAGCGTGTACATACCCGATTGCATAGCCACCTTGCGCAGCTGTTCCTCTGAGACCTGCGCTTGAATAGCCTGCGCTACCTCAGTGGTAACTTCCAGCAGCTCGAAAAAACCCACCCGGCCTTTGTAACCGCGACCATTGCAGACCGCGCAACCCTTGGGGCCGTAGAGCTGAAAGCCCTCCGCGTCAAGCTGCTCATCGGTGAAGCCTAACTCTTTCAGTTTTTCCCGCTCTACCGTGACCGGTTGCTTGCACTTGGCGCAGAGCCTACGGCCTAGACGCTGGGCCAGCACCATCGTCAGCGAACCTGCCAGAATATACGGTGGAATGCCGATATCCACCATACGACTGACCGTGGCAATCGCGTCGTTGGTATGCAGCGTACTGAAAACTAAGTGGCCGGTCATAGCTGCTTTCATGGCAATCTCAGCGGTGCTGAGATCACGGATCTCGCCGACCATGATGATGTCCGGATCCTGGCGGAGAAAGGCTTTCAGGGCCGCCGGGAAGGTCATGCCGACCTCACTGTTGACGTTGACCTGACAGATGCCCTTGAAGTTAAACTCAACTGGGTCTTCAGCAGTAAGAATTTTGATGTCCTCACTGTTGAGAGAGTTGAGGGCCGAGTAGAGGGTAACAGTTTTACCAGAACCGGTGGGGCCGGTGACTAAAAGCAGACCTTGCGGGCGATTGAGACAGCGTTTGAGGGATTCAAAGGTATCTACTTCAAAACCGAGCTTGGTCAAGTTGACGTTCAGCGAGCTTTTGTCCAAAATACGAAGAACGATGCCTTCACCGTGTAGAAGCGGCAGCGTGGAAACACGGAAGTCAACCGCCTTGTTACGGCCCATGCGGATACTGATACGACCGTCCTGAGGTATCCGGCGTTCGGTGATGTTCAGGTTAGCCAGAATCTTCATGCGGGCGGAGAGCGCATTCTTGATGGTCAGCGGCAGGTTCATGGACTTAAACAAGGTGCCGTCCTTACGGTAGCGCACTTGCATAGTCTTTTCAAAGGGTTCGATATGGATATCGCTGACCCCGTCCTGCACGGCCTTGACCAAGATGCCGTTCACTAACTTGATAATCGGCGCATCGTTGGCGGAGAACTGGCTGGATTTATCGTCATCTTCGCCGTCGGAGTCCTCAATCTCGAAGTCTTCCGCTGCGTCGGATACCAGCGCACCCCAGTCCTCAACCTGCTCGACCTGCTCGACCTGCTCTTCCTCACCGCTGCCGAAGAAAGTTTTGTACTCTTCGTCTGTTATCTTGTAGTGCGTGCGGTAGGCATCAACAATATTCCGGGTGGTGGAGACGCAGACGTTCAGTGCTAACTTGAGGGCATTTTGTAGCTCCTCCACTTCCATCGCGTCCGTCGGCTCGGACATGGTGATCTGGAGAGTGTCGCCAGCCAAACGAAGCGGAAAGGCCAGATACTTCTTGGCCATTTCATAGGGCATCAGTTTGAGGGCATCTTGACTTGGTGCCTCCTCAGCAATGTTGACTGCCGAGTAATTGTGCTGCCTGCTCAGAAAGTTGACAATCGTATCTTCTTCAATGATACCGCTGTCGAGAAAAATTTTCCCCAGCCGCTCGCCAGTTTTTTTATGAATGACCTGGGCGTTGGTAAACTCAGCAGAAGTGACATAACCTGCCTTCTGGAGCAACTCACCAATTTTGAGCCTGCCTGCTCCTGACTGATCCTTGACAGTCCGTTTCAGAGCTGCCTTTTGATCTGCGGCTGCCGCCGGTTTTTTGGTCGGTGGGGCTACTGGTTTTTTATTATCCATAGGTTCTCGGCGCAGAGGAATACTTATTTTTCTGAACAGTCTTGGCTTGTATCTTACCGTAAAATGAAAAGGGCCAAAAGGGTTTTTCCCTTCACGCCCGCTTTTCGCCCTGTTTACGGCAAAGGCCAGCTCTTTGCTGGCGTATGATCACACGGCAGACGACACGTATACAAAAGATTCTTCACTCTGCCCAATACACAAGCATCGGTACAGTCTGCTGGCGGAGGATAAAGCGAATCGGCATTGTCTCAGACGGACCATCGGCTAACGCTTTTTCTAATACAGCCTTCTTGTCTGCCCCGGTGATGTGCAGAAGGATCTCTTTTGCCGAAAGTATTGCAGGCAGAGTTAGGCTCATCCGCTGGTGGGGCGCGGTCTGCGGTCTGACTGCCGTACAAAGTTTGCCGCAGTGCATGTCCGTAGCATGGGCCAATTGGGCCGCGCAAGGAAAAAGCGAAGCGGTATGGCCGTCATTGCCCATGCCAAGAATGACTACTGTAAAAGGCTGAGGGATGTCGTTCAGGCGATCTTCGCACTCTGCCTCGCCTTCCTCTGCTGTTGCTGCTGCGTTTTTCAAACCGACAAAAATAGCATCAGCAGCCCGATTTTGCAATAGATGCCGTCGAACTAAGGCTTCGTTGGAATCCGAAGAAGTTGGCTCAACCCAGCGTTCATCTGCCAAGGTGATCACCACCTTCTGCCAAGAAAGTTCTATGTTAGACAACCGCTCAAACAGGGGTACTGGCGTGGAGCCGCCGGATACGACCAAGCTGGCTCGGCCATGCGCGGCTATGCTTGCACTCAAGGCAGCGGCGATATGCTCCGCCAGCTCATTAACTAACGTCTGCCGGTCAAGGAAGGTGCGCAGTTCCATCTCTTTTTGCTCCTTTAAATTTTTGCCTCAGCCGTTGCAGCTGCTGGACTGAACAGGTACAGTGTTCAGCAAGATTAAATCCGTCTTGGGAGACAAACTCATGGTGTTATCCAAAGAAACGCTTGTGCAGCATAAATATCCGGTTATCGGCGCAGTGCTGGCCCTTGTTCTGATCAGCTGGCTTTTCTGGTATTTTTCTGATACGCAGATAATCAAACGCCAGCTCATCGGCCTGTCTTGGGATGTGGGCAAAGAGAATCGACAAGAAAGCACTATGGAAACTGCTCTTAAAATGCGAGACGTAAAGGCGGTGCTGGCGGATAACTGCACCTTGGTTATTCCTGAACGCAACCGCACTGAATCTGTAGAAAAAGACTTGGCGATCATGTATCTGATGCACTACCGTGACCGCTACGAGATGATAGCTGTCACCTTTGAAGAGATGGATATCGATTTTCCCGGCAAAGGTGAGGCATCGGTACAGAGCAAGGTTCTGCTACGGAAGCAGGTTAATCAACAAGCTCCGGCAGAAATTACAGCACCGGTTAAATTGGCACTCAAGAAGGAAAACGGCGACTGGTTGCTGACGCAGGCTGATATCGCCGCTGCCTTGCTTGAC
This sequence comes from Candidatus Electronema aureum, assembly GCA_004284765.1. GTDB lineage: Bacteria > Desulfobacterota > Desulfobulbia > Desulfobulbales > Desulfobulbaceae > Electronema > Electronema aureum. The sequence continues at coordinate 24,412 of NQJD01000015.1, forward strand.
GATTAACGCGGTGCAGTGCCAGTCTCTTCGCTGCGTTCGTCGTTGATTTCTTCTTGCTGTACCGGCATGGACTGCGGTTCGGTCTCATCAGGGATTGTCACCGGCTTCACTTTTTCGCCATCAACGGGCAGCTGTTCTTTGCCGAGCTTCTTTTGCTCTTGCTCACCTTTGATTTCTTCTGGTGGCATTGGCTTGAGGTCATCGCGAACACTGACATTACGGATGAACTGGCGGATAATTTCTGCTCCTTGACTCAGATAAGGCACGGTGAGCGAACCTTCAAACAGCGGATGCGCGGCAGGCAGTACGGCAGCAAGCAGCATGAACAGCAGTACCGTGACTAAGCCGCCTCGTGCCACGCCCAGTAAACCACCAGTAAGTCGATTCGCCCAACCGAGCAAGCTGATTTCCAGCACCTTGTGCAGCAGGCTGCCAATGAGGGTAAAAACCAAAGCGGAGAGAAGAAACAGGCTGCCAAAGCTGACCAAAAAGACCGCGCCGGGTCGGTCGATAAATCCCTCCACATAAGGCATGACTTGGCCTACATATTCCCCTGCCAGCCAATAACTGCCCACCAAGGCAGCGGTGGCAGCTAATTGGCGAACAAAGCCGATGCAGAGGCCGCGCAACAGGAAGAGGGTAAGGATACCTGCGATGATGTAATCAAAAGTGCTTATGTCGTTCAAGTTCAGCGTCATGCCGCTCACCTCAGAAAAAAATTTGCAAGAAAGCTGTATTCTGGCTTCGATTATACCCCTTGTCATGAAGATCACAACCAATACTTGCCCGGAAAAGGCCGCGCTGCTGATAGAATCCTTTTTCCCGATAGCCTGCGCTTGGGGCCGCCTACGGGTAGAAAAACAAAAGCGCATTGCTTTAGTTGATCTCGACCAGCTGCGCGAGGACGACGTAGTATTGCTGCTTTCTGAAGCAGAAAGGATATATTTTCAGCGTTTCCACCACCCCAAACGGCGGCGGGAATGGCTATGCGGTAGGATTGCGGCTAAGATGGCCTTGCTGGATATGTACGAAGCAGAGGAGTTCCGGCGATTGACTCTTCTCCCGGATGAACACGGTAGGCCCGTGGTGAGCGGCTTGACGAAGAACAATCTATCACTTTCCATCACTCACAGCGGTAAATACGCTGCCGCATTGGCTGTGCCGAGAGAAAGCTGCGGCATTGATCTGCAAAAAATATCCGATAAACTGCCTTCGTTGATTAATTATTTTGCTTCAGAGACTGAACTGAAGCTGCTGAAGAATCAATCTGATCTCGGTAATCAGGAAACAGCGTTAACCATGCTCTGGGCGGTCAAGGAGGCAGTGAAAAAGAGCGTGTTTGCAGATCAACCGGGGATTTTCTCCGGGATTGAGGCGCAGCGGATATCTGCTGCTGGAGATCATACTTGGCGATTTGAATGCGGCACGCACGGCTGTGCGATACAGATAGTGGCCGTGCATGATTTTGCCCCGTATATTTTAGCATTGACCGAAAAAGATGGTCAGAATACGTTGCTTGCTTGATGATTCAAAACTTACAGATCAAGCTGGTCGAACAGATTTTTAGTCGGTCTGATATTGCGTTATCTTTTGTTTTCAGGCTTTTTCTATTCAGCCTGCGCTTTTAGCTTGCGGAATCTGGGTAGAGTCTATATAACTATGAAATACAAATTTTTAAATTTCTCACCGCAGCATCTTTTTCAGGTCAGACATTGCCCAGCGAAAGAGTTCTGCGCTGAGGCGATATCAACAAAAGAAGGAAGGAGGATGAACACAATGAAACTCAAGGTGTTGTTCCAAGCTGCGGTTTTGCTGGCTCTATCGGTTTGTGCTGCTCAAGCGGTCACTGTGACCAACGTGCGCCGTAACCCGTTTTATCAGCCGCCACTGACTTCGGTATCTGATCTCAGATACATGATGCAGGCTACCCAAGAAGACATTAGAGACGGCCTGTATCAAGCAGGCTATCCTGAGCTGTATCAGCCACTAATGGAGCAGTATCCCCAAGCTCCGGTGAGCAGGGTCGATTACCTGTCAGGCCAGAATTTTGTCTGGATGCTGTCCAAAGAAGGCGGTTACGGCTCAGTGCGAGTCGTCAGCGACATGGTCTGGGGCGGAAAGTCTTTGGCTGCGTATGAGTTTTCCATCTACAGCAACGGCGCGCAGTACGTCTTTTCTGTGCCGTTAGCCTGTGGCAATTTGGCTCTGAAAGAAGTCATCACCACTGGAGGTGGCGTAGTCGGAACAGGTCAGGTTGGTTGCCTGTCTTGCTACGGCTTCCGCTTTGTTGCCGATGTCGGCTATCTGCATCAGTCTGACCCAGCAGATTACCTTATGCTGCGGGCAGGTGTTGAGCATTCTTTGAGCAATCGACTTTCCTTTTTAGCGATGGTCGGTGGTGCGCCGCATCTGTCCGGCACTGACGGCGACGATGCAATACTGGTGGATTTCCTCCTTCAGTATGACTGGTTCCGCTTCATGTTCGGCAACCAGTGGTCACAGGCTTTTGTTGGAGTTGGTCTGGGTGGCTGGATTACTTCTGGCGACGACAACCTTGAGGCAGAAGACACTGACGTGGATGTGATTGCCAACATTGGTGCTCGTATCTACGGTCAGCCGGAAACCTTCAACGCCTCACTGTTCTTCGAAGCTCGCTCTGCTGTTGACGAGTTTGACACCCTCGGCGAGTACGGACGTTTCGGAGCTGGGCTGCGCTGCCGCTTCTAAGCAGCTGAGTCTCCTGCGGCCTGAACAAGGCGGAAAGTTCAGTCAGTTGACTGGGTTTTCCGCCTTTCTTATTTGACCACAATTGACCGCTGCTGCTTTCATCGTTATGATAGCGACATTGGCTTGTTTGCCGTCCCTTCCCGAACACTTGCAAAAAATGTCCGCACAACGCTGGAACACCGCTGAACTGCTTGATCTTGAATTTTTCCTGCATCAGGACGAGGGCGAAGATATGGAACGGTTGGCCACCCGCGACCGGGCAATCTGTCTTACTCTGCCTGCGGCGGTCAGCGAGCAACCGGACGTACTGCTCCGCAGCTGGTTAGCCAGCCGGAGAGCGGCGGAAACTACGGCTCTGCCCGGTGCGCTCTGGCAGGAGTTGTTTGTCCTCTTTTTCGGCGCAGCGGCACTGGCCGGACTGAGCAGCGGAGCGGGCTTGGCCTTTTCCTTACTTGCTTATTCTGGTGCCCAGCCGGTTAATGTGGCGGCATATTTTGCTATTTTTGTTCTGCTCCAGCTATCCCTGATTCTGCTGCTAACTGCCTCCATCTTCTGTAGTAATTTGAAAGGAATCAGTATCCTCGAATCTTCTCTGCTCTATCGGCTGACCGGGCGGCTTTTTTTCTGGCTGCTGGAAAGATGCACAACCGCCGGTCGGCGCGCTACTTCGCGTATTTCTGCGGAAACCCGGATGAACTGGGCAGCCCACGCGAATAGTTTCAAAAGCCTACGGCAGCGGCATGGCCTGCTCTTTCTTCGGCCCTTTTTTCTCCTTGCCCAACTCTTCGGTATTAGCTTCAACATCGGGGTGCTGGCCGCAACTCTCCTCAAGGTAATCGGCTCTGATTTGGCTTTTGGCTGGCAAACCACGCTCCAGATTGATGCCGCCGCTGTTCATGCCTTGGTCGCCGCAATCAGCCTCCCTTGGTCTTGGCTGCCGAATTGCATTCCTTCTTTAGCGCAAATCGAAGGCTCGCGGCTGATTCTCAAAAATGGCATCTATCATTTGGCAAATCAGAATCTTACCTCTTGGTGGCCCTTCCTCTGCCTCTCGGTTCTGAGTTACGGCCTGCTGCCCCGGCTGGCTTTATTTTTCGTTGGAATTCTCCGCCAGCGCAAGGAATTAGCGCAATTCGATATGCAACAAGGCCGCTTCCGTCAGATTCTTCACCGGATGCGTACCCCGTTAGTTTCCACTGCCGCCCGGACTGAGGAGCGGCGATCTTTATCTGAAGAAAAAAAATCGACTACAGTCAAGCCGCCGAATGATGAACAGCTCGTCTCTGCTGACCGCAAACTGCCGCCGGTCATCGCCCTGATTCCTGACGAGCTGGCGACCGTTCTGCCCTTCGCCGCTGTGGCGGAACAGCTCCGTTGCCGAGCCGGGCAGCAGCTTCTGCAGATTGTGCCGTTCTGGACACTCGACCGCAGCGAAGAAGAGGAATTAGTCGCGCTCAAGACGGCAATGATAGCGCAGGACTGCGCTGACGTGGTGATTATCCACGAGGCGTGGCAGCCACCAGTGCAGGAGCTGCTGACTTGGCTTGGTCTGCTGCGCCGCACCATTGGCCCGCAGGCGATGATCAGTATCGCCTTGATCGGCAGACCGGCAGCGGACAGCCTGATCACCCCAGCGCAGTCGGAGCATCTGCGCATCTGGCGGCAGAAAATCGCGACAATTAGCGACTCCGGTCTGCATGTCATCGAATTGGTGAAATGATGCCGAATAACGTTCCTGTACCCGAATTCGCCATTGTCGGCCATCCTAACGAAGGCAAATCTTCAGTGGTTTCAACCCTGAGCGAGGATGACTCGGTGCGGGTCAGTCCGGTGCCCGGTGAAACCACGGAATGCCGCATTTTTCCAGTGTTGATTGACGGACGCGAGGTCATTCGTTTCATCGACACGCCGGGCTTTCAGAACCCTCGCAAAACTCTGGCGTGGATGCGGGCGTATCAAGGCGATGACCGCGAAATGCTGGCTGAATTCATCCGCATTCACAGTAAAGACCCAGCCATGCACGACGACTGCGCTTTGCTTGCACCGTTATCCTCTGGCGCAGGGATTATTTTTGTTGTCGATGGTTCTCGCCCGCTCCGCAATATGGACCGAGCCGAAATGGAAATTCTGCGTCTCACCGGCAGGCCCCGCATGGCGATCATCAACTGCAAGGACGAGAACAGCAGCTTTCTTGCTGATTGGCAAAATGAATTCAGAAAGCATTTCAATTCAATCCGTTTGTTCAATTCCAACCGAGCCACCTACAGTCAGCGTATCGCTCTGCTCAACAGCCTCAAGGCCATTGATCAGGATTTGGAAGGGGTGATTGAAACTGTCATTCAGGCGTTCAGTGCGGACTGGGAAAACCGCCGCCGCCAGAGCGCGACCTTGATCACCGCCATGCTCGCCGAGAGCCTGCGCTACCGGGCCAGCGCGGACTGTCCGCCCGGCAAAGATGAAACGCAGCTCAAAGCGCAGCTGCACCGCGAATACACACAGTTTGTCACCAAATTAGAACGCACGGCGCACCAGCAAATCCGCAGGCTGTTCAAGCACAACCTTTTCAAGGTGCAACTGCCGGAGCAGTCGATTTTACAGGAAGATTTGTTTGCCGCCAAAACGTGGCAGTTTCTTGGTCTGCGTGATGAGGATTTGATCTGGGCGGCGGCGATGAGCGGGGCGGCAGTGGGCGTGGGGCTGGATGTTATGACCGCAGGAATTTCCTTTGGTGTGTTTGCGGCCATCGGTGGAGTGATCGGCGCAGCGGGCGCGGCTTTCAAAGGCAAGGAGCTGCTTTCCGGCAGCAGGCTTTTGGGCATGAAATTGGACAAGCAGCAGCTACAGGTCGGGCCGGTGACGAATATCCAGCTTCTCTACATCCTGCTCGACCGCGCCCTGCTTTACTGCCGCCAGATCATCAGTCGGGCGCATGGCCGCCGCGACAGCACCTCCGCATTGCTGGTCGATGAAGGCGAGAAGCAGGGCTATGCCTCCAGCTGGACAACTGAGGAACGAAAAATTTGCGACCGTTTTTTCAGAGCATTGCAGAAAGAGGATGCTCCTGCCCAAGAATTGGTTGAAAAGGAGCTAACTGAGTTAATTCGGGAAAAACTGCGGAAGATAGCGGAACATGCTTGAGATACACAAATTACCTTGCCGGAAACTCGTGAATTGCTCCCCGCAGTTCCTTGCCGATTTCCAGCGTGGCATAGGTGCAGAGATTTCCGTATCTACAGTTCATTTGAAAAGAGCCTGGGTTGATGATCAATTTTCCCTCGGCCCGATGACAGACCGCTTTGTGCGTGTGGCCGTAGATCAGGCAAGCGGCTTGGGAAAAATGGGCGAGTAGCCCGGATTCTATCTCCTTGCCCTGCCTACCAAACTGGTTGCCGTGGGTTAGGCCGAAAGCAAAACCACCCAACTCAAACTCCAGCTGTTGGGGCAGAGCAGCTTGGGTGGACAGGTTGCAGCAGTTACCATGCACGGCGTACACAGTCTTATCGCGGAAGACATCCAGTGTGAAAACATCAACGACATCGCCTGCATGAATGACGACGTGGCAGTCGGCAAAGCAGCGGCGGACAGCATCGAGGAAATCCACGCTGACGCGGGTCAGGTGAGTATCGGAAAGAATGCCTGCCTTGATCATGAGGTCCACGCGGTTGGATGTTCAGGTAAAAAATATGCGGGCTGATTTCCCCGGATGACTGCTGATACTCAGCACTTTAAAAGAGTTTCCCGTGCTTGACAAGAAAAGACAGGGAAAGGTTGCAAAAAACAGAGGCATCTCGTAACATGCGGCCTTATATGTACTACTCGCAGCACCTTATCATTTAACCAACACTTTTCACAGAGGATACACCAATGTACACAGCAGCAGACCTCCGCAAAGGACTGAAAGTTCAGGTTGACGGCGAGCCGTATATTGTGACCGATTTTGAGTTTTCCAAGCCAGGCAAAGGCCAAGCTCTCTACCGCACCAAGATGCGAAGTATGATCTCTGGCAACCAGTTGGTCAATACCTACCGCTCCAACGATAAGTTTGAGAAGCCGGACTTGGACGAGCGAAACATGCAGTTCCTCTATGCTCAAGGCGAGGAATTCCACTTTATGGACACCGCCTCTTTTGAGCAGATATTTCTGACCCGCGAACAATTAGGCGATAACGTTCATTTTCTCAAAGAAGGCATGGAAGTGCAGGTGCTCTTCTTTGGTGGTAGTCGGCCCATTGACGTGTCTATACCCAACTTCGTCAACCTGAAGGTAACGCAGGCTGATCCTTGGGCCAAAGGCGACACCGCAGGTACTGACACCAAGCCGATCACAGTGGAAACCGGTTATCAGCTTCAAGTACCGCCTTTTGTTGTCGAAGGTGACTTGATCCAGATCGACACCCGTTCAGGAGCGTATCTTACTCGAGTGAAAGAATAAACCAACACGGAGGACAACATGGCAAAGCCCCGCATTCTGCTCAATCTGTTTCATCCTAACATTGAGCATTCCAGAGGCAACCGGATGCTGATCGAAAAAGTCAGGCAAATCTCCAACCTCACGTGCCGCAATCTGTATCAGGAGTATCCTGATTTCAAGATTGACGTGAAAAAGGAGCAACAGCTGCTGTTGGATCATGATCTAATCGTTTTTCAGCATCCCATCCGCTGGTACAGCGGCCCGGCTTTGCTCAAAGAATGGCAGGATCAGGTGCTGCAATACGGCTTTGCCTATCCTCCAGGTGTGGGCAACCAACTCAAGGGCAAGTTTTGGCTCTCCGCAGTCACTACCGGCGGGCCGCAGGATGCTTACCGCTCCGGTGAGCGCAACAACTACACCATGAGCGAATTGCTGCGCCCGTTTCAGCAAACTGCTCAACTCTGCGGCCTGACGTGGCTGCCGCTTTTTGTCATCCACAGCGTTTTGCCTGTGAGCATGAACGGCATCAGCGACGAAGAAATAAGCAAGCGGGCGGAAGAGTATTTCACTCTATTGGACGGCTTCACCATTGGCTAATGCAGCAAACTGGGCATCATTTTGTTTATGGCACTCTGAAGGATTATCTCAGTGGCGAGGAACTGCCGGACACCGACGATGAGCGGTTCCGGCAGTCTTTGGCACGGCTGATAGTCGAGGAAAAGGGCTTTACCAAAGAGGAGCTGGAGCCGCGTCTTGCTCTTGAGACCTGCTTCAATAGCATCTTTGTCCGCTCGGTGATCGACCTGACTGTCTCGCTCGGCGGCCAGCGGGTGATGATTCTTCGTTACGGGCCGGGTTCTCTTGTCACCCGCGAAAAACCAGCCGTAGCTGCGGCGCGGTTGTTGGACGCTAGCGGCTGCATTCCGCTGGCAATTGTCACCAACGGACAAGATGCCGAGCTGCTGGAAACAACGGCAGGCAAAGTGCTGGCAATCGGCATGACGGCTCTTCCTGACAGGGTGCGATTAAAGGCGTTGGTCAGAGAATATCCACCTCGTCCACCTCTCAGCGGGGCAGAAAGGGAACGGAACCTGCGGGTGCTGAATGCCTTTGATCTGGAGGTGTGCTGCCGGAAGGAGCAGTGCAGGGTATGACATTAGACCTCTTGCATGAGTTATTCGCCCGTACTTTTTTGCTCCATGTTATAACTGGCTGTTATCATGCTCAAGTCTATGTCGAATCTTTTTTTTGTTTGATACTGCTCACGTAAAATACGAAATATTTTGAGTTGACGAACAACCTGAAGAAAAAGGACAATTTTTCAAATTGCCAAAGCCGTGATTCAAGACTGACCTGTAAAGATTTTCTTGTCCTGCGGCGGGCGGTCTGCTATACCAAGGACGCAGGATTGCGCTTCTGTATCGCGCCGCCTGGAGCAGTCCCTGAATTATGTTTTCCCTGACGCTGAGGAGGAATCAAGTCTGTGTCCAATATAGCCCTATCGCCTGAATCTTACGGGCAACGCCTGATTGCCCAGAAAAAAAAGTTGCTGCCTGCCCTGACAGCAGCCATCGAAACTCGCGATGACAGCAGACGCGAAAAGCTCCAAATGGCCGTGACTGCCATCACCGAGGCTTTGACCTTTTTTAAGCAGAGCTACCGGAACGAGATTGCCTGCCGCAAAAGTGCCTTGACCGCGCTGACAAAAATGCAAAACATGCTGGACAAGGCCGATTACGATCTGGCTTCTGTTGGTCTTCAAGCCAATGCCAGCACGGCAGAGGCGGAACAGGTTTTCGACAAGTTAGTCGGCAAAGGCGGAAAAATTGGTGCTTTTGCTGCCTTTCACAGCGGGCGGTTGTCGGAATGCCGGATGGATTTCAGCCGGGCTGCTGTCCGTTTTGACAAGGCAATTGAGTTAGATAAAAGCAACATTCATTATCTGAAGGCAGCGGGATTGCTGGCGCGGAAAATGTACCAGCACAAAAAGGCATTGGCCTGTTTCTCCGCGATTGAAAAGCTGTTAGTGCAGAAAGGCGAGGAATCGGCAGAGCTGGCTTTAGCTTGGCGAGAAATCGCCTGGACCGCGCTGCTGTCTGGTCAGCCCGGTCCAGCAGGGGAATATTGCAAAAAAGCTATGAACGGCATCGCGAAACAGCTGGGTAAAGAACACGCGGAAATGGGAACCTGCTGGTTTTTGCTTGGCCAACTTCAGGAAAGCCAAGGCCAGTACGAGAAAGCAGAAGGGCCGTACAAACAGGCCTTGGCGATTATGGAAAAGAGCGACAACGACTTGGTACTGGCCGGAATCCTTGATAAGCTGGCTCGCCTGCACATGGAACTGGAGGCGGAATTCGAGGCCATTCCCTTGCTGGAGCGACTGCTGAAAATCAAGACGAAGTCGCCTCAGCCTGACTTAGCCAGCTTGATCATTATCTATAATCATTTAGCCGAGGCCAGCCGCATCTGCGGTAACTACGACCGCTCTGAGGAATTTTACAAGCAAGCTCTGATTGTGACCCAGAAGCTGCGCGGCAAAGATCATCCAGCTGTCGGCAGTATCTATCAAGAGTTGGCCAAACTCTGCGACCGACAGCGGAAAAAGGATGAGGCAAAGCAGTATGCTGAGATGGCCTCAGCCTTGTTCAAGCGTGTTCTGGAGGCACAAGAAGCGCAAGAGGCGGCAGCCGGGGGGCAAACCGAGGCGCGACTGACGCTGTAAACGTTACTGTTGCAAGGACGTATGTCTAAGAACAGTGCGTCATTTTAACAATTTAAATTTTCTCTTATTCTGCCATGACCCACTTTGATCAGTCCTTAGATTTGTTGGCTTTCAACCTCAAATTGGCCAGCCGCAGTACCCGCACGAGAATTTTGGTCAGCTCCGGCAAGCAGGAGGATAAGAAAGCTCTCCTTCCTCATATCAAAGAGCTGCATGAAGTTGGAGTTGAATTTTTCGCCACGACAGGAACCAGTCAATTTCTTTTAGATAACGGGGTAAGTAACACCACGCTGCACAAAATTGCCGACAATATCGCGCCCAATATTCTGCATTACCTATCAGATAGCAAATTTGATCTGGTTATCAACATTCTTACTGGCAACAAGGACTATGATGAGGACTCTGATTCATCGACAATCAGAGCACTTTGTATCGAGAATGGTATTCCAATATTTACTAATATAAAGTTAGCTGCCATGACCCTTGAGCGTTTGCTCAAGGATAAAAAACAGAATATCTTTAAATACTCCATCACTGACCCATCTGCGCCTTGGGATATGAAGAAATACTTCCTTCAGATGGTGTTAGAAAAAGGAGGTTTTGCCTGCTATCATGCCCACTTTGACAAATCATACATCATATCTCCTGACAACCTGAAATTAAGTCAGGCGAACATGCAGAAGAAGTGGGAATTATACAAATATGTGAAGGAAAATTATTCAGAAAGCGATCTGACCGAAAGGATGAGCCGTTGTATAGAGGTGATGAAGGCGCAGGGTGTCACTCATTGCCGCACCTTTATTGATGCTGACAATACGGTCAAACTCCTGCCGATGCAGGTTGCTCTCGCGCTCAAGGAAAAATATAAACACGAGATAAAAATTGAAATTGCAGTGCAGCCATTAGAGGGCGTTCTTGAGGAAAAATCAAGAAATTTCTTTGAAAAAGCCTGTGAAATGGCAGATGTCGTCGGTGGATTACCATCGAAAGATCGGCCTTTACCAGAAAAGCATTTAGATATCATTTTATCTATTGCCAAAAATCTCGGCAAGCCAGTGGATGTGCATGTGGATCAAGAAAACAATCCTGATGAAAACGAAACCGAACTGTTGGCTCTTAAAGCGATTGAACACGGTATGGAAGGACGGGTGCGGGCTGTGCATTCGGTATCGTTAGCCGCCAAAGATCAGAGCGAACGCAAGCGGATCATGCGGGTGGCCAAGGATGCAGGACTGAGCTTCATAGTCTGTCCTTCTGCTGCCTTGAGCATGAAGCAACTTCAGAAATACGCTCCCTTGCACAATTCCATCGCCCCGGTGGAGGAGTTAGTGAGCAGCGGCTTGCCGGTTTATCTGGGCGCGGACAACATCCATGATCTCTTCATGCCTTTAGTTGATGGTGACATGTGGACAGAATGCCGTTTTTTGATGGAAGCATGTCGCTATTATGAGCTGGAGACAGTAGCAAATTTAGCGACAGATAAATCGGGTTTCTCTCGATAGTGAAGCAGGAGCAAGATTATTAGACTGCCTGTGCAATAAAAAAGGGAGTCAGTTCGGAAGAGCTGACTCCTTCTTTATTATGACTTGCGCAACTATCCGATTTTTCCTGATTCATATTGAAATTCTACCTACACAGCAAGCAGTGTCGCAAGAACAAAAAAATAGATAAGGATTCATCAAGCCGGGTGGTTAAAAATGGGGAAAAATGGGGAAGCGACCTGCGAGCCAATCCTGTTTGACTTCTGATTTCAGCCATTATACAGTGAAGATATGCGGGCCTCAATCGCCCTTCTTTCAGTGTTCCGTCAAGAGTTGTTCGCCTCTTTTACTGCGTAATCTTTTATGGAAAGAACAGTGCATTCTGATCTCAAGCATCTTCGCTGCTGGGTACTGACCGCTTTCATATTTTGGTCGATTCTGATCAATGGTTCTCTTTGCCTATTTGTCCGCAACCAGTGGAACAACGTCAAGTTTATCGGCAAAGAAATAGGGCTGGCTGCCATTCATAAGGACCATATTTACCGGATATGGAATGCCCGACAAGGCGGCGTTTATGTGCAAATCAGTGATAAAACCCCGCCAAATCCTTATTTGAGCAATCTGTCGAATCGAGATGTCAGCACCACAGACGGAAAAAAGCTCACGATGGTCAACCCGGCTTACATGACCCGCCAGATTCATGAGCTTGAACAGGAGATGAACGGTGTTTTCACCGGGCATATCACCAGCCTGCGAGTAGTTCGGCCTGAAAATAAGCCTGATGATTGGGAAAATCAGGCATTGCGGCAATTTGAACACGGGGCGAAAGAATTTGCTGAACTGACCAATAAGGACGGCAAGCCGTTCATGCGGGTTATGAGTCCAACCATTGTGCAGGAATCTTGCCTGAAATGTCATGCTGAACAGGGATATAAATTAGGTGATATCCGTGGTGGTATTAGCGTCATCGTCCCGATGGAAGAAACCGTAAACTTGTTTCAAAGGCAGTTCAAAACTAGTGCCCTCTATCATCTCTTGATTTATCTGATTGGTGTGACCGGTCAGGTGATTTTTTATTCCCAGAGCAGCAGACTGCGCCGCAAGCGGGCGATGGTGGAGGAAAAACTCTCAAGTCAAGAACAGCATCTACGCAGTATTGTTGATAACATTTCCAACGGCATTGCGGTTTATGAGGTAGATCAAGAAGGACAGGACTTTCAGGTTAAGCGAATCAACCCAGCTGGAATGCGCATCGCTAGGCTGGATGAAGCGACTGACCCAGCAGGCAGAAGACCGACCGAGCTATTTTTCGGCTTCGCTGAGTCGGGATTACTGGAAGTTTTTCAGCGAGTAGCAAAGAGTGGCAGCCCAGAGCATTGTTCTGTCTCCTCGTGCATTCAAAAAACAACTATCGGTAACGATAGTAAGGACACATCATTTCCCTGCCTGGAATATTACATCTACAAGTTGCCGACTGGCGAGATCGTCGCGGTGTATGAGGATGTGACCTCGCGGAAACAGGCCAGGGAATTGCTGATCCGTAAAACTGAGGAATGGGAAAGTACCTTTGACGCGATCCCTGATATCATCACTCTGCAAGATAAAGACATGCGGATTATCCGCGCCAACCAAGCCACCTTTGAATTTTTCCGCCTGCCACCAGAAAAGCTGCTCGGTATGACTTGCCACAGCCTGTTCCGAGGTTCGGATCAACCCTGTGCGGGCTGTCCTGGCCTTCATGCGATCAGCGATCGACAGAAACACTGCGGCGGCATGGAACACAAGGCGATTGGCAAATTTTTCCATGTCTGTGCCGCGCCAGTGCTCAACCCGGAGGGTGAATTCCTTTATTTTGTCTATATTGCCCACGATGTCACTGACAAAAAAAAGCTAGAGGACGAGCTATTTCAGGCGCAAAAGATGGAGGCTATCGGCACCTTGGCAGGCGGCATTGCCCACGACTTCAACAACATCCTCGCCGCAATTCTCGGCTACACCGAGCTAGCTCGAATGGAGCTGCCAGAGGGCAGCAATGCTCGCAACGATCTGGAACAGGTGCTTATCGCGGGGAACCGGGCAACGGAACTGGTCAAGCAGATACTCACCTTCAGCCGCAAAAGCGAGCACCGCAAAAAACCACTGCGGATTTATTTGCTCGTCAAGGAAGCGGTGAAAATGCTGCGTTCTTCGCTGCCGTCAACCATCGATATTCGTACCGAAATCGACGAGCACAGCGGTCTCGTACTGGCTGATCCAACCAGCATCCACCAGATCGTTTTCAATCTCTGCACCAACGCTGCCCAGGCTATTGGCAGCAAGCAGGGAAAAATGGAAATCATCCTGCGCCAAACAGAGCTGACCGCTTCCCAGAGAGAAGAGCGGCCTTTGCTCCAACTAGGGCTGTTCATCGTTTTGACCGTTCGGGACAATGGCTGCGGCATGGACGAAAAAACGATGGCCCGCATCTTTGATCCTTATTTTACTACCAAGGAACAGGGCGCGGGTACTGGCCTAGGCTTGGCTGTCACGCACGGGGTGGTCGAAGACTGCCAAGGCTTCATCGAGTTGGAAAGCGAGTTGGGTAAAGGAACAACGTTTCATGTTTATCTACCAGTCCTGCCAGAAGAGAGCAAGAATATGCAGCAGGAGACAGACAGCGTGGCGCAGTTACCTTGCGGCACGGAGCGCATTCTCTTTGTGGATGACGAGCCGTCGATTGTCCATATCAGCCGCGCGATTCTGACTACGCTGGGCTATTCGGTTCATGCTGAAACCGAGAGCATGGCTGCCTTGGAAAAATTTCGGCAGAACCCAGCATTGTACGATTTGCTGGTTACAGACCAAACTATGCCTGGTCTGACCGGCAGCGAACTGGCCAAGGCGGTGCTAGAAATCCGTCCCGACCTGCCGGTGATTCTCTGCACTGGCTACACCGCTGCCTTGGCGGAAAAAGAGGCACTAGCCCTAGGGGTGCGCCGCTACGTGATCAAACCGTTGAATTCAACGAAACTGGCCACTTTGGTCAGAGAAGTGCTGGATGAGGCGAAGCTGGGCTAATCCGAGGATGGAGCAACAGGCAAGTCGATATGCACGGCGGTGCCACTCCCCAGCAGCGAATCCGCTTCAATGTAGCCTTCGTGCTGACTGACTATCGAGGCGGCGATAGTTAGCCCCAGTCCCATCCCCTTGGTTTTGCCCCTTGTTTTCCCAGAAAAATAGGGATCAAAAATGTTGGGCAAATCGTCCTTGCGAATGCCACGGCCTTGATCGCGGACAGTGATGCGGACATATTCCCCTTCTTTGCGGCCAGCAGCCTCATGACCGAGCAGGCAGATATTTTCTGCGCTGACCTGCACTCGTCCTCCAGCAGGAGCCATCGCCTCTGTTGCATTACGGAACAACTCGCGCAGTACCTGCTCAATCTGCCCAGGATCGGCATAAATCGGCAGCAAGTTATCCGACATATCCAGCTCTGGCACAACGTTCCCGCCTTCAAAAAAGGAAAAGCAAGTCGCCCTAATCAACTCCGCAGGTGCCACAGCTTGCCGCACGGGTGGCGTGAAACTCGAGAACAGCAAAAATTTGTGCGATAGCTCCTTGGCCTCTGTTGCTGAGGCGGTTGCATCTTGGAGAAAGCCCAGAGCGCGGTGCTCCGGGTGGAGCTTCATCATCGCCAGCTCAAGGTTGCCGGTAATCGCCATCAGCAGGTTGTTGAAGTCATGAGCGATACCACCAGCCATCATCGATACGGTTTCCATCTTTCGGTTGCGGATTAGCTCCTCTTCCATTTTTTTCCGACGGCTGATATCGATGCAATATTCAATCACCCGCGTGACTTGGCCCTGTCGATCTGTCACCGGACAGGTATGAATTTCCATCGTTTGCGGATTACCTGCTGCATCAGTACCGACATGCTCGACCATGACTGGCCTGCCCTGCTCGCGCACGATGTTGAGCGGGCATTCTAATCCCTGTTCAAAACAAGGCTGGCTGAAACCGTGCATGTATTGATAGCAGGTTTTCAAGTGATCCCGACCTGCTGCCTGACTACCTGCGGCCCTGTTGGCAGCCAAGATTCGGAACGTGGCGACATCAATGACCGCAAAAGGATGCGGCAACGAATTGATCACCGTGCTGAGAAAGCGATTCTGCTGGAGGATTTCTGCACTGCGTAGCTCAATCTGCTTCTCTAAGCTGTCACGGTGGAGGCGGATTTTTTCCTCAGCCCGCCGCCGTTCCTTAATTTCTTTGGTCAGCAGATCGTTGGTGTGGCGGAGTTCAGCGGTTTGCTCACGCACATGCTCTTCCAGCATATTCCGCTGCATAACTAAAGCGGACATAGCCTGTTTATGCTCCACCGTTAAATGCCATTTTTCAATCAAGGCTGCTGCTGATTGGCGAATTTCAATCGCCTCAAAGGGCTTTTTCAGGATCAACAGCTTGTCGGCAGAGAGCAGAGCCGAGCTGATATCCTGCCACGAATAATCAGAATACGCCGTGATCACCACAAACTGAAGCTGATAATCCTCCTGCTGGAGTCGCTTTATGGTCTTCAAGCCGTCCATACCGGGCTGGAGTCGCATATCGACGTAGGCCAAGGCGTAGGGTTTTCGCTCTAACCGAGAATGCCGGACCATCTCCACTGCCTCCTCGCCCCGGAAGGCTGAGTCGATCAGCAAATCCGCCTTTTCTTCCGTCGGTGCCTCTTGACCAACAATATCAGCGAACAGAGCATCCAATTCGCCTGATTCATTCTGGTGCAGCAGAATTTTTTTGATGTCACTGTGGATGTCTGGATTGTCGTCAACAATCAAAATTCGGTCGATCCTGCCGTTTTTTTTCACGCTCCCCTCCTCCTACCCGCTGTGGTCGGCAGCTCCAGCCTGAAAACCGCCCCTTTGTCTTCGCCCGGACTTCCCGCCGTCAGCGTACCGCCCATTTCCGTTGCCAGATTAGCCGCGTTGTGCAGACCAAAGCCATGTCCGCCTTTTTTGGCCGTAAAGCCAAAAGCAAAAATATGCTCCATGATCTCGCTGCTGATGCCTCTGCCGTTGTCTGCTACTTCTACCATAACGTGTTCATTCTCTGTGTCAACAGGCTGGAGCCGGAGGCTGATTTTTCGCTCTGTTTGCTTGAGTCCCTCAAACGCATCAGCGGCATTACTAATCAGATTAACCATAATCTGTAAGATTTTGCGCCGTTCGCCCTGCATGGCCGGAAGTCGGGCATAATTGCGTTCCACCTGAATCTGCCGCTCAGTGATCTTTTGCTCAAAAATCTCCATGCTTTCCTCAATCACTGAAGCCAGATCAAATTGCTCGATCAGCACCTTGCCGCCCGCAGCATCCTGCTGGGTACGGATGATGTCAGCGGCTCGGCGGACATGCCGGAGCTGATGCCCAATTTCCTCTAAGAGCCGCCAACGCTCTTTAGTCAACTGGGCAGAAAGGCTGGCAAAGTAGAGCGGCAGTTTGCGGCCCTTGGGATCGCTGCCAAAGAAAGCCGCTGGATCCTCCTTGTGCTGCTCTATCAACTCGACAATCGCAGGCAGGGTGGAGCTGCCGCTTTTCTGTACCATTTCCCCCAACCGTTCTGCCGAAACCGAAATGCTATTCAGCGTGTTGCCGACATTGTGCAATACCTCAGTCGCCACTTCAGCCTTGCCTGCTAGCCGCGAGGTATCCAAGAGCGTTTTTAAGATATGTGCATGTTCAACCGCCAAGGCGCAAACCCCGGACACGTGCAGGGCGGTGTTCATGTACGAGCCGATATGCTGAGGAAAAGCGACCTGCTGCACGAGCACCACAGCCAAGGTCTTTCCACCTGTACCGATCCGCAAAAGAAAGCCATCACCGCTGGCCAAGAGTTGGTGTTGTCGTTCGCTCTCAAGAAGGAATTGCGTAGCAGCCTGCTGTTCCTCCGCGTTTAAGTCAGCTAATCGATCCGTGGCAAGGCCGTTTTTCGTCACTGGGAGGCAGCGAATCTGCCGAGGCGCAAAGAGCATGGTAAATAGCTCGGCAATTCCAGCGAAAGCCTCTGGCTCCGAACTCGCCTTGACCACTAACCCCAGCATGTCGAAGATCATGGCGGTCTGTGCGGCCTGTTGACGAGCCTGCTCTTTCTG
Organism: Candidatus Electronema aureum; assembly: GCA_004284765.1. Lineage (GTDB taxonomy): Bacteria > Desulfobacterota > Desulfobulbia > Desulfobulbales > Desulfobulbaceae > Electronema > Electronema aureum. Next base: position 41,876 of record NQJD01000015.1, read on the forward strand.
TCGCTCTAGTTCCTCCTGTCGATATTCTGCTGCTATTTTGGTTAATAGTAAGCCGTGATATTCCAAGCCTATAGGCAGAATTTCGGCTGGGAGCTGGAAAAGGTCGGCCAGCTCGGCGAGATGCAGACTCGCTTGCTCATCCCTGCCCGTGTCTAACAGAACCAGCTTGTTGACATCGTGCTCAAACAGCTCTGCCGCTTGGGTTCGATCAGCTAACTGCTCTTGCCAACGAGCCAACCAGCCTGGCAAAAGCAGTCCAGCTCCGCTCTGACGAAGATGTCTGACCAAGGTTGGGCTACAGAGCAGATGTACGCACTGCTCGGCACGCCGGATTCGACTGCCAGGAATCTTCAAATCCTTGGCAAGACAGCGGCAACCAATGATCTCAACGGCATCTGCCCCACTCTCTTTCACCAAAGCGATCAACTCTTCTCTGTCAGCCAGTCGGGAAGCACAATGAGCGGCAAAAGCTCTCACTTCAAGCCCAGTTATCCCCTGAAGCTGCGCGGCCGCTTGGGTATCAGGCAGGAGCTGCTTGCAAACCAAAAAGCAGAGAGAAAGCGGTCTCACGAAGAGCGGCCCCATTGCTGCACTGCCGCAGAGATCGCCAGCAGAATCTCGTCGCTGACCTGCCAAGGAATTTCACCGTGGTTATCGGTAAGAATGAAGCCACCGCCCGCTGCGGCTGCGGCCAGAGCCTCCTTTACTTTTGCCTCGGCTTGCGTCGGTGTCCAACGACGCATTTCAATTCCATTCAGATTGCCCGCCACCGTGATTTTTCCTTTGCACGCTGCTTTAACTGCGGCCAGATCATCTAATGCGCTTACACCGGCGGCGACCGCACCGACTTTGGCTAGTTCCTCCACCATTGCCAGACAGCGGCCTGAACCCAGATGAATGCAGGCCGGACCGTTGAAGTAGGAGAGACACTGCCGGGCCATCTCCAGTCCGGTGCGGCGGTACATTTCAGGTGGAATCATGTCGGGCGAGGCCAGCGGATCAAAATAGCAGACCGTTGTGGCTCCGGCCTGAAACTGAGCATTCGCCCAAGCCACGCAAAAGGCTTGGTTCACCGCCATCAGTCGGGCGAACAACTCCGGTTGTTCGTACAGCAGCTCAATATAGGCGGCAAAGCCCATCTGCATGACTGGCAGAGAAAAGGGCGAAATAACCACACCGATAATCGGCACGGTGTTGCCAGCCCGCTCTTTGAGGCCACTGATCACATCCAGCATTCGGCAGAGACAGGGCGTTTCGTCCACCACTGGAACTTGCAAGGCAAGGATATCCTCTGGCTTTTTGAGCACTGGTGCGCCGCTGTTGGGCGGGCCGTCCTCATACCATACGATTTCGCCGCCAAAGGCTTCGGCTTCTGCTGCGCCGTACAGCAGAGGATAGAAGCAGTCGTGGTGGTATTTGGCCCGCAGGCGGCATTGACCTTCAATAACATATTTTGCCTGAGAAAAATACTCGCGGATACTTAGACCTAGTTCTTTAGCCCCGTGCATAGTCAGCAGGAGAAAAAACGGGACGCGGTCTGGCTCTCGGTGACTGAGCGTGGTCAGCACCCGTTCCATCGAGGTCATTTCTGCGTTGCTCATTGGGTAAGTTCCTCCATGCAGCGGGCCACTGCTCGTACTGCTTCGGCGGCGTTGTTTCCGCTTGCATCTGCCCCCACTTCCCGCCATAATTCTGGGTCAAAGCGAAACGGTGCCCCGCCGACAATGATTTTCGTTGCAGAACCAGCAGCGACGAGAAGTATTTTCACCTGTTTGATTTGAAGCGCGGAGTGAAGCATGAGGGTGGAGATTAAGACAATCTTCACTTCATCGCGGCAGATTCGTTCGGCCAGCTCTGGGGCAGTCAGCCTGCCGTAGTCGCAGAGTTCATAGCCACTGGCCCGCAACGCAGCGCAGACGATCGTTTTGCCGAGGGCATGATAATCATCGAGCAAGGCAATACCAATTTTTGGGCGAAGAATCCGCTCTGGGCTGGAGGGCGGTAGGAGCTTATCGACCAGCTCCTCGCAAATGCGGCTGCTCATATACACCTGCGCTAAGGCCGCGCTGCCTTGCTCCCAGCGTCTGCCGATTTCCTCCAGAGCAGGCACCACTAAGCGTTCCACCGCTTTGAGCGGCGCATCTTGCGCCCGTGCCTCGGCCAGCATCTGTTCTGCTCCGATGCGGTCAAGTACCAACAGTTTATCTGCAAAAATTTCGCTACTGCGGTCTGCTGCGGTCATGGAAAATTCCTGAAGAAAAGATACCGTAGATTGCCTGAAAAGGCACGGGGTTATTTTACTGCCCAGAACAGGCTTGTTAAAATAATCAGCCAATTTTACTGATCCTTTTTCGCTGCTGTCAAATTATTTCCGCTCGGTTGGCAAGAATCAGAGGCATCGGCTGTTTTTTTTATTGCATTGCGGTAGCTTCCAAGGCACCATGTTTCTCAGATAGAGATGAATTCTTGTTTTTTTCGATATACCACAAGCAGGAGAGCGCATGAGTTTCAAGAGCACCTTCCTCGCTGCCCAAAGCAGCGTCCGGCGCAGTGCCCACACCGCTAAAAAACATGTTTTTTGCTCCCTGTTGACTGGAATGCTGCTTCTGGGAGTATTCTATTTTCTTTCCGTTCTTTGGATGTATCAGCAGCAGGATGCGGTGCGGCAGAGTGAATGGCGTGAGATGATTAACGACCTCTATGCCCGCCGGATCGCGGAAAACGGACAAATGTTGCAAACACTCCTGCTGACTTTGAGCGAGAACCAGGAGCTGTTACGGCAGTTTCTCGCCAAAGACCGAGTGACCTTACTGCGCTCGGCTCTGATTATCAACCGTCATCTCAGTCGCCACAGCCAGATCACCCATTTTTATTTTCATAACCGGGATAAAACTTGCTTTCTGCGGGTGCATCAGCCTGACCGTCACGGCGACCGCATCAATCGTGTTACCTTAGAGCAAGCGGCAGCTACAGGCAATGCGGTTTCTGGTTTAGAAATTGGTCCGCTCGGTACTTTGACTCTCCGGGCGGTCATGCCTTGGCACGACCAAAAAGGGCAGTTAATCGGCTACATCGAGCTGGGTCGGGAGTTAGCCACTTTGCTGCCAATTTTTGCCGAACTCAAGCCCATTGACGGCTACCAGCTCACCGTGGGCAAGGGATACCTTAACCAGCAGGGCTGGGAACAGGGCATGAAAATGCTGGGCCATGTCGCAGACTGGTCAGCGTTCCCAGATCGGGTAATCATGGCTGACCAACTGCCGCACGGCATAAACTGCTCCAGTAGCAGCAGTCACAAGCACAGCTGGCCGCAGGAGTTGCTGCGCAAAATCATACCCGACTCGATGTTCTGCATGAAGCACACGGTGCCAGTGATCGACGCGGGCGGGCAGCAGGTCGGCAGCCTGCTTTTTGTCCGTGACGAGTTAGACAAGCTGCTGGCTGCACGCCGAATCAACACCTTTTTTCTGCTCTTTTTGCTGGGTACTACTGCCGGGCTACTGCTCTTATATTACATTTTTCTCCACCGAATGGAGAACCGCCTCGCCGAGTCAGATGAGGTGCTGGAAGAGAGCCGCAGGCAGCTGGCTTTAGCCTTGGAGGTGGCGGGGTTGGGCATGTGGGATTGGCATCCTCGCCGCAATGTGCTGCACACCAACGACATCTTTTTCACCATGCTCGGCTGGCCACATGATGCTTTTCAGCGCACCAATAAGCTCTGGCAGGAGCTGATGCACCCAGAGGATTTTATCGCCACCGGTGCAGCAGTGCAGCCTTTTCTGGAGCGCGATGACGGCTGTTGTAGCGCAGAATATCGCCTGCGCACAGCGGACGGCCAGTGGCGATGGATTCGCGCTCTGGGTCGGGTGATCGCCCGCGATGCTGAAGGTCGGGCAGTGCGCTTTATGGGTGTGCATATCGACATCACCCGCAGCAAGGAAACCGAGGCCGAGCTGCTGGAAAACTTCCATCGCCTGACCACCTTCATGGAAACCCTGCCTGACGCGGTGTTTCTCAAAGACGGCAAAGGCCACTGGTTACTGACGAACGGGGTAGCTCGGCAACTTTTTCATGTGGAAAGGATTGCGTGGCAGGGTAAAACTGATACAGAAATCGGGCAGGAACAGCCAGTCTTGGCCAATGTGCTCGCTGCTTGTACGGCCAGCGACGAACGGGCTTGGCAAAAGCGGGCCATGCTGATCGAAGACGAGACAGCCACCGATCTAACCGGCCACCCACGCCTATTTGAAGTCCGCAAGATGCCGCTCTTTTTTGCCGACGGCAGCCGCAAAGCACTCGTCATTATCGGTAGAGACATCACTGAGCAGCGACAGATTGAGCAGCAACTCATTGAGGCTCGGCGGGAGGCTGAGGCAGCCAGTCAGGCCAAGTCAGATTTTTTGGCCAACATGAGTCATGAAATCCGCACCCCGATGAATGCGGTGATTGGCATGTCTCAGTTAGCCTTAGCTACTGACCTTTCGCCTGTTCAGCAGAATTATTTAGAAAAAATAAGCAGTTCTGCCGAGCTATTGCTGGGCATTCTCAACGATATTCTTGATTTTTCCAAGATTGAAGCAGGTAAGCTGGAGATTGAGCAAATCAACTTCAGTCTGCACTCGGTGTTAGAGAGTTTGCACAGTTTGCTCGGCTTCAAAGCGGCAGAGCAAGGTTTAGAGCTGACTGTCAACAAGGCAGCAGAGGTGCCAGATAACCTTCGTGGCGACCCGCTGCGTCTTGGCCAAATCCTGATTAATCTCGGTAACAATGCGATTAAGTTCACCCAGCAGGGCAGAGTCACTATTCGGGTTGATCTCATCGAGCGGGCAGGACGCAGGGCGGTGTTGCGTTTCTCGGTCAGCGACACTGGTATCGGTATCACCCAAGAACAGCAGCGGAATTTATTTCAGCTTTTCAGTCAAGCAGATAACTCAATCACCCGGAAGTACGGCGGTACCGGTCTTGGTTTGTCGATCAGCAAAAAATTAGTTGAGATGATGGGTGGTTCGATCCACGCAGAAAGCGTGTACGGGCAGGGTTCGGTTTTTACCTTCACCTTACCGCTTGAAATCAGTGAGGAAGAAAGGCCACGTTCTGCGCCGACCCAGCTGTCATCTGATTTCGGACGACTACGCGGGGCAAGAATTTTGTTGGCAGAAGATAATCCGCTGAATCAAGAGCTGACCTTGATTTTGCTGCGGCGGAGAGGTATAGAGGTGACATTGGCTAACAACGGTGCTGAGGCACTGGAAGCTCTGAGCCGAGAAACCTTTGACTGTGTGCTGATGGATTTACAGATGCCGGTCATGGACGGCTGCACTGCCTGTCGGGAGCTGCGCAAGCAGCCGCGCTACAAAGACCTACCAGTCATCGCGTTGACTGCCAATGTCATGACCGGCGACCGCGAAAAAAGCAAATTAGCTGGCATGAACGGCCACATCGGTAAGCCTTTCCGTGAGGAAGAACTGCTGGCTACCTTGTGCCGTCTGCTGCCGCCAAGTCGTTCGTCTGCTTTCTCTGAGCAGTCGTCAGCACCCGTCGCCGCTCCCGTCGATTTTACTGCTTTAGTCGGCATCGATGCGGAAAAAGGTTTGGCTAACACCATGCACGACCCGGATTTCTACCGCAGAATCCTGCTGCTCTTCCGGCAAGATCAAGCCGATTTTGTCCAGAAATTTAAAACGGCCCAACAGACTGGCGATGTCAGCGGTGCAGCTCGATTAGCCCATACTCTGAAAAGTGTTGCTGCCACTATCGGTGCGGAAGCTCTACAAGAGGTCGCTTCTCAGTTGGAAAACACCTGTTGCCAAGGTGGAAACACCGAAGACTTGCTTCAGCAGGCAACGGCAGAGTTAGAACAGGTGCTGCGGGGAATAGACCGTTTCACTTTGGCGTAGTTCTTATCAAGAGAGAGAGGGAAATTTCATGTCAGAAGACAACTACACAGAAGTCACCAACGAATCTTGGTTCAGCCGAATTGGTGGGGCCTTTAAAGGCATTATCTTTGGCTTTGTCCTGTTCATCGCTGCGTTCCCGCTCCTGTTGTGGAATGAAGGTCGGGCGGTAAAGACTTACAAAACCCTGAAGGAAGGCAGCGGCACAGTGATCTCTGTGCCTGCGGACAAGGTTACTCCAGCCAACGAGGGAAAGTTAGTGCATCTGAGCGGCAAAGCTGTCACCGAGGCCACGCTGACCGATCCAATTTTCGCCGTGTCTGCTAATGCCCTCAAACTGCGAAGGGAAGTGGAGATGTATCAGTGGCAGGAAAGCTCGAAGAGTGAGACCAAGAAGAAGCTCGGCGGCGGCACAGAGACAGTGACGGAATATTCGTACAGCAAGGTCTGGTCAGGCAACACCGTCAGCTCCTCCAGTTTCAAAAAGTCAGGGCATGAGAATCCTAACTCCATGCCCTATCACTCCGAAGAGCTGGTAGCGGACAACGTCACGCTGGGAGCTTTTACCCTGCCGTCCTCCTTGGTCAGCAAGATCAGCGGTTCGCAAGCCTTGCCGATCAGCAGCGAGCTTTCCTTGCCTCAAGAGCTGGAAGGGAAGGCGAAGCGGCACGACGGCGGATTCTATCTCGGTGCTGATCCTTCCTCGCCCCAAGTTGGTGATGTGCGGATTACGTTTGAGACGGTGCCGCCGACTGATGTGAGCTTGGCTGCCCAGCAAGTTGGCAGCAGCTTTGCTCCTTACCAAGCCTCAACGGGCGACACTATCGAACTCTTGCAAGCAGGTACCCACACGGCGGCAGCGATGTTCCAGAAAGCCCAGAGCGACAACAAGCTGCTGACTTGGATTCTCCGAGCTGTAGGCTTTTTCCTGATGTTTGCTGGATTAGGTATGATCTTCAAGGTGCTGTCTGTGCTGGCCGATGTTCTGCCGTTCTTAGGTAACGTGATCGGTGCGGGTACAGGCATCATCTCTTTCTTGATCGCGGCGGTGCTATCGCTGATCACCATTGCATTGGCTTGGGTTGTTTACCGGCCTCTTTTTGGCATCATCCTGCTCGCCGTTGCAGTTGGGCTGATTGTCTTAGTTAAAGGCAAGCTTGGCACAGCAAAGAAGCAAACAACAGCAGCAATGCCTCCGCCTCCACCGCCCCGCTCGTAAACACATGATCCATGCTAGCATGGAGTTTTCCTCCGCTGTAGAGCTGAAAATATCGTCATCTTGCTCCATGCCTGCTATAATCATGCGGCACGGAGCAGCTTGCACAGGGCAGGCCAGTTCATGTTCAACAAGGACGAATCAGCGGGCTTGCAAGAGCGATATGATGGATGGCACATTCATAGACGTGGTGATCAACAAGCTGCAATGGCTGCTTGATCATCCTGAAGTGACATGGAGCGGCAGCGGCAAGCAGAACATATTCATCTTTGCACGGAGGACAGATTGAAAACACCACTGAAGGGACTACTGTTCTTGGCTGCGCTGCTGATGGCTGTCGGCACAGCGCAGGCGGCAACCATCACCGTAGATATAGGCGGTGCCTGCACGTTAGCTGATGCCATCACTGCAGCCAATACCGACACAGCCACCGGCGGCTGCGTGGCAGGCGCAGGAGATGACACCATAACCTTGGAGACAGATATCACTCTTGCCGCCGCCCTGCCGACAATCACGAGCACGGTCATCATTGAGGGCGGCTACTACTTCATCAGCGGCAATAATAATTCCAGCGTAGGCACTGTGCTGAGAGTAGCCAACAGCGGCAACCTAATCCTGAATCAAGTCATTGTTACTCGCGGCTATAACAGCACATCAGGTCTTGGCGGAGGAATTTACACTAGCGGCGGCACAGTTACGCTGAACAACTCCACAGTCAGCGAAAACTCTATCTCCTCCTCTTCTTCCTCTGCTGGCCTTTCCTACAGTGAGGGCGGGGGGATTTACAGCTATAGCGGCACAGTCACACTGAACAACTCCACAGTCAGTGGGAACTCTGTCTCCTCTTCTCCCCCCTCCTCCGACTTTATCTGCCACAGTGAGGGCGGGGGGATTTACAGCTATAGCGGCACAGTCACGCTGAACAACTCCACAGTCAGTGGGAACTCTGTCTCCTCTTCTGTCTCCTCCTCTTCCTCCTTTCTCTACTACAGTAAGGGCGGGGGAATTTACAGTAGCGGTACAGTCACGCTGAACAACTCCACAGTCAGCGGGAACTCTGTCTCCTCTCCCGTCTCCTCTTCCTCCTTCTTTATCTACTACAGTGGCGGCGGGGGAATTTACAGTGACGGTACAATCACGCTGAACGACTCTACAGTCAGTGGAAACTCTGCTTCCTCTTCTGTTTCATCTTCCTCTTTCATTGAATACTACGGTGGTGGCGGAGGGATTTACAGTGGCGGCACAATGATGATGAATCACTCTACAGTTAGCGTGAACTATATTTCCATGTCCTTCTCCTCATTATCCGGTGTTGTGTCATTTAGCGGTGGGGGAATTTACAGTGGCGGCGGCGCAGCCATATTGCGCAGTTCCCTTGTCAGCGGCAACACAGCCATGCTCCACGGCCCAGATTTCGCAGCTTCCAATAGCAATGAAGTCCAGGGCACAGTGACAGCAGATGGCCATAATCTCTTCGGCCACAGCGGTGAGACGAGCGCACAGGCATTCTCATCCTACAACTTCACGCCCGGCAGCAGCGACATTACCGCCACCAGCGACGGCACCAAGCCTACTGCGCTGGCCGCTATCCTCTCCCCTCTGGCCGACAACGGCGGTGCTACCAAGACCCACGCACTGCCTGCGGGCAGCCCGGCGATTGATCTGGACACGACATGCAGCACTGGCCTGACCATAGATCAGCGCGGCTATCCGCGTCCGGTTGGTTCAGGCTGCGATGCGGGTTCTTTTGAATACGGGAGCGTTCGTACGGTCACCGGCATAAACATGGCACCCATCTACAAGCTGCTGCTGTTCAAGCGGCGATAGAAAAAAACGCATGACTGACATCATAGCCCCTGATCATCCTCAAAGCCGCCTGCATCGACTCTTTGACCGCAACTTTCTCGACTACACCGCCTACGTTATCCGCGAGCGGGCCATCCCGGACATCGACGACGGCCTGAAACCAATTTTCCGCAGCAACGTCCACAGCCAAGAAAACAATCTGCGCTATAACACGGAGGAACAGCATGGAAAAGATTCTGTATCTTCATATTGAGAAACTGCCGGAAGGGGTTTATCTGGCAACTTCAGAGTCTGTGCAGGGGCTTATCGCTCAGGGACGGACAGTCGCTGAAACCTTGGAAATCGCCCGTGGTGTGGCGCGGAAGCTCTCTGAAGCTGCAACAAACGTATGACCGATATAGCAACAAGCAATTGCGCTTCTCCTTCTCCGCAGAGCCGCCTGCACCGGCTCTTTGACCGCAACTTCCTCGACTACACCGCCTACGTCATCCGCGAGCGGGCCATCCCGGACATCGACGACGGCCTCAAGCCGGTGCAGCGGCGCATCTTGCAGACCTTGCACAACATCGACGATGGCCGTTACCATAAGGTGGCAAACGTGGTCGGCGAGACCATGAAGCTGCACCCGCACGGTGATCAGTCGATCTTTGCCGCCTTAGTTAATCTGGCGAATAAGGACTGCCTGATCGACCGCCAAGGGAACTTCGGCAACGTCCACACTGGCGATCAGGCTTCGGCAGCGCGCTACATCGAATGCCGCCTGACCCCGCTTGCCCGTGAGACCTTGTTCAACCGCGACTTGACTGAGTTCGTTGATTCCTACGACGGGCGAACGCAAGAGCCGGTAGCCTTGCCTGCTAAGTTGCCGCTGCTCCTCTTGCTCGGTGCAGAGGGCATCGCGGTCGGCATGGCGACTCGCATCTTACCGCATAACTTCTGTGAACTGCTGGAAGCACAGATTGCCTATTTAGAAGGCCACGATGTTACCTTGTACCCGGATTTCCCCGGTGGTGGCATTGTTGATGTCTCCAACTACGAGAGCGGCAATGGAAGGCTGCGCTGCCGGGCGCGGATGAACCTGAGCGACGACAAGACGATTACCATCACCGAACTGCCAGGCGGCCTGACTACGGAGGCCCTGATTGAGTCGGTGGAGCGAGCAGCGAAGGCAGGGAAGATCAAGATCGCCTCGATCAACGACTACACGGCAGAACGGGTTGAGGTGGAGATTAAGCTGCCGCGTGGAGTCTATGCCCAAGACGCGGTAGATGCGTTGTACGCCTTTACTGACTGCGAAGTGAGCGTCTCGCCAAATCTGGTCGTGATCAAGGACAACATGCCTTGCATCATGGGCGTGGAAGAAGTGCTACGGCACAACACAGATAAGCTGCGCCGTGATTTGGAGCAAGAGCTGCGGATTGAGCGAGGCAGGCTCTTGGAGACCCTGCACGCCCGCAAGCTGGAGCAAATCTTTATTGAAGAGCGGTTGTATAAGCAGATTGAAGAAGAGACCTCGCTTCAGGCAATCAGCAGTTCCATTCGTAACGCCCTGCTGCCCTTTGCTGACACGCTCATCCGCAAGGTGAGTAAGGAGGATCTCGAACGGCTGCTGGAGATCAAGATCAAGCGAATATCCCGCTATGACTTGAATAAGCAGCGCAAGGAAGTCCGAGCACTCGAACAGAGCATTACTGTGGTCGATACCCACTTGGCAGATGTGACTGGCTATACCAAAAAGTACCTGCAAGGGCTGCTCGACAAGTACGGTGCCTTGTTTCCCCGCCGGAGCGAGCTGAAGGAGTTCGACCAAGTAGATGCACGTGAGGCAGCCTTGAGTAATCTCCAGCTCGTCTATCACCGCGAGTCGGGTTTCCTGGGTTATAAAGTCGCGGCTGAGGACGGCAAAGATGGTCTGGCCGCTGCCTGCTCAGAGCTAGACCGCATCCTGCTCATCTTCCGGGATGGCCTCTACAAGGTAATCAATGTGCCGGATAAGCTCTTTGTTGACAGCGAGCTAATTTGGCTGGGGCCAGTGCGTAAGGAGCTAGTCTTCAACCTGATCTACCGGGCAGGCGCGCTCAACCTGAGCTACGTCAAGCGCTTCCGCACCCCGAAATTCATCCTCAACAAGGAGTACCGCCTGTTCGAGGAGCATAAACGCTCGGTCATCCAACTGCTCACCGTGGGCGAGAAGGTACGGGCCAGAATTAGCTTGGCACCTTCAGCACGGGCGCGGTCGAATGCCTTAGAGATTGACTTTGACGACTACCTGATCAAGGGCGAGGCTGCGCAAGGCAAGCGAATCAGCGAACGGGCAGTACGCAAGATCACGGACATCACCGGTCAGCCGAGAAAAGAAGCAGTGGTGGCAGTATTGCCGGGGATGGCAGGGGAAAAGAGTTAAAAGTTAAGGAGAGCAACCATGAAGCATTCAGGAACAATTTTCACTGTCAGAACTAAGGCATTTCGATCATTTCGTGATGAAACGGCATTTGAGATTCGCCCCCTGACCTTGCTGTACGGTTTCAATCAGGCTGGCAAAAGCACGTTATTACGATTGCTTCCACTACTTGCTGAATCCATTCAGCCTCATGCAGGGCCGCTTGCTTTAAGCTGTCCTGCCGTAGGAGGAGCAAGTTTGAAGGAAATGGGATGGCTTGGAAAAAATCCAAATATGTCACCAAAGATCACCATTGAGGCTTCCTGTCTTCCTTCAAGCCCGAATTTGACTATCCAGTTTACGAATGATAATGGACTGCTCGTCAACCGTCTGAAAATCGTATCGCATGAAAAAGAGGTTTTTTCTGTTGATTATCAAAAAATGGCATCCCGCAATGGAAAAGAAACCAGAGCAATCTATACTGGAACCTGTAACGGCATCGCATGGACTGGAGAATTAAGATTCAACACCATGCTTCCTTCTGGCCTGCCAGAAAATGCTGAAAAGATAGTCAAGGAAATTCATTGTGCAATCAAATCTCTTGAACGACTTCAATGGCTGCAAGCGAATCGTATTACAGCTCAACCTCATAATGATAGAAATAGTCTTTGCTGCCATTCTGATGGAACCGACTTGCCCGATCTCCTGAATAACCAAGAAGGGCAGGAACAGCTAAAAAAAATATCTGGATGGCTGCAAGGTCAAGATGGACTGGGCAACGAAATCAGCATCCGGCCAAATTTTGCCGGTCATTTGGAATTTATTCACGGAGCGCAAGGACGAGAGCAGCTTCCCCTTTTTCTTGCAGGCGAGGGAATCAGGTCTCTTTTGCCAATTATAGCCTGCGCCTGCTGGGCTGAAAACAAAAATGAATCTGCTCCCTCAATGCTTGCTGTGGAAGAGATTGAAGCGCATCTTCATCCCACTGTGCAGGTGGCTCTTTTTGATAGGCTGATTGAAACCGTGCGCACAGGAATTCCAATTGCGCTGGAGACACATTCAGTTTATCTTCTTCGAGCGATGCAACTTGCTGTTCTTGAAGGAAGGCTTTTGCCTGAAGACATCAGTCTGTACTGGATAGAACAAGCAAAAGACAGCGCAGCTACGGCAAGCAGAATCGAAATCAGACCGGATGCCACTCTTGTTGGATGGCGGCCAGATATTTTTGAAAAAGAGCAGGAGCTTGCTCATAGAATACTTGATCTTCGCTGGACAGGGAGAAAATGAATGATTATCTGGCTGCATGACCGTCTATTTGCGAACGATAGGCAAGGAGATTTAGCTCTACTGACACTGCTTCGCAATGCTGCGGCGCGTGGCCACACTCTGATTATCTCCAATAGTCCAAACTCTCCATTCCACAGGCGCAGCTCTTCATATTTTGAACAATGGATCAGCACCTTTCCTGTTAGACTTGAAGAAGAACTCAAGTTGATTCGGCAGCAACTGATGATAGTGTCAGCCAACTCGACAGTGCGCGGAACGGGACGGCTGCTTGTTTCTGCCAGAAAAATCCCTGATGGAATCACAGGCTGCCAGATTTCTTTAGAGGAAGCGGTGCGGGCGGCAGCGCAGCCTCTTTATGTGCTTGTGGAAAATCAGATCAATGATGCCGCATTTCTCCGTCGTGTGATGCCGCCGGTTTGGAGCAAGAAGCTGCTGCAATGGGAAAGTGAGGGAAAGTTGCGCTATGAACATAGCGGAGGTATTGATACCATGAGAAATATTGTTATGTTTTATACACAAGACGACAAGGCAAGGCTGGCTTTTGGTCTGCCTGCGCAGATATGGCAACTCGGTCATTTTATCATTTATGATCATGACGGGAAGAATGCTGAAAATCCCAGTCAGTCTTCAATGGATTTAAAAAAGATTTGTGTGCAGAACCGCAGCCACCGCCTACTTCGGCGATGTCAGGAAAATTATCTGCCAAAAGAGGTAATGCTAGCTATAATCGAGAAACGCATCACCGATCCTAATGACCGGATACAACGCAGAATTAAAATTGACCAGCATTGTTCTGGTGGAGATCAACGCCATTTCACCAAACTTGACAAGCTGTTCAAAAACGGATTCACCGAGGAAATAGCGTGGGTTGAAGACTGGTTCAAAAATGACGGCTCTTGGCCTGAGATGACCGAGTTGGCTGAAAAAATCGCAGCAGCGATGTAATTGAAAGAGGTGTATCATGCCATTTTATGAACGACAGCCGTATATACAGCCTTTACATCAAGTTGTTAAAGAGGTGATGGAAGGAGAGATACGGGTACCAAGATTTCAGCGACCAGGTACGGAAGAAACATGGAACCCTGAAAGACGAGGAGACCTTCTTGACAGTATTTACCGAGGATTTCCTATCGGCACCATACTGCTATGGTCTGCAAATCAGAAGATTCGCACAATGGATGCAGTCGGTGGATTCAAAATACCATCACTAAAACAGGAAGATAGTCAGCAAAGATTGCTCCTCGACGGACATCAGCGCCTCTCAACCTTGGTGCAGCTTCTTGGTAGAGCCTTGAAGGAGGAAACGAATAATCAGACACCAAAGGAACAGATTGACGAGAAAGAGTGTTGGTTTTTTGAATTGCGGCCAGAAAAAACGGCATCAAGCAGAGACCGATTTATTCTCTTGAAAAGAGGGAAGGAACCTGACAATACCCACCTGCCGATCAATATAATTTTGAACAGATCAGAATTGAACAAGTGGATTCGCGATCATTCTGGATATTTAAATGACAAGATGATTGAAGAAGCAGATACATTGCGTGACAAGATTCGGGAATACAGCATACCGGTTGCAGTACTGGTGACTGATTCTTTGCAGGAGGCAACCGAGAGTTTTAAACGGATAAACTCAAGCGGAGTCAGGATGAATGATTTCAATATGTTTTCTGCGCTTTCCTATAACGACGAATTCGATGCTCAAAAAATATTTGAAGATTATCGAAGTTTAATGCTTGAACCTATACATTGGCAGAATGTATCTGATTTAGAAATTCTTCGGATTTGTGCTGGTCTTGTTGAAAATCATCCAGCAACTTTTTTGGTGGAAAAACTATCAAAAGACTTGAAGGATAAAAAAGAAATTATTGAGTTGGCATTTAAGGCGATAGAACGTGCAGCTATTATTCTAAAAAGGAGCTGCGGCATACATGGCCGAAGGTCTCTTCCTTATGCTTGGCAACTGATTACCATAGCAATTTATCTCGCACATAACGCAGATGAAAATAAAATTGATGAAGAAGCGATAGCAAAATGGTTCTGGCTTACAACTTATGGTGAAGTTTTTAATAGCTTCAAAGATAAGACCTATGACAGGAGCCGTGAGGCACTTGTGTCGATGATAGCCGGGCGTTCATGGGGGGCGATGGAACGGGATGTCACGAGGAAAGTTGAAATGATCAGTCGTTTCGATTTCCGGGCGGCTCGTTCCAAAGCCTGCGCCTTGTGTATGGCGCGGCATCAGGATGAAGACGATTTTGAGGGTGATGCTCACAAAGCTTTAGCAGAAGGCGTTGACTCTATGGGAGTCATCTGCTCAAAAGGACAACGATCTGTATGGTGGCATTTAGCGATTGCTACCTCTTCTGATTCTTTGATACAATATCGTAATGCCCTTGCCTTAGCTGCAAAAAATACTGATCAAGAAGAGCATAGTGTCATTTTGAAAAAATTAGGTTTTCCTGATAGCAGCAAAGGAACAGTTAAGGAGCTTCTTGAGGAACGGATGAGGATGTTAATAGAGAAAGAAAGTGAATTTATTAAAGAGCTGGAGTTAGATGCTTCTGCACTTTCTTAAACAAAATTTGGTAATAGAGATCTGTGAGTGATCAATGAAATAAAATACAATCGTTGTAGTGATTAATAAATCTCCAAACAGATGCAGTTAAGTTTTCAATGCTTCTCGAAAACGACAATGTCTTCCTGACTAA
>NQJD01000016.1 GCA_004284765.1 Candidatus Electronema aureum
TATTGGTATCTGTTCCGCCGACAATGCTCACCGTGGCCGGAACAATCGCGTCGCCCGTGGTGTCGTTGTCCAAAACAGCGACTGTCTTCGCTACGCCCGGTGTATATGCGTCGCTGTCATCAACCGCGACAGGCAGCGGGTCGGCGGTCAAGCTCACTGTGGCTTGGTTCGAGACATTGCCCTGCGCATCCTTGCCCGTGTACTGAATCGGGGTCGGGTTGCCGGTGAAGCCAGACTCTGGCGTGAAGACGATCTGCCCGCTGGCGTTGACCGTCCAAACACCCTCGCTGGACACGGTCAGCGAGTCTAGCGTGCCGTCACTATTGGTATCTGTTCCGCCGACAATGCTCACCGTGGCCGGAACAATCGCGTCGCCCGTGGTGTCGTTGTCCAAAACAGCGACTGTCTTCGCTACGCCCGGTGTATATGCGTCGCTGTCATCAACCGCCTTGGGCACATAATCAATCGTGATCATGGCCTGATTGGACACCAAGCCCGTGCTGTCGCTGACCGTGTAAGGAATAGAGGTCGGATCGCCTGTGAAGCCGGCTTCTGGCGTGAATGTCACGTTACCGAGATCATCCACAGTCCAATCGCCCTCGCCGCTTACCGCCAAACTAGTCTGGCGGCCCGGTGTAGCTGGATCCAAGTCCACCGTGCCAACATCTAAGTCATTGTTCGGATCGCTGTCGTTGGCGGTCACGCTTAAAGTCATATTTCCCGGCTGGTTGCCGGTGCTGCTGTCATCTGCCGCAACAGGAGGGTCACCCAACCCAAAATCAACACCCGTAACATCTCCGCCTCCAGAAACAGCGGCATTTTTTGGATTCGGCGCGTTGGTCAGAAGTGTGCCTACTGGCGGCATAACAAGAACCTGATAGTCGTCGCCGTCAGCACTGTCAGGCAAACCGGTAAAGCTGTAACTTCCATCCGGGCCACTGAGGATGACTGCCAGCGGCTCATTAGTTCCGATAACTGTCCCTGGTGCGTACAGTTTAACTGTGACAGCAGGATACCCAAGCTCGCCTGAATCCAACGTGCCGGTAGCATTAGCATCACTCCAAACTGTGCCGCTGATACTGCCGGTGTTGGTAGCGGGGACATATCCCACATTATGAACCGTCGTGGCACCGCTGACTAACGTAAGAGTGGCGTTGTTGTTCTTGTCCACTCCGCTGGTCAAAACATAGCCGTCAGGAGTGCTGACGCTCACCGTGGTTGAACCTGCTGGCAGAACAAGTTGGTAAAAACCGTTGTCATCTGTGTACGCTGTGTAATACAGGCCGTTTGAGGCCAGCACATTGACCAGAACCCCCGCCAGCGGAGTATCTACGAGATTGATGCCGCCGTCGCTGGTGTTTTGGTCATGATAAATGGTGCCTTGCAAAACTGCGGTGCCAGCTCCAAGCACCGTGACGTTTTCGACTGTGGTGGAAGTAGGATCGAAGGGGATGATGCCTACGCCAGCTTTGATCAGGCCCACTTCATTATCGTAGGTGCCCGGAGAAGTGCCAGCGGCGATGTCAGCTTGGAAGGTGATGGTCACGCTGCCAGTTGCTGGAACAGTAATTGTCCAGACTGGAATGGCGGAACCTGTCGGTTCACCAGCTCCAGCGGTTCCGCCGGTGCTGCCAGCTTTGTAGGTGAAGCCCGGCGGCAGCTGGTCAGTCACTGCCACGCCAGCAATAGCCGCAGCAGTTGAATTGCCGACTGTGATAGTGTAGCTTGCAACGTTATCTGGTGCGGTCACGCTGCGCACTGCTGTACTCGTGGACTTCGTGACGCTCAGGCCACCGATATTGATGTTCAGCGAGTTGGAAACTTCGGTGGTTTCGCTGCTGTCAATCTTGGCCGTATTGGTCACAGTGCCTGTGCCGGTCGGGAAGACAGTCACCTGCACTGTGCCGCTGGCACCGGCAGTGAGGGTGCCGATATTCCAAGTAACGTCTTGCCCGCTCACTGTACCTGAATTGCTGCTGCTGAAATATTCCAACTCCGCAGGCAAGGTATCCGTCACCACCACATTGCTGGCATCAGCATTGCCAGTGTTCTGGTAAATCAGGCTATATGTGGCACTGCCGAAAACATTCGTTCCGCTGCTGGCTGTGATGGCAGCATCTACGGTCAAACTTTTGCTGCTCAGGCTCACAATACGGGCTGTAGTGCTGCCCACTTTGATATATTGCCCCACTTCAAAGGCAGCGGTACTGCTGACAAACAGGGTTGTGCCGTTTGCAGCTGCCGTCAATGTGGCCGAAGGATAGGCCAAGCTGGTGGCTCCGCTCTTTTGAATGGTCAGCAACGGGGCGGCAGTGACCGTGCTGCTGGCTGTGGCTTGACGGCTGCCGTGGTTGCTGGCTGAAGCCGTAGCGGTGTTGGGAACGTCTGTCGCTCCCGCAGGCATGGTGCTGTTGACAAGCACCTTGAAGCTCATAGTCACAGTGGTGCCGCCATTCACATCGCCCAGATCAAAGCGAACCCGGTTGCCCACAGGATCGAAGGAAGCGGTGCCTTGGTTTGTCGTTACACTTGCTGGCACATAGCTAGTATAGGTAGGAATTGGGTCTGTCACCAGCACCCCAGTGGCAGCACCGGAGCCGTTGTTGACCAAGGTCAGCGTGTAGGTGAGTGTGTCACCGGGGCTGGAGGCGGTTTTGTCCACCGTCTTGCTCAGGGCAAGGTTGGGGTTAGTGCTGATGGCGACGGTGACGGTGTTGCTGGTGGCCGTGCCTGTTCCGCCGCCTCCATAAATGCCGGTGGCCAAGTTGTCCTTTTCAGTCACGCCGTTGGGCGCACCAGCCTGAACCGTCATGGTGAAGGTGGCGGTTTTGGTTGCTCCGGCGGCAAGGGGGCCGATGTTCCAAGTGAGAACCCCGGCGGTTTGGGAGCATGTGCCCGCACCTGTGCTGCACGAGCCGTAAGTGAACCATGCCTCATCAGGGAAGTTGTCCGTAACTGTCACACCGGTGGCATCAAGGGTGCCGCTGTTGACCGCCATCAGGGTGTAGGTGACAGTGTCGCCCACTGTCAGCAAGGTCTTGTTAGCAGATTTGAAGATGCGGACATCAGGCTGACGGGTGTCTACCGTGGTGGTGGCCGAGGCACTGGCCGGTGTAGCCGCCGTGGCCGAGAAGGTAGCGTTGTTGACCAGACTGGTTTTTCCCGTCAGGTCGTCATCCACATTGACCGTAATGGTCACACTGCCCGTACCACTCGCAGCAACACTCGCTCCGGTAAAAGTCACAACCCCGCCACTGTGCGAGCAGCCGGTAAAATGCGACGAACCGACACTGCACGATGAATAGGTCGTACCCGCCGGAAGGTTATCCGAGATTGATGGACTCGATACCGCTGTCGCAGAACTGGTGTTCGCGTACTTCAAGGTGTAGGTGAGCTGCCGACCCATTCCATTCTTCGCTATGGACGGAGTGTTGACCTCTTTTTCCAAGGCGAGTTTGGGATTGGATATACAGACGTTGCTCTTTGACAGTGCCAATTGGACGGTGCTATCAATCGGGCTGGTAGTATTTCCGTCCCATTCCAACGCAATTCGCCTGCTAGTGCTTTGGGCCTCAAGCACCCAGCGAATCATGTGTCCGCTTGGCAGAGTCGTTGAGGCATTAGTAACCGTTAGATCGACAAACGACGACTTGTTGGCCGCAGCTACACTTGGAGATGTGCCTATCGCAGTAAAAATTCCGGTGGTTGGGTTATAAGTTCCTACAGTAGCTCTAATGTTTGGGTTGGTTCCATTAACACGGTCATAGTAGACCGTCAGGGTAATATTGCCCGTAATGGTCTGGGTGCTCGCAGCTACGGCTGAATAGAACCTGGCCACTTCATAATACGAAGCGTCGCGTGTAGCAAGTTCAATTGCCTCACCGGTATCACCAGCGACCGGAACGGGCGAAGTGCTTGCAATTCGCCGTGTCCCATCGTTGGCAATCCCGGCAGTCTCGTTGCGAAAATAGTAATCTGTACAAACAGAACCAGTTTCGGAGATGCCCACATTCGCCGTGTCTGTCACTGAATCCGCATTTGCAGCAGTCAATGTGGCGGTGTTCACGGCTGGATTGCTGGTGCCTATGAAAGGATTGCTGGCTTGCGCGGTGACGGTCACTGAGGCTGTTGCATCCACTGCCAAATCGCCGATGGTCCACGTCACAGTGCCGTTAGATCCCACCGCTGGCGCAGAACTGGGTGAACCTGTGGCGCTGACGTAGGTAAATCCATTCGGCAACGGATCAGTCAGAGTTACTCCGGTGGCAGCCGCTGTGCCTATGTTCCGATAGGCCAAGGTATAAGTTATGTTTCCGCTAGGATTGACCGTGGCTGCGCTGGAGGTTTTCTCCAGCACAAGCACCGGCCTTGGGGCATTAATATAAACCGAGGCCGTAGTGCTGGCCGGATCAGTCTTGTTGCTGTCTATCGTGACGGTGTTGACGCTGTTTGCCGGGCCGCTGTAAGGAGTATCTACCGTGACGCTGTAGGAAACAGTGTACGGCCCTTCGCCTGCATAGAGACCAGCACGGTTCCACGTCAGGGTACGGGTAACGCTGTCGTAGGCGCATCCGTCACTGCAACTGCCGAAAGTGAGACCAGCAGGCAAAATGTCAGTGATGACCACACTGCTGACATCTACGGTGGAGTCGTTGGAATAGCGGATGGTGTAGTTTATTGTTTCGCCCGGCGCACGGGTGAAATTGTCCGGGGTCTTGCTGATGGTCAGCCGGGGTGCTCCGACATTAATGGTCACTGGCGGGCTGACTATCGGACCATAGCTGGTTGCAGCATTGGCGGTGTTGGTGTAGTTGCCCACCACAGAGCTGGCGATGGCAACGAATGTCAGAGACAGGCTGCTGTCGGGGGCTATGCTTAATGGATTATTGTTATTACTCCAAGAAAGTATTTGCCCAGTCTCGCTTGGTTCACTATCATCAAAATCGCCAGTCGTGCTGTTAGGCTTATAGCTGAATCCCGGAGGCAAGGTGTCTTGAACTGTTGTGACCGTGATGGGCGATGGGTTTTTCAACGGATTTGTAACAGTCAGGGTGAAAGTGACTTCTCCGCCTACAGAAACTTCACTGACAGACGCTGTTTTTGTAATAACCGGCTCTACACCACAGACGTTCACAGAAAGCTCGGTGCCTGTGGTGGCGATTTTGGTGCCGGTCTCGTCGGGATTGCCCCACCAGTCTTCTTTTTCGTCAGGCGTTGCGGAGCTGTCATGCTGCGCGTCGTAAATGGCCTCTTGACCGTCGAGCCATCCAACCACGCCGCTGGGCTGTTCCCATTGCTTGAGGTCGCCGTTCCAGACCCAGCCGTTGGAATACACCTTGGCGGTGGGAGAATTTTCAGAAGGCGTGTAGCCCGCCAAATAGGAAAAAGTGCGGTTGGCCACCGGCGCATTGGGAACGTCGTCATCCACCTTCGCCGGATCATCCACCGCTTGAACACCGATCAGGTAGGCACCTTTGAGCAGGCCGGAGGAATCCCAGTTCGCCTGCCACGTGTTGAGCGTGCCAGCTTTCTGTGTGCCGGTGGCGGCGTATGTCCACTCGCCTCCTGTCTCATCCGCCGCGCCGTTACCGTTCACATCATGCCAGTAGTAGAAATCGACACTGGCGATGGATGGCTCAACCACCCCGCTGTTGTTATTCACATACAAGGTGTCCTGCACTCTGGCGGTGAGCTTGGTGGTGGTGCTCGACGCGCAGTTGGTGGAGCCTTCAGCTAATACTTCGGAAACGATGGGCTGGGCGTAGGGTTCGTCCCGGTTGAAGGAAAGATAATCGCCAAACGGGGCTGGTTGGTTGGGGTCAGCAAGCCAAGTGCGGTTGAGGGCGCAGTCTTTCTGCAAAGGATTGTTTAAGCTGTTCGCTGTGCAGAACAGCATGGAAATCGGCGTGTTACGGGTGATCGTCGGGCCGCCGTGCGCACTGGCATCCAGCATCTTGATCGGAATTTGATAATCCACAAAATACTCGGTGCAGCTATTGGCGGAAACTTTGATGGCGCGGGTTGTGCCGAAATCGTAGAAAACTTCAGCCGCTCCATTGGGCCAAGAAGTGTCAGGCGCGTTGCTGTTGTGATAATTAAGAAGGACACCGCTTGGATCTGCCACAGCAGCAGGATTATGGCCCAGCAGAAAAATGTTAGGATCGTCCACGTAGCTGATTGATTGTGTGGGCATCTTGCCGTAGATGCCTGCAACGGTGTCAATAGCGGTAGCCGGGCCACCGGAAGAGCCGTTGAGGTGGGCGGCCAAGTCGCGGTAGCCGGTACCGTCAATATCAAAGAATACGGTCCAAAGGCCGGATTTCCACGGGTCGGTGCTGCCGTAGCTGCCGCCTTTATCATAAGAATGAGCAATCTGTTCAACACGCCAGCGAAAAAAAAGGACATCTTCCGACCCATCCGCCGCTGCCCCTTTTCTCATGCTGTAATAGATGCTGGGCAGATTCTTGTCAATGCACGAGGAAGCAATATTGACGTAGTTTTGAGGCGAGGTGCCGCCGTTGGAGGGATCCTGCACACGCGGGTCGTTTGCTCCAGTCTGGAAGCGGGTGTAAGGCTTCCAGTCGCCGCAGCTAGTGCCGCAGTTGAGCGGATTGGTTGGTTCGCTGGGCCAAGCGGCAACAGGGAAATGCAGCGCGGTGTTTGCTGTTGTGGGTGGATAGGGATCCGCCTGCGCCGCTGAAAATGGCATCGCCGCAGTCAGCATCGCCGCAGCAACGGCAAGACGAACTATAAAACTTCGGCCCGCTGAATAGTTTCTTCTTAATTTTTTCATGACGGTCTCCTCAGTATCTCGACAGGATGCACCTTGCCGATCCTGCATTGTACCACAATGTTCTTTTTGCATTCTTTTCCATTATTACCTGCTAACAATATTGATTCCCTTTTAAAATTATATATTTTTACAGTGAAAACAGCAAGGGGAAAATGCTTTTCTTTTGTTACCCCCCCCCATAACGTAACAATGCAAAATAATAAATTATTTTGCATTGTTAATCATCGGCTACGTAAGTGAATACAGCAGATTTTGTGGTATCTAAACACTGAGTTCAGCAACGCAATATTGTCAGGAGAATAATTCCAGTTAGATGTCAGAGGGTATCTCAACACGGTCCAGCTCGGTATCATGCCAAGAAGCAGGATCATTGAGTGATTCCAAATGAGTGAATGCTGTAGTGTTTGGCACAGCACGGTAAAGGTCGGCTTCAATCTGCTCCAAAAGTTCATGTCCTTTTTGAACTGTCCATGCACCGGGCACCAGCACATGCAAGGAGACAAAACGGCGCACTCCCGCTCGGCGGGTGCGTAGGGCGTGGAACTGCACACTGTTTTGACTGTGCTGATCCAAAACCCGCTGAATTGCTTCCAGCTCATCAGCGGGCAGGGCTGTATCCATCAAGCCCAGAACCGAACTGCGCACGATGCGGATTCCTGCCCAGATGATATTACCCGCCACGATGAGGGCAACAAGAGGATCAAGCTGCTGCCAGCCGGTCAGTTCCACCGCGCTGACACCGATGAGTACCCCTACTGATGTCCAAACATCGGTCAACAGGTGCTGGGCATTCGCCTCAAGGGTGATGGAATGATAGCGTTTGCTGGCTTTTAATAAAAAAAGGGCGACAAAGAGGTTCACCAACGAGGCTACAACGGACACCGCTATGCCGATTCCAATCTGCTCTAACGGCTTTGGGGCAAAAAAACGTTGCACAGCGGTCACGCCGATGCTTACTGCTGCGACCAAAATCAATATTCCTTCCGCACCGCTGGAGAAATATTCGGCTTTACTGTGGCCATAGGCATGATCTTCATCTGCTGGGCGAGCTGCTATTGTCAGCATGGCCAAGGCCATCAGCGCACCAGCTAAATTGACAAGGGATTCAACGGCATCGGAAAGCAAGCCGACTGAACCTGTCATTAGGTAGGCTGTAGTTTTGAGAATAATAGTGAGAACAGCAGCAGCAATGGAAAGCCACGCAAAGCGAGTCAGCGATTCTGATGGCATATTTCAGTAGTAGATGCGCGAGATGTAGTCAAAAAATGCCGGCTCCAGAACAGAACCGGCAGGCTGATCAGTCTGTTGTTACAGCATTATTTGGAATCATACTGACCGTCTTCCGTCACCTTTTCCATGATTTCAGAGACCTCATAATAGGTATGACCGAACAAAGAGGCAGCCGCACTGTAGGTGTAGGTGATTTTCACTCTCCGTCGCTCCAGCAGCTCAAACTTGAACTCTGTTGGTAGCTTCAAGAGTTCAAGCTCCTTTTTCAGATAACCTTTTACCAGCTCTTCGTTATCGTACTTCTTAATTTTGTTAGCCTGCTCCTGAATCACGTAGCCGGTTTTCTTTTTCTGGATCATAATAGTACCGATCTGCCAAGATGGCACCCCGACAACGGCCAGAATTAAAACTATCACTATGTTGCGAACCATAATTGCATCCTCCTGTGGTTAGAGCTGCCTAAAAAATATCCTGTCTTTCTTTATCATAGTATGGAACTGTTATCTTAGCAAAATAAAAAATTATCCGCCCGACAGCAGGTCTGGTTCTGACTTGACAAAGCAAAGCCGGTTCGGTAGAGAAGGTGCAGATAAGCAAAAAATTTAACCGTATTGTGCTGGAGGGCCTCCGCTATGCCGCCGTGCAAGAGGAACATTTCAAAAAAATGAAGCCAGGTGTGAGCAAGGCCGTGCATTTCTTTGCCGCGCCACTGATCTGGACGGCAGTTGGTATCATGCTAATGGAACGCGGCTTGGGATGGATGGGTCTGCATATCACCCTGCGTCTGTTGCTGATTGCTCTGCTGGTTGGCACCGCCAAGTCCCTGACCGTGCTGGACAAGACTGTGAAGAAAACCCTAAGCAGAATCATGGGATTTGGCGATAATACTTGCATCGGCGCGGTCTATCCGTGGAAGACTTGGCTGCTCGTTCTCCTGATGATGGCTTTCGGTATTGCCCTCCGCATCTTAACTGAACCGGGTCTTTTCCTCGGCGCGATCTATTTTGCCATTGGCTGGGCCTTGCTGCTCTCCAGTCGCCACGGTTGGGCGCAGTGGTTGCACTGGCTGCGCCGCTAATTTTTTTCCCCTTCTGAGACAACAACGCCATGCAGCAATCTGTTGCTGATTTATACCATCGCTCGGCGGCGGTGGTTGATTTATCTTGCATCACGCATAACCTGAACGAGGTGCGAAGAAAAGTTCCCGGACGCAAGATCATCGCCATGATTAAGGCCAATGCCTACGGCCACGGATTGACGCGGGTAGGTGCGCATTTAGCGGCGGAAGGCGTGGATTACCTCGGCACCGCTTTTGTCGAAGAAGCCTTAGAACTGCGCAAGGCAGGCATCACCATTCCGATCATTACTTCCGGGCCATTCTCCAAATTTCAGATTGGCCTGTTTATTGAGAATCAAATTGATTTTACTGTCGCCTCAGTTGATGCCCTCCATTTAATCAGCGAATCAGCCGCCTTTTATAAAAAGCGGGTCAATGTTCATTTGAAGATAGACACCGGCATGATGCGGATTGGCATCCGGCATTCCAATGCTGACCAGCTTTTTGCTGCTGCGCTGAAGGTAGAAAAGCAGGTCAATGTGGTGTCGATTTTCTCCCATTTCGCCAATGCAGATAGTGAAGACCTCAGCTTTGCCCGCCTTCAGCTCGAACGCTTCTTAGAGGCTGCTCATTTTTATGACAAGCACAATCTGCCCAAGCCACTACTGCAAATCGCCAATTCCGCCGCCATCCTGCGAATGCCGGAAAGTCTGCTTGACATGGTCAGGCCAGGGATTATGCTGTATGGCTATCATCCTTCGCAGTGTTGCAAGGCCGAGGCGAAGCTGCTTCCTGCTCTGTCGCTGCGGGCCAAGGCGATGTATTTCAAAGTGATCCTCGAAGACAGCACGGTGGGCTACGGCAGGACATGGACAGCATCAGAAAATTGCCGGGCCGTCACTCTGCCGATAGGCTACGGCGACGGCTATTCGCGGGGTTTGTCGAATAAGGGACAGGTGCTGCTACGCGGCAAGCGATATCCAGTGGTCGGCACGGTCTGTATGGATCAAATCGTGGTCTGCATCAGCGATGGCGAGGCGTACAACGGCGAGGAGGTCATCCTCATCGGCAGGCAGGGCGAGGAAACAATCACGGCAGATGAGATTGCCGGGCAGCTTGGCACGATCAGCTATGAGGTGCTGACGGGCATCAGCCAGCGGGTGCCGAGGATTTTTATAGATAAAAAGCGAGGACAAAATAATGGAATCTGAAATTCACATACATCCAGATGCCGCTAAAAATATCAATAAAAGAGCGAATGAAATTCTATCGCTTGTACACGAAGTCCAACCAGTGAAATGCACAGAAAATTCTTCTTTCAAGTCTGAGAGAGTCATTTGTCATGATTTAGATGAACATGAATACACCGTAGATTACGAAGAAAGGATAGATTTAAAAGATGCTGAAAGGAAATTTATCGAATTCTCTTTCTATATAGGAGGGAGAAAGTTTTGCCTTGATAAAGATCATTACCATTTAGTTGCAGCTCTTTCAAGTCAAATAATATCATGTTTTTGCAATAAAATTAGCAAAAAAATATCCATACAGCTTATATATAATTGGATTAAATTAAACTACGCAACTAATTATAGAAATATTATTTTTGATAGATACCTCGAAGAGGAAGCGAGAAGAAATATACGCGATATCACATGTTACATTCCAATAGCCAATCTTGAGATTGAAGAATCTTTTTTCGTTGGAAAACATGAACTGCGACCATTATCAGAGATGGTAATAAATGAATGGGCAGAAAAATTATCGAGCAAGGAAAAAAATGATTTTTCTAACGATACAGCGTCGTTAATAGAAGATATTAGGCGTGAATGGCAAGGTCTTGCGGTTGTCGTATGCAAATACAATTCCGATGAATACCATGCTCATGCTTTGGCACGAGAAGAGGCAAGCAAGATTATTTCTATTCTTGCGATATTTTTGCGAGAGATAACAATACCTAACATAAAAATATCATTGGGGCGATCAGAAGGAAATGATTTCATATCACGCGCAACATCTATTTCTCTGGCAGATAATAGGTTGACAATATATAAAGATTTTGAAAACAGGATGACATCAGTTCCATATCATAGAATAGATAAAAAATATATTAACTTATTGAATGACCTTTGCTTTGAAAAAATATCCTGTCTTCTGGCTAAAGAAGAAAAGAGTTTAAATAAATTTCAGGAAAGAACGCTTGCTTCTCTGTTTATGTATTCCAAGTCTGCGTTTACCTCGGAACCAACCGAGAAGATAGTTTATACATTGACATCATTAGAAATAATACTTCTAAAAAACGACAGCGAACCAATTTAGCAGAACGATTTGCATTTTTTCGTTCAAATAAATTTTCAGAAACAAAGGAATTGGTTAATATTATACGAAAAATTTATTCGATCAGATCAAAATATCTGCATCATGGTTATTCAAGTTATGAACTCGAAATATCTTCAAAATTTATGTGTGAAGCATGGCTGTTTTTCATGCAATTGATAGCTGTTTCAGATTGCTTTCAAACTAAAGATGATTTTTTGTGTTCGATTGATGATAAAAAATTTGGCGGCGGAATATTTCTGCCGAAGAATGTAGTTTAACAAAGAAATCCTTCCATGATCCGATCACGACTGAAAAACCTTCTTGACCACTGCTTCCAGCAGGGCGTGGAGCAGAACCTCTGGTCTGCCGCCGCTGCGGGCCTATACAATCTGGAAACGCCCAAGCACGAGGGCCAGGGCGATTTCGCCACCAACTTCGCCATGATCGTCGCGGGCAAGGAGCGGCGCAAGCCCCGCGAGGTCGCCGAGCAGCTCGCCGCGCTGCTCCGGCAGGATGCCGCCCTTTTAGACAAGGTGGAGATCGCCGGGCCGGGCTTTGTCAACCTTTTCGTCAATCCGGCGGTCTGGAGTTCAGTGCTCGCGCCGATTGCCGAGCAGCAGGAGCATTTCGGCCTCTGCGACATCGGCAAGGGCATGAAGGTGATGGTTGAGTTTGTCAGTGCCAACCCCACCGGCCCCTTGAGCGTTGGGCATGGCCGCAATGCCATCCTCGGTGACAGCATCGCCCGCTTGCTTATTGCTGCGGGCTACGATGTGACCCGCGAATACTACTTCAACGATGCCGGGCGGCAGATGCGCGTTCTCGGCGCATCGCTTCAGGCGCGTTACTTAGAAAAGCTGGGTCTGCCGAATGAATTCCCGGAGGACGGCTATCAGGGCGGCTACATGTACGACATCGCCCAAGGCATGATTGACGAGGCGGGCGACGGCTTCAAGGACGCGGACGTAGATGTCTTCCGCAAGAGGGCGCAGGAAGCCATCTTTGCTGACATAGACGCGACCCTGAAGCGCATCGGCATTATCTTCGATTCCTACTACAACGAGCACGATCTCTACGAGAAAGGACTGATTGACGACGTAGTAACAACGCTTCGGGCCAAGGGGTTAGTCTATGAGCAGGACGGCGCGACGTGGTTTAAGACCACTGAGTTCGGCCAAGCGCAAGACCGGGTGATCATCAAGAACACCGGCGAACCGACCTACCGCCTGCCAGACATCGCCTATCACCGCGAGAAGTTCCGGCGCGGCTTTGAGCGGATGATCAACGTCTTCGGCTCTGATCACATCGCCACAGTGCCGGACGTGCTGGCCGGAGTCGAGGCTCTTGGCTTTGACAAAACCAAGGTGCAGGTCATCATGCATCAGTTTGTCACTCTGATGCGCGGCGGAAAGCAGGTGAAGATGTCCACCCGCAAGGCCACCTTTATCACGGTTGATGAGCTGGCCGACGAGGTGGGCATTGATGCGCTCCGCTTCTTCTTCCTCATGCGCAAGCCGGATTCCCAGCTTGAGTTTGATCTGGAATTAGCTAAGAGCCAGAGCCAAGAAAACCCAGTTTATTACGTGCAATACGGTCATGCTCGACTCTGTTCCATTGAGCGGATGGCAGTAGAGCGCGGCGTGGTTGTGCCTGAACTGGCTGATGTGAATTTGGACTGCCTGCGCGAGCTGGAAGAATATCAGCTCCTCAAGACATTAGCCGCCTATCCCAGCTTGATCGCAGATGCGGCCAATGATCTTTCCCCGCACCGCATTATCTTCTTCCTGATGGATTTAGCTGGACAGTTCCACTCTTTCTACAACAAGCACAAGGTGATGACTGAGGATGCGCAGCTCACAGCAGCGCGGTTCTGTCTGTGCCGGGGAATTAAGACTGTGCTGGCGAATGGGTTGGGGCTGGTCGGCGTAACTGCGCCGGAAAGGATGTAATGTTGTAAAGAGTGGGCAGTAAACACTGCCCACTTTGCCCTACTCCACTTTGGGGGTCTTCACTTGTACTTCCAAGAGATCGGTGAACGGCTCCAGATTTTTCCCTGCTGCCGCGAGCAATTGATGCCGGGCTTGATGATAGGCAACAACTGCCTGCGCCAGTCGCCCGTATGTGGTGGTCAAGTCACGCTGGGCCTCGTTGAGCCGAACAAGTGAGGATGCTCCTGCCTCGTATTCACTCTGAGCCAGTTTTCGGTTTTCTTTGACTAAATCGACGCTTTCCTGCTGAAGCCGCACTAATTTGGCTGCTGCTACGAGCAGAGCAGCATCTTGCTTTATTTCCGCCGTAATGCTATTGCGTAAATCAGCGTAGCCGTAGGCGGCTTCCCTTTTCGCCTGCCGTGCTTCCATCGCCGCTGCCTCGACCGCGCCGCCAGAATAAAGATTCCAGCTCAAGCTCAGGCCCACGGACGCGCCGATATCATCGCTTTCCGGGAAAAGGTTCTTTTGACTGACCGCCCCGGCCTGCCCCTTGACTTGTACTTTGGGCGAATTCTGCGCCTCGGCCTGCTGAACTCCAGCCTCCGCTCCCTTGATTTGCAAGGTCAGCTTTTTCACATCCGGTCGATTTTTCAAAGCTTCGCTGATCAAGGTCTCGGTGTTAACGGCCATGCTGTCATCGGGCGGATTAAATTTTTTATCTAACTCGGACAGCTCTGGCAAGGCAGAATCCTCAACGCCGAGTAAGGCTGATAAACCGTAACGCGCCGCCTCATGCTGCCGCTGCGCACTGATGACGCTGTTTTTAGCCGAATTGACCTGCACTCTGATGTTCAACACGTCGCCCCAAGAACCGGTGCCAGCCTGAAAGCGGTGCTGGGCATCTTTGAGCTGTTGCTCGTAAAATTCCTGATCTCCGGCAGCGATTTCGATGGAGGTTTTCGCTAATTGGGCATTGAAAAAGGCATCGGCAACCGCAGCGATCAATAATCGCTGACTATTCCGTTTAGCAGCGGCGGAGGATTTTTCGCCGTACTCGGCCTGCTCTTGCTGAAATTTGCGAGCATATCCGTCGAACAGCAGCCAAGAAGCCTGTAAACCGAGAGAGCTGTTTTCGCTGATCTCACCCTCTTGATCGCTTTGCGCACCTAAATTCGCCACCACATCGACGCTGGGCTGCTGGGAGGCAATCACCTGCTTGATCTTGGCCTTGGCTTGCTCAATCCTTGCCTGCGCCGCGCCGATGCCCGGATTACCTTGCAAGGCGATCCGCTGGGCTTCTGGTAGCTCCAGCATTTTAGTCTTAACAGGAGGGGGGGCCACAGGTTCGGCAGCTATCGCCTGCTCCTCGACAGGTTTAGGTTTCTCTTTTGTTTTTTTGCCCCAAGCTGGTGGGGTGAGCATCAAACAACCAGCTAATAAAGCAAACGTTATCCGTTTCATCATCTTCTCCTGTGTGTATCAAAGGTAGGGAAATTCATTTTCTGCCATGCAATTGCAGGGCTTTGTCCCATAAAAACTATGAAATTTCAATCCAGAAGGCTATATTTCCTCCCCGGAAAGCAAAGAATACAGCTCCTGTCTCTTCCTGTCGAGTCTCTTTTTGCCAAGTACCAGATTCTCCTTCCCCTGCTCCAGCAAAAAATAGAGCGTGGGTACAACAACTAAGGTCAGAAAGGTGGCTGCCAGCAGGCCGAAGCTAACTGCAACCGCCATCGATTGCCAGAACTGGCTGGACTCGCTGACCCAAGACATGATGAGGTTGCGGAAATCGTAGGATACGCCGGTGATCATTGGCACGAGGCCAAGAATGGTAGTGATCGCAGTTAGCAGCACAGGCCGTAAGCGGGTAGCGCCGGCCAGCACCACTGCCTCGCGGACAGCAAAGCCGTTACTTCGCAGCTGGTTGGTATAATCGATCAGCACAATGGCGTTATTCACCGCTACACCTGCCAACGAAATCACGCCAATACCAGTCATGATGATACCAAAAGGCATTTGGTAGAGCATTAGACCAAAGAACGCGCCGCCCATCGACAACACCACCGAAGTCATGATCAGGAAAGGCTGACTGATTGAATTGAATTGCGTGACGAGAATCAGGAAAATGAGCAGCAGGGCGACGGCAAATGCTTTGCTGAGGAAAGCCTGCGATTCCTCCTGATCTTGATTTTCACCAGTGAAGGTAATTTTGTAGCCAGGCGGCAGCGGTATCTGGGCCAGCAGTTTCTCAGCCTGCATCCGCACCACTGAGCCAGTGACTTTGGTCTCATCAACATTGGCCTTCACCGTCACCACTCGTTCGCTGTTGATCCGACTGATGTTGCCCACTGAGCCGGTAATATCAACGGTGGCCAAGGTAGAGAGTGGCACAGCAATGCCACTTGGCGCGGGAATCAGGAGGCTGCGCAGTACATCAGCGTGCCGCCGCTCCGCATCGGGGAGCTGCACAGTGATGTCATAGTCGTCGTTCCCTTCCCGATACGAAGAGACCGCCAAGCCGTTATAGGCCGATTTGAGGGCGAAACCGATCATGCCGCTACTTAGGCCGAATAAGGCCGCCTTTTGTCGGTCGATTGTAACGCGCACTGAAGGTGTACCTTCAATATAGTTATCCCGGATGTCCTCTACATGCGGCAGTTTTTCCAGCACTTTTTTAATCTCTTTGGCAAGGCTGCCTATGACAGCAAAGTTGTCACCAGCTATTTCAAGATTGATCGCTGCACCGGTGGGTGGCCCTTCTGCCTCCAAGGCCACCGTGAGCTTGGCACCGGGAATGTTGGCAATCCGTTTCCTGATTTCCTCTACAGTATCATTGCTCGACTGCGAGCGATCAGCCAGATCAATAAAACGGATGCCAATATAATTGGGCGTGTTGGCCTCAAAAGCCGAGCTGCCGCTGCTGGCCGAGACAGCTCGGGTGTAGATGATCTTTATATTTTCCAAATCGCTCGGCCCAGTGACGGTTTGCCCGGTTTTCAGACGATGTCCTTTGGGCTGAAAGGCTTGAGCATGACGGTTGCCGAGACTGCCCTTTTCTCCACCGCCACCCGCTACAGCTATCTCTACTTGACGGAGAATGCTGTCGATGTATTCTAAATCAGCACCTTCTGGCACATCAACATTGACATAAATGCCCTTGGGATCAGTAGCTGGGAAAAATTCCACCGGCGTTTTCAGACCAACTTCCAAGAGCCAGCCCTGTACCATAAAAACCATCAGCAGAACCGTTCCAAAAATCAACACAAGAGGATGACGAAGAAAAAAACGCAGCTGACCTGCATACGTCCGCAGGATGAATCCTTTAATTTCAAGTGGTTTTTCCCAAGAAACTTCCTCATCAGCTGCTTTGCGTCGCCGCGCTTTTTTTGAGCTTTTCATGAACAAGGAGGCAAAGGCCGGATTGATCACTAAGGCAACAAAGAGGCTGGCGGTCAGGGTGATGATCAAGGTTAAAGGCAGGTAGCCCATAAATTCACCCATAAGACCAGGCCAGTACAGCATCGGCGCAAAAGCAGCTAAGGTAGTCAACGTGGAACCAATCACGGGCATGGCTACTTCAGACGTTGCCTTCATCGATGCTTCGACCCTGCTTGCGCCCTGTTCCATAAAGCGGTAGATGTTCTCGATAATGACGATGGCGTTATCGACCAGCATTCCCAGAGCTAAAATCAGGCTGAAAAGGACAACCATGTTTAAGGTAATCCCCAGCATCTGAAGAATGGTGAAAGAGAGCAGCATAGAAAAAGGGATAGCGAGACTGACCATCACCGCATTGCGGAAACCCATGCCGAGAAAAACCACCGCCAGCACCAACACTAAGCCGGTAAGGATGTTGTTCTCCAAATCCGCCACCATAATTTCGGTGTCCTTAGCCTTATCTAATACCTTCGTGATGTCAGTATCCTTCGGCCAAGCAGTCTTGCGTTGGTTGATAATATCCTGTACGGCTTGAGCAATGGCGATGATGTTTTCTCCAGCCCGTTTTTTCACCGCGATGTTGACCGCTTGCCGCCCGTTCATCCGTGAACGGCTGGTCTCTTCCTTGAAGCCATCCAAAACCGTGGCTACTTCTTTGAGATAAACCGGCTGACCTTTGTGGGTGGTCAGCACGAGATTGTAAATTTCTTCTGGGGTGGCAAATTCGCCCGGCACGCGGAGCTGAAATTTGCCATCACCCAGATGAAGAACACCGCCAGAGGTGTTACTGTTTTCGCTCTGAACAGCGGTTTGGAGGGAATTTATGCTCAAACCATAGTGTGACAGCTTTTCTGGCGAGACCTCAATACGAATTTCCCGCTCTTGGCCACCTGTAATATTTACTTCCAGCACACCTGGTACGGCCTCAATTTCATCTTCTAAGTCATCGGCAATTTCCTTCAGACAGTGCAAGCCGCAGGTGCCAGAAAGTGAAAAGACCAGAATCGGCATTTCCGAGATATTGACCTCGAAAATACTGGGATCATCTTCTAAATCAGTAGGTAGCTCGCCCTTGGCTTGATCGACCTTGTCTTTGACCTTGCGCAGGGCATCGTCGATATCAATACCAGTAGTGAACTCGACATCAATCAGTGACTCGCCTTCAGAACTGACCGACTTAACGTTCTTTACTCCGTCCAATCCCTTGAGCTTGTTCTCAATCTTGATCGTGACCGAGGTTTCCATATCGCCGGGAGCCACGCCCCGATAAATAGTGGAAACAAAGACATGCGGAATGCTGACATCCGGCTCTGCCTCTCGCGGCAGAGTCAGATAGCTGTAGGTACCCATGACCAAGATGAGAGCGGCCAGCACCATCACCGCGATATTCTGCCGGACTGCGGTGTCGGAAATGATCATGGCAGCAGCTCCTTCATGTCAGTGACAGACTTTACTGCCTTAATTTTTTGGCCATCTTCCACGCTGCGGTGGCCTTCAATAATGACCTTGTCGCCTGCTTGCAGACCGCTGTTAATCAGCACCTGCCAACCTTCCAAAAAGCCGGTAGTCACGACTCGTCGCCGTGCTATCCCATTTTCATCAACATAAACGAAATGCTCGTTATTTCTCGAAATCACGGCATAAAGTGGCACAGCTAAGGCCTGCTCTTGCGCTGTCTTGATGATCTCAGCTCGAACCAGCATTCCCGGTAAAATGCGATGGTCTATGTTGATCAGAGCTAATTCCAAACGATATACATGCGCTGAAGATTCTGGCGCGACTGCGAAATAATGAACCGGTGCAGCAATTTTTTTTCCACCTATAGCCTGCACTACCACCTCTACCTCATGCAGTTGGCGCACCGCTTCCGCATCAGATTCAGGGATAGAAACCACTGCCTTAACTCGATCAATTTCTAAAATTTCGGCTATCTGCGCCGGGGCTAACGAATTGACTAAAAGGCCAACTTCCGCATCAAGGCGGCTGATCACTCCAGCCATCGGCGCGGTGATCTGACAGCGAGAAAGCCGAAGTTCCGCTTCTTCCAAATGAGCTTTGGCTTGGCGGAGCTGATTTTGCTGTTCATCCAAGTTGGCTTGAGTGGCAATCCCTTTGCTGCGCAGATTCTCATTACGGGCAAGATTGATCTGGGCTAACTCGTAGGCGGCTTTGGCTGCATCTAAGGTGATCTGGTAGTCTTTGCTTTCGATTCGGGCAATCAGCTGTCCTTTTTTTACCCGCTCACCTTCACGAACAAAAATTTCCTCGATGCTGCCGCTCACCTTAGCCATCAGCTGTAGCTGCGTCCACGCCTCTACTTTGCCGGGCAGATTGATCTTATCCCGCATCGTGGTCGGTTTAAGTTGCAGCGTAACTACGTTGATGGGCGGAGTTTCCACCGCCGTGGCGTTTTTCAGCTCCTCTTCCAGCATTGCCCTTTTTTCTTTAATCTTTTCATTGGTCAGCGCGGCAATACCAAGCAGTAGCAGGATGAAGAGAAAGCCGGGCAGATTATGCAGGAAAAACCAGACAATTTTCCCGCGCAAGGTTCTGGGTTCAGGCGTATTCATGATTTTTCAATCTCGCTCTTTGGTTTCAAACCAACTAATGCTTGGCTGAACATCACTTGAAGGGCGTTACGAACATCTTCTTCACTGAGCAATCGCCCGGAATACCAAGCAGAAAGGGCCATTAAATAAAGGGCGTAAAAATGGCCACAGGTCATAGTCAGCTCAATATCTTGCCGCAGCTGCCCTTTTTCTTGCGCTTCTTTGAAAATGAGAACAAAGAGCTGAATGAATTGCTCTTCAATCTCCTGCGATTTTTCACGAGCCAAGGCTTTGGGAAAGATCATCTCGCGCATCAGAGTACGGCCAAATTCTTTATTCTTGGTGATATAGCGGAATTCATACATGAAGATCAGCAGCAGTTTTTCCTCCAGCAGCGCATTTACAGGAATTTTTTGCTGAAGTTCGAGATGTAGACAAGCCAATTCCTCTTCGGAAAAGGCCAGTAGAATGTCGCTTTTTGAGCTGAAATAGGAATAGATTGTCCCTTTACCAACCCCAGCAGCACGTGCCAGCGCGGCAATGCTAGTGTTTTCGTAGCCTCGCTCGCCAAAGAGAGTGATGGCAGCATCCATAATAGCGGCTTTGGTTTCCTGTTTCTTTTGCTCCCGCAATCCTGCCATAATCTGTCCTTGAAGAAAAAAATAACGGTTTCGGTCGAATTTGACCCCAGTCGAAGTTTACGAATTTTTGCGGTCAGGGTCAAATGAAAAATGACTACGGTCAAGTTTTGCTTAAAAACACTTCACAGTTTCTTTGCTGCAAAAATTCCGTTTTTTGACGCATTAGAGCCTTTAGATGAACGCGCAAATCAGTTACCATGTTTTTGTATAAAAAATCTGTCTAAGCCTTGGCAGATTACTGATTTTAGAGTAGCATTTAATTCGTGCTGTTAACCCACCCATCAAAAAGGAGGAATCATGTCCACCCCGCCTAAAAAACACGACTGTCCCATACTCAATCTCATCAAAGGCTGTGGCTGCCAGAGCAACACCACGTCCTCATCATGCTGTGGTGATGACCACAATCACCCGCATGACCATGTAACAAGTTCTGGTAATCAAGAGAAACACAGTCATTCTCACGATCATGCGCATGACAGCAGCCATACGCACAGTCATGAAACAGCCGCTGCGTCAACGCCTCCTGTTACTGTGCCCGACGAAGCTACTGAGAATGACGCAACACCCGCTATCAGCGCAGAGCAAGAAAAGGAGCTGCTGGCAGACTTGCAAGACTTCGATAACAATCCAGCGGAATTCATGGATCGCTCACCGCGCAAACGGGTGGAGCAGGCAGGTGGCACGGACACGAATCTTCCTTTCTTTGACCAAGCTGCTATCGACAACAAAGCCTATGTTGGTGCCCGTGATGAGCTGCGGACCAGTTTTGAGGCTAATGATGCAGACCATGCCACTCGTGCTGCCTTTACTTCTAACGATCTGGCGCAGAACTTGGTTGACAGCTACAGCTACACCAGTTTGCAAAGTATGCAGGCGAACAACCTGATGAACGTTCGTCTGAATAACCAGCCCTGGTCAGACGACTACTGGGCGATCTGCCGAGGTATCATTGGCAAACGCTATGCTGATCCCGGCTTTCCTAAGTCCTCTGATTGGAACACGTGCCATAACTACGTATCGAGCCGCCCCGCTGCCTCTGTTCTTACGAGCGGTAGCACGACGGCGATCAACAATCTCTCGCCTTCGGAAAAATACGACATCTTAGTCGGCGACAGCAACTACACCCTAACAAAAAAAATGTGGGCTGAAGGGGCTAAATTCGGAGGCAACGTCGCTCCTTGGATGGGCATTTGCCACGGTTGGGCACCTGCCAGCTACATGTTACCTCGTCCGACCAAGGCCATCACTGTGCTGGCTGCGGATGGACACACCCAGCTGACCTTTTATCCTTCAGACATCAAAGGACTTGCCTCCCTGCTCTGGGCTAATGCCAGCCCTGGAACTAAGTTCATCGGGGGCCGCTGCAATGTTGAGAATCCGGCCAGAGATATCAATGGTCGCCTGATTGAGGCCGCTTGTTTTGACACTAACCCTGGTACGTGGCATCTCGCCGTAGTCAACCAGATCGGTGTGTCCAAACGCAGCATGGTGCTGGATGTAACCTTTGATTATGAGGTTTGGAATCAGCCAGTGCTGGGCTATAGGTACCTCCATTTTAACCCGCAAAGCATGACCTACCAAAGCTCGCTGGCCGCCGCTGCTGTGTCGAGAGCTAACTACACCAGAGACAAGTTCTCCTCATACCACAGCAACCAGACTGCCAGCATTGTTGGCATTAAAATGTTTGTATTGTACATGGTGGAGACCACTCCCAGCCACAACTCACCAGATAGTTCCGGCAAGGACGTGATTAATGAGGTTGAATATATGTACGACTTGGAGCTTGATTTTTCCGGCAAAATCATCGGCGGCGAATGGCGGAGTATTAAGCATCCTGACTTCCTCTGGACTCCGACCAAAAGCAGCAGAGCAAGAACTAACTATGAACCCAGCGGAACGTGGCAGAGCGGTCAGTCTGTGCCTTCCTCGTGGAGATCAGCGGCTGTTTCCGCCTCAAACGCAGCCAAACCCGCACCTTTGGCTGCAATTGTCGAGCAATTGATCAGTCTGTCCAACAGCTAACCGTGTAATAAAAAAAAGCCTGTGCGACTCAAGTTGCACAGGCTTGCTCTTTCTTATGATTAATTTCAGGCACAGGTGCTGGATGATGTCTAATAAGCAGCATTACGCTCTTGTCATTGGTATTAATGACTATCCTCTGAGCGGACTTGAGCCGCTTAAAGGGCCAGTCAACGATGCCAATGATTTTTATTCTTGGCTCTGCAACCCAGAAGGTGGCAATCTGCCCACAAAAAATATTCGGCGCATAGTCTCTTCCGATTACCCTGCGCACACTGCCTGCCCAACTCCAAACCAAGTGGAAGCCCTGTTTGAGCCGTTTATTTCCGATTATTATGACGGAAAAAAAGAGGGCGAACGACTTTACATTTTTGCAGCAGGCCACGGTTTCGGCGATCCTAACGATATGGGCAAGACCGCCCTGTATGCGGCCAATGTCAAAAATATGTTTCCGTGGCACATCGCGGTGACAGAGTACGCCGAATGGCTACGCCGCCATGCGGTCTTTAATGAAATTGTCCTGATTATGGACTGCTGCCGCACTATTAATGTGCCACATCAAATTAGAGAACCACAGTATGTGACCCTTCAAGGCAATGTGAATGCTGATAAAGTAAAATATTTTTACGCCTTTGCCGTGGGAAGCGGCAGGAAAGCCCGTGAGCGACTGTTTGAAGATGGCAAAAACGCAGGTATCTTCACTAAAGTGCTTTTGGATGCTTTGAGAAACGCTCGACCAGTGCAGGGTGTAGTTACAGGACAAGCACTAAAAAACCATATTCATAACAGCATTTCCCGGTTTGCAGGCGACCATGAAGCCGAGCCGCCGGAAATCCGCCTTGATTCTAACCAAGACATCAGCTTCTTTAAGCGTAAGTCAGCTGGCACGGTGCCGGTCATGGTCAATATTCAGTCCTACAGTGACACGGATATGCTAATTCTCTATGACGGTTTGTCTCAAAAAATCAGGCAGGAAGCGGCAACAGCTTCAGTGATGACGCTGGATTTAGAGCCAGGGATATACAAAGTCAAAATCGGCAACACGGGCCGTGAGAAACTTTTCGAGGTGCCGAACAATGAGCAAATCACCGTCTGAGCAGATTGCCCTGACTGTCAGGGCTGCGGACAACATGACCGAGGTTTTTCTTGCGGACAGTCGCTTTGAGCTGATTGCCAACGGCATCGGCAGGACAGAGGCTACTGTTGCGCCGGGTCTGTACAAGGCCCGCTTCCGGGTTGGCCAAGTGCAAACCGACAGCCTGATTGAGGTAGAGACTGGCGGAGCAAGCAAGATTTTTGATGGTACGGCAGTGCAATTTGCTTCGCCAGTGCCAATGCCGCAAACGCTGACATACCGGCAAGCCCAAGCTGAGGCTGCGCAACAGCTGTCCCGCGTAATTAACCTGAAACAAGGCACCGGCAGTCAGCTCTTTCTTTTCCTCCGGGGATTGACCGCAGAAGCCTCCCGCCCTTGGGTAGGCGTGTCGCTGCATGACCTTAGTGGTAAGCAATTCGCAGAAGCAGGGCAGGGTACCTGTGATACAGCTAACTGCTTTTGTGGCCTGAACATCGAGCTTGACCCAGGCACGTACCGTTTGCGGGTGGAGGAAGAGCCGGGCGAAATCTACGAGATGTTTATAGTCACGCTGGCGGGCTGGCAGACGCAGGTCTTTGCCTTAGCAGAAACCTCGTGGCAGCCGGGTGTGCAGGCAGTACGAGCCGCGCTGCCGGATGCCGCTGTGCTGATGGCAGAAATCGACAAGGGTTTTGATCCGGCTAACCCAGCGGTGCGCCAAACTGAGTTGCTTCGGCTTGGTCTGATGCACGGACGCAAGATTCTAACGGAAATAGGGCTGAAAAATCTGTTAGCTGGAACATTAAATCCGATGAATGCGGTTTTTATCGCTCATCTGCTGGCTCGGCGGGAGGATGAAGTTCTTCAGGCGTTGGCAGTGGATTTGGTCGGACACATCGACAGCAGCTTGGCCGCGCATCCTGATTTGCGAGCCGCCTTACTCGTACCGCAGTTCGTTACCAGCAACGAAACGCCGCCTATCTTTACCGCGCCGCCTATGCTCAACAGCAGTTGGCAGCTCATCACGCAGGCTGTTGACAAGGAAAAGGCAGTAATTCCATCTGGCTCACTCAACGAGCAGATCAAGGCCGGGGTGTTGAACACCGCGCTCTGGTTGTTGCATCGACTACCATAAGCATGGGCTTTCTTTGAAACATCAGTAGCTTTATGGTATAAGGCCCTGAGTAGCTTAGTAATGCATCCTGTTTTTTCAATAGACATAGGAGTTACGCAGTTGAAATGAAAAGTTCAACCATTACAGCAAGTTGTCTTTTTATCGTATAAATCGCCAGTTGAATAAAATCAACGGGTTGGCAATCGAACTGCGTAACTCCTATCAAATACGAAACAGTGCATAGCCTCAGTGAGGAAGAGGTGCAGCAACATCTCCTGCGCAACGCCCTCATCGCGATCAGCCATGCGACCCGGTAAACGAAGGTGCGGGTCTTACCGTTGCCTGCCCCTGTGATCACCAAAGCCGGGCAGCCGGAATGAGTGACGGCTGATTCGGGTCACTGAGATCAAACTCAAGGCACGGAGAATGAGCGTGTCAGAGAAACAGCTCTCTGATGTCTTGCCAAGAAGTAACCACAGGAAAGCAATGACCGTTTTGATTCCACGGCTGATTGAAGACTAAAGGCTGGATACCTGCGACATGGAGCTGCTGGCAGGTTTCAGCTCGGTCATCGATGAAACAGTCTAAGCCCTGCTCCAAGATGTGGCGGGCTTTGTCATCATGATCGCCCATTGCCACAACCCGGACGTGTGCCATAGCTGACGCAGGCAGAGCTTGTTCAAACCAGTCTAAGACCGGGTGCAGCAGAGGCCGAGCTGTGATGACCGTGACCCCGGCGGTTTCTGCTAACTCGGTCAGTACGTCTAACGCACCGGGGAGAGGCTGTAGTCTTGTGCCAACGGAATCATGCAGAATCTTCCTAAAGATATCAGCTACGGTTTCAGAATCAATGGGAAGACAATGCTCCACCTCGAAACGAGTGATGTCTTCCAAGCGGAAGCCGCACAGACCGTAGTCCTCACAGGCGATGCGCAGAAAGGCCTCTGCTGTATCGGCAATCACACCATCAAAGTCGAAACCAAGCCGGGCCGGATGAAGCCCGGCAGGATACACAGGCATCGCAGAGAGTTACTTAACTACCTTGGCATCTTCGACGATTGCGTCATACTTGTAGCCCGCACCGAAATCCTTGGCCTTACCCAAAGTTCCTTCAATCACCACGACAGTATCCTTTGCTGCTGTTTCTGAAGTGGTAACAACGAGATCGTGGGTGTTCTTCATCGGATCACCGCTACCGTCTTGAAGATGAATCCAGTTTTTGCCCATGATCTGCGGGGTGAACTTGACTACTTTGCCCCGCACTCGCACTTTCTGCCCATTTAACTTTTCAGCTTCGGCAAAGCATTGCTCAACCGTGCGACCAGTCTCACCCTCAGCTTTTTCGACTTTTACGTCGCTCGCTGGAACAACAGCCCGTGAAGAACCACCGGACATAGCTGCCAGCGTGGCCTCGTCAACAGGCTTGTCCATTGCTCCGGCTAACTTTGGTGTACCGCCTTCAACGGCAGGAGCAGCAGTGGTGGTGTCAACTAAACCCGGTGAAAAGATGATGGTCTCAAACTGTTTATTCAGAGCCTTAGACTCAAAGGCTTTCATTACCATACCCGGTTGAACAGCAACTTCTTGGCCCACTGTAACCTTGCTCTCTGGGATAGCTACCCACGTCTTGTCCTGCCCGTCCTCAACCAGTAGATAGGTGTAACCTGCCCCGGACATACTTTCTAACACCTTGCCTTTGATGGCTTTCTGTACTGGAGCAGCAGCGGCTTCAGTGGCAGCTGGCGCGATTTCTTCAGCCATCGCAGGATGAGTCAGCAACAGGGTCAGCAGCAAGGCGGCAGGAATGTATCGAGTGTTCATTGGCATGTCTCCTTGAAAGGGAATGGATACTAAGAAGCAGGGCATTGCGGCCCTTATTTTCGCACACCTTGTATTTATAGAAAATTGCCCGCACTCTGTCAACAGAACCCGGTTGTAATTGCTCTTACAGCTTCTTCTTTTTCAGGCGAGAGAACGGAATAGACAGCCTTCTGCCTTGTTTTTTCCGGTAAATCTTGTATAACCGTCTCGCAACTGCCAGAAACATTATAGAAGGAATTTCTCTATGCCGCGTCTTTTCGTCCTCCATCTTTTTCTTACTCTCCTGTCTATCGTCTTCCCGACTGCCTCAAGTTTTGCGCAGATGAATACCATGCCTCAGTATGATAGATTTTCTTTTATGCGGGTCATGGTTTGGGTGGAAAGCGTCAACACGTTGCAAAATCCGCATATCGGTAGATTTGGACTGCATCTATTTGCCAAGGATTCGTTCTCCAATAGATATTTAGTTCATATCTGCCCACAATGGTATGCTGACAATCATCCTGATCAATTCACCTTTAAGCCGGGCGAGCAGTTGATCATCTCTGGTTCGCGTTTTGCCACTGGTCTTACGGAGAACAATATATTTGCCGCAACCATCATTAACTGTTCTCGAAATAATTTGGAACTGAACGTGCGAGACCCTTACACTGGCAATGCCTTATGGCACAATCAACCTGATAATCTCTTGGAGAAAATTCAAGAAGTACAAAGGAGATTGTTCTCAAAGCGATCACAGGCCATACAAAAGAATATAAAAGAAAATTTCCCTGTCGGTAAACCTTCTTTGGTCTCTCAGTAAGAGATCAAGATTCAGTCGTACTCTATCTCAGAAAATAACGGCAAACACTACCTCCTTTGCCCCAGCCTTCCTTTCTTTACTTTCAATTAATCACCTGTTTTTTCTGCCACATGACTGCTAACAGAGGACTGTCTCGTGCGCCGCCTCTGCTCGCTATGCTGTCAGAGTTCCGTTTTTTGACGCAATAGGCCACTTCAAAAAGTGGCCCATATCCTTTATCTTCTTTTCATAAGCTTAATAAACCCCCAATCAACAAGGAGAGAACCTTCATGAGACCTTGGAATCTCTTGGCTCTATTCGTAGTTTCAGTTGCTCTGCTTACAGGTGGTTGCTCTTCAAAAAAGACCAAACCTGCGCCACAGCCCAAGCCATCAGCTGTCTCTGCTGTTAAGGCCAATACGGAGTTGAAGAGCACCAGCGAGGAGCTAAAGGGTACTTCGTGGAAAGTGAGCCGCTACAACGACGGACAGGGCGGCATGACCGATGTTATCGTTGGTAAAGGTCGGACACTGACTGCATTATTCGGCTACAGCAAGCGATTCAGCGGTTCAGCGGGCTGCAATAATTATGTAGCTCATTATACCTATTCTCCTACTGAAAAAACCTTCAGCTTTGAAATGATCTCGATGACTACCAAACAGTGCGAAACAGATGTAATCATGGAACAAGAAGGCCAGTTCATGGCCGCGTTATATACAGCAGTTTCTTTCCGTATTATAGGAAATACTCTGACTTTGAATGATGATAGTGGCAATCCAGCTGTAATCTTGACCAAAAATTGATCTTCGCAGGCAAGCGAAGTTTTTTATTAATAAAAACCCAAATAGGAGAACAAAATGAAAGTACAACACGTTGTTGCAGCAATGATGATGTTTGCTACGTTGGTTCTATCGGCAGGATTTGCGCCAGCAGCTTCATTGAACGGTACCAGCTGGCTTCTGAAAACACTGAATGGGCAGCCGCTTAAATCAAACCTCCAGCTAACGCTGAATATTGAGAACGGCAAAGCATTTGGTGATGCCGGTTGCAATAATTACTCCGGTAAGTACACAGAGGGAGGCGGAAACTCGTTACATATTGAGAAAATATACAGAACCTTAGTGATGTGTACGCCGGATCAAATCATGACACAAGAGTCGCAGTTTGTCAGCGCATTAAAGGATGCTACCATATATCACCTTGTTGGAAAAATGATGACACTGAAGAATAAGAATGGTGTGTCTTTGGCTGTCTTTAATTCTCAGAGCCAAGTGATCAAGGGCACGTCATGGAAGGTAGGATCAATTGAAGGAAGTAATGTCATTGATGGCTCAAAGTTAACTGCAACCTTCGGCACTAACGGTACAGTTAATGGATCGGCAGGCTGTAACAGCTACTCTGGCTCTTACACTTCGTCGATTTCTGGCAAAAAAATTAACATTAACAAACTCGGATTAACGAGGATGAGCTGTCATAAACCGGTGGGTGTAATGATGCAGGAAAATAAATTTGTTGAAATGATGGAAGCAGCAAAGACCTACCGGATTGAAGCCGATAGATTGACAATAAGCAAGGCTGATGGATCGAGAGCTGTCGTCTTGTACAAGAAGTGATCTGAATATCAACGCAATAGTTCTTCGGCCCGGAACCAGCATTCCGGGCCGATTTGCTTCACATGGTGCAGAAAATCACTCCAGCTTATACCCGCATTTCAGCGTGGCATGGAACGTACAGCTCTGCTTGGGGTCCCACGAGGGGCCTCTTTCATTTTCACTGGCGATGTTGTACAGCTCTACATCT
This sequence comes from Candidatus Electronema aureum, assembly GCA_004284765.1. GTDB lineage: Bacteria > Desulfobacterota > Desulfobulbia > Desulfobulbales > Desulfobulbaceae > Electronema > Electronema aureum. The sequence continues at coordinate 28,566 of NQJD01000016.1, forward strand.
TTGATCACCGCTTTGAGACCAGATTTTTGTTTATTCTTCTTTTCCGCCCAAGCTTCGCATCGTTCCCAAGCCTGATTATTGATCCGCGATGTTCCGCAGTTCGTAACACCACTTCCTTGAATAGAAAATAATTTTGACCAGCGCATTCCATCGCTGTCCACAAATTCCTTTTCAATAGGTGCTGTTTTCTTTTTTGTTTCCGCTTTGGCTGATTCATCCAAAGTGTATCGACATTTTATACCAGCATGAAAAGAACATCCTGCGGTAGAATCTGCCGGATTTTTATTCTCAGTCGCAATATTGTACAGTTCAACACCCTTGATCACCGGTTTTCCTGAAAGCCCTTTTTTCTTTTTCGCCCAATTGTTGCATGTTTTCAACGCCTCAGTGGTAATGCGGGGGATTTCGCAGTTGGAAGTAGTGTCACCTGTGCCTTTGATAGAAATTAGCCCAGAACGCTTAAACGTACTTCCTGTGGCTCCAACAGAGAAAACGGTACCTTCTTTCGCTTTGTCGTTCTGCTCAACAGGATTGGCATCAGTATTTTTCGGCAGAGACGGAGCAGCTATAACCACCGTCTGTATTGCAGCAGCAGCTTTTCCGGTAGGTTTGGCAGAGGAAACAAGTTTTTCTCCTGCGCCTTTGTCCTCACATTTTCCTAATAGAACTTCATCGTCTTTAACAGGCGTGCCACAGCCTACTGCATCCGTTTCTTTTGGCTTCAATAACCCAGTCAGCTTGAGTTTTACGCCTTTCTCTGCACTGTAACCGCATTTTACATTAGCATGAAAAGTGCAGTTTAACTTTGGATCCCAATAAGTTCCTTTTTCATTTTCAGTCGCAACATTATATAGTTCTATATCCTTAATAACAATTCCTTTGTTTTGCTTTGCAAAAGATTCACATTGATCCCAAGCCTCGTTGGTTATACGCGTTTTGCCGCAGTTGGTTGCGCCTGCGCCTTTAATATAGATCACATCTGACCATTTTAGTTCTTCGCTGAAGCCCTTTAGTGGAAAAATAAAATTCACCAAAAAACATGCTGCAATCATTATCTTCTTCATCGTCCTCTCCCGGCTTGGTGTTGCAGTAGTTCGTCGATAACGTCACAATAGATATATTCCCATTATAAACAGGAAGGTATTACCGGTCAAATCTTTTTCCGCAAGGTATTAGCAAGATGCGTGAAAGTAGGCGTTTTTTTCTACCGTCTGCTTTCAAGCGCCAGCCATCAGCTCGGTGCTGAGATACCGCTCGCCAGTGTCGGGCAGCAGCACCACAATCCGCTTACCTCTACTCTCAGGCCGCGCCGCGATCTTTTGGGTCGCAACTGCTGCCGCACCGGAGGAAATACCACAAAGAATGCCTTCCAACTGGGCCAAGCTGCGCGCCGCTGTCATTGCTTCTTCGTTACTCACCTGTACTACTTCGTCAATCAACTGCTGATCCAAAATCTTCGGAATAAAACCCGCCCCAATGCCCTGAATTTTGTGCGGGCCGGGCTGACCGCCAGACAGCACCGGCGAGGCGGATGGCTCCACCGCAATCACCCGCACAGCAGGATTTTGCTCTTTGAGGAAGCGGCCCGTACCGGTAATCGTGCCGCCAGTACCCACGCCAGCGACAAAAATATCAACCGTACCATCAGTTTGCCGCCAAATTTCCGGCCCGGTGGTGCGGTAGTGCATAGCTGGGTTGGCTGGGTTCTCAAACTGATTGGGCATCCAAGCGGATTCGTGTTCGTGCAGCAGTTCTTGAGCGCGGGCGATGGCCCCTTTCATGCCTGCCGCTCCGGGCGTGAGTACCAATTCTGCGCCGAGATACGCCAATAGCTTGCGCCGCTCGATGCTCATAGTTTCGGGCATGGCCAGAATCAGCCGATAACCCCGATGAGCGCAGACAAAAGCGAGACCGATGCCGGTGTTGCCGGAAGTTGGCTCGATGATCACTGTCTTGGGCGAAAGTAGATTTGCTGCTTCAGCGGCTTCGATCATCGCTACAGCGATGCGATCTTTGACGCTGCCGAGGGGATTAGCCGACTCTAATTTGACCACGATCTCTGCCCCGCAATCCGCACCGAAGCGGTTGAGGCGCACCAACGGCGTATTGCCCACGCTGTTCGCTAAATCCTTAAATATTTCCATCGCCTTTTCCTCCTTTCTGCTTGGTTTCGCCGTCTTTGCCGATGTAGATTAGCTCCGGCTGTTTGAGCAGCACTTTGGTGTCTGGGCCGATGCTCTTGGTCAGCCAGACATTACCGCCCACAATAGAACGCGCTCCGATCACAGTGTCGCCGCCGAGAATAGTGGCGTTGGCATAGATAATCGCATCATCTTCAATGGTCGGATGCCGCTTGGCATTCTTCAGCCGCTGTACTGCATCTTTGGGCAAGGACAGCGCACCAAGCGTTACGCCCTGATAAAGTCGCACCCGCCGACCAATGGTACAGGTAGCACCGATCACCACGCCCGCGCCGTGGTCAATAAAGAACGAATCGCCGATAACTGCGCCGGGATGAATATCAATCGCGGTGCGGTGGTAGGCGTATTCGCTCATGATGCGCGGCAGCAGCGGTACTTCCAGCTCGAAAAGCCGGTGGGCCAAACGATACACTAAGACAGCAAACATACCAGGATAGCTGAAAATGATTTCATCGGCATTAGCCGCAGCTGGGTCACCTTCCAAAGCCGCGCTGATATCGGTCTCCAGTGTTTCGCGGATTTCTGGCAGCGAACGGACAAAGGCAGCAGCTATCTGACTGCTGCGCTCGCCGCAGTGCGAACAGGAATGATTGCGACGAAAACATTCGTGGCGAAGGGCAGAGTTGACCTGTTGACTCAGATTTTTGTGGAAGAGAGTCAGATTGTGTCCTATATGATAGCCCAAACTGGAACTGCTGGGGAGGGTTGAAGAGCTGAAATAACCGGGAAAGAGAATGCGTTGGGCCTGTAAGATCAGATCAACGGTTTCCCGCCAAGAAGGTATCTCCACCGGCTCAATGTGACTTGACCATCGGCGCGAGGTGAAGCCTTCGGCTAATTGACTGACCACCGAAGGAATGAAATCAGCCTCCGATATGCACGGCAACCGCACTTCCGAGGCGCAGCTGCAAGGTTCTGTTGTTTTAGACATAAGGAAGACTCTGGGCAGCTTTTTAGGATTTATTTGTCACATCAGCAAAATAACGGCCAACCCAAGCACGGCACAGTATCCGGCAAACAAATAGAGTGAATGCTTGCTCAGATAAGCGATCAACCAGCGGATGGCAATATAACCAGAAATCATGGCGGTCAAGAAGCCAACCAACAATGGCGGCAAAAATTCGCTGATAGTATGCAGTGCCAACAAATCTTTGACCGCCAGTACCCCAGCACCGACCATCACCGGCACTGACATGAGGAAGGAGAAGCGGGCCGCAGCGGGCCGGTCAAGATGCCGGGTCATGCCACCCGCCAAAGTTGCGCCGGAACGAGACAGGCCGGGCAGCAGGGCTATCACTTGCGAAAAACCAATCCAGAGGCTGTCCTGCCAGTTAAGTTGCTCGATAGAGCGACAGCGACGGCCCGCCTTTTCCGCGATGAGTAGCAAAAGAGCTGTACCAAGGAGAAACACTCCTGTCATTTTGGGATCAGCGAAAAACTTTTCAATCGAATGCTTACAAAGCAGTCCGACAACCGCTGCCGGGATGGTTGCAAGAATCAAATACCAGCCCATTCGAGCATCCGCATCAGCAAAAGGCCGCCGCTGGACAAGCCCAAGCAAAAAGGCGCGGGTTATCGCGATCAGTTCTTGGCGAAAATAAACCAGCACCGCGACTAATGTACCCATCTGCACGAGTACATCAAAGACAAAAGCGTGTTCTTCTGGAAAATGCCATCCAAGGAAGTGGGGTACCAGCACTAAATGCCCGGAGCTGGAAACAGGGATGAATTCGGTCAGTCCTTGGACAAGGCCAAGCACCGCCGCTTGCAACAAGGTCATAGTTTTTCTCCTGAAAAGAATTACCCTACCCGCTGGCAGGAAATGATGCGGAGCATACCGCTGCTCGTCCTACCGGTCAAGGCGCAATTGCTTGCCGCTATGAAAGGTTGACAGCAAAGGGAGAACTGTGGAAACATTCACTCACGTTCTGCTGCGGCACTCCTTTTCCTTTCAGCACTCATGCCTGATACTCTCGCGCATTTTGGCGTTCAGATTTTGGCCAGCAAGGTTGTTTTTCGGCAGGCGGATGTCCGCTGGATCGGCCTCGGCTGTCTGCTGCCTGATTTGCCGTGGATGCTTCAGCGGGCTATCCTGCCCCTTAATCTCTTTAATCCAGTGAACTTGCGCTTGTATGCGGTCATCCAGTCCAGCCTCTTTTTCTGCCTGCTGCTGGTTGGTGCAATCAGTTTGCAAACCGAACAGAGCCGTCGCATTTTCTTACTCTTAGCATGGAATTGCCTGCTTCATTTGCTACTCGACCCGATGGAAATCAAATGGGGCAACGGTACGCTGTTAGCTGCGCCTTTTTCTTGGCAACTAACCAAGTTTGCTTGGTTCTGGCCTGATGAGCTGCCTTCGCTGCTGTTAGCCGCAGCTGGGTTGCTTCTCTTTCCGGTAGTGGCTTGGCGCGCCCGACGACAGGAAGTTCGTTTTCTCAAAAGTGGCAAACGGCAGAGTGCAGGTCTGCTGCTCTTGCTGATGTATTTCCTGCTGCCTTTCGGCTTTTTCAGCGGCCCGCTTCAGGCGGACAATCATTTTGCCGCCACCTTGCTGGCCCAAAACCGCAGCGGCAGGCTGATCGAATTTGACCGCAGGCCGTACAACGCCGCAGAGCAAAGGTTGCTCTCTTATTCTGGCGAAGAACTGCGACTCACCGGTACTAATGGCAGCCTACCCGCGCAGGATGGAACGCTTTCGGTACAGGGCAGATTCATTGATCAGCAGACCATCGCAGTTTCCGCTTGGCATCTTCATAGGAGCAGGCGCGATCTTCATTCTAAGGTCGGGATTTTTTTGCTCCTGCTCATCTGGTCGGTTGCACTCTCCGCAAAACGTATTACTATACAAGATGTTGCCTCATTGCAGCAAGAAACGGTTCTTTGAGCCGATCCCGTCCTTTTAACATTTTATAATTATGACTGTTTTACTTCGCTGCGCCGCCTTATTCGTGCTGATTTGCACTCCCTCCCTTGCTTCAGCAGCACCAGAACAATCTGCTGCACAAGCCCTGCCCAAAAAGCAGGCGGCAACAATGGCCCGGCCTCAAGCGGCCAGAAAATCCCAAGCACCGCCGGTGACAGTCGTCCTACCAGAAGCAGCCCTGTATCAGGCATTGAGTGGTATCCTGCCGCTGCCGATTGAGCATGACGGTGGCAAGCAATTCCAAGGGATTGTCACTCTTGATTCCATCGACAGCCTGAGCATAGGCAGCGGGCGGATACGGATCAGCGGCCAGCTCTCAGGTCGTAACATGACCATGAATGCCAATGTTGGCAATCAGGACATCCAAGTGAAGCTGGGCAGCTTGGTGCTGCCGGTCATCTGCGATGTTGATCTACGCTTTAACTCAGCCCAGCAGCTGCTTTTACTCACCCCTCGTTTTCAGCGGGCAAACCCTGGCAGCAACGATTCTGACGAGGCATTACTGGCTCTCCTCAATAGTCTGAGCAAGGAATATGAAGTGCCGTTGCACAACGTTATGCCGCTGTCCGGTCAAATCGGCTCCAGCAAGGTACAGTTGCGGATGCTGCCGCTTGATATCCGGGCAGAAGACGGCGCAGTAACCCTGCGGATGCGGCCTGTGACGAAGAAACACCCCTGAATAGTGCAAGCATATATATTAGTTTGAGAGCGGTCGATACTCAGCAAGTGTCTGATCAACTGAGCCACCATCCTGTTTAGAGATTTATTAACCACTACAACGATTGTATTTTATCACTTACGGTTCAACATTACCCGTACCGTGTGATGAATATATCGGCAAGGAGCAGCTATGCAGTTCGTAAAAGAAAAGGCCGGGGTAGTGGTCTGGCAGCAAGGGTCGGGCAAGGAACCGCTAGTGCTCTTGGTCAGCTCGCGCAAAAACAAGGGCGCGTGGGTTTTTCCAGTAGGCAGCGTAGAGCCGGGCGAGTCCTTGCCCGAAGCTGCTGCACGGGAATGCCTTGAGGAGTCAGGCTCTTGCGTCAGAATCGGCCCGCATTTAGCGGCAGTTGAAGCTCCTAACGCAGGTGGCATTCACTCGCGCTTTACCTTTTATCTGGCTGAAGTCAGCAGTGAAACCGAAACTTGGGAGCAGGACAGAAGCAGAATCTGGGTGCCGCTTTCTGAAGCCATAAGCCTCCTGCCTGATATTTTTAAAGATGTGGCCCGTGAGGCCCAGCAAAGGATAAAGAGCATGAACAACGCAGATGAACGGCAGCGGCTTAAAGAGCTGCTTTTGGCGAAATCTTACCGCAAAGGTACTTTCACCCTTACTTCGGGTAAAACCTCGGATTTCTACATTGATGGGAAGCAAACCACCTTGGATGCCGAAGGCGGCTGGCTCTGCGGTCGGCTGCTTTTTGAACTCATCCGACAAGCTCCACAGCCGATCAGCGGCGTGGGCGGCATGACTCTCGGTGCTGATCCGTTAGTGACGGCGGTATCCATTGCCAGTTATCTCGCAGGCAATCCGATTCCCGCCTTCATTGTTCGCAAAGAGGCCAAAGGGCACGGTACCGGCAATTATTTAGAAGGAAAGAATAATCTTCATCCCGGCTGCTCTGTGGCTCTGTTGGAGGACGTAGTCACGACCGGCGGCACTTTGCTCAAGGTGATTGAGCGGGTGGAGAAGGAGGGTTTTCGGGTGGGAATGGTATTGACCGTGATCGACCGCGATGAAGGCGGTGCAGAGGTGCTGGCCCAAGCAGGCTATCCGCTGCATAGCGTGTTCACCCGAACACAGCTCATCGGCTGAGGTACGCCATGCAGTGCCGACAATGCGGACAGAAACTGGAGGTTGTGCGGCGGTGCAAGCAAGTCCGCCTTCGCTGCGAGAGCTGCGGCAGGGAATATCGAATTCAAGAGGTTTCAGCGGACTTAGATGCGGAAATCGAAAAGCAGCTGGAGCGGCATCCCTGCATTATTTATGACTAAATAAGTTAAAACCAACTCACTCGACGCAAGCAGTGGAGTGAGTTGCTTCATGTTCGTTCATATTGTTGGCCGGGCAACTGACGGATCAACCCTTTTAGCTCCAAGCCCAACAACAGGCCGTGCAGATCGCTGACCGGTAGCTTGCTTTTTTCTGTTAGCTCCTCAATATCCGCTGGACTGGGGTCGTCTATCAAGGTCAGTAGCTCTTTTTCCGACGCAGAAAGCTCTTCCGCCATTGGTACCGCTTCATCGTGTTTCTCCCCGTTCAAAGTCACCGCAGGTAGTTCCATCAGTATATCATCAACCGAATGAATAAGATACGCTCCTTGTTGAATCAAGCGGTGTACGCCCTCACTTTGCAGAGAGTCAATTCTGCCGGGCACAGCAAAAACTTCCCGGTTTTGCTCCAAGGCCATTCGCGCCGTGATCAGCGAACCAGAACGAGCCGCCGCCTCCACAATCACCACACCTAATGACAGGCCGCTGATGATTCGGTTGCGAGCAGGAAAACGGAAGCCCTCTGGCTGAGTGCCGAGCGAATATTCACTGACTATAAGACCTTGCGCGGCAACCTGTTCGTAGAGGCGGTTGTGAAAACGGGGATAAATTACATCAACACCACAGCCCAAGACAGCAATGGTTCTCCCACCGGCAGCTAATGCGCCCGCATGGGCCTGACCGTCAATGCCGTCAGCTAAACCGCTGACTACGGCACAACCAGCCTCTGTCAGTTGTCGCGCCAGCAAAAAGCTCACTTTGCGTCCGTAACCAGTGGCGGAGCGAGAGCCAACAAGGGCAACAGTAGGTAGCTGAAAACAGGAAAAATCGCCCCGGCACCAAAGCAGCACAGGCGGATCAGGAATGGTTTGTAGCAGGGAAGGATAAAGGGATAAATCGTTGCAGCAAAGCAGCTGCACACCAATTTTTGCGGCCCGTTCCTGCTCTTGCGCGGCCCATGAACGAGCCTGAGCAAGAGCGGTCGGATTGTCGAAAACTGCGGCTAACCGAGGGCCGATACCCTCCACTTGGGATACTGCTCGGCCAGCATTCAGCACTGCCTGTGGAGTACCAAAAACGGCTACCAGCCGGTGGATCAGAGTACAGCCCAAGCCCGGCAGAGCAGCAAGAGCTAACCAATCCCTGATCGAGTCAGGCCCAGCCATCAGGCAGCAATAGGTCAATCATGCACAAACGGCTCCAAATAGCGACTGCGGTTGGGATGCCGTAACTTCTTGATCGCCTGAGACTCAATTTGCCGAATGCGTTCTCGTGTTACGGAGAAGCACTGACCTACTTCCTCTAAGGTATGATCACAGGCCACTTCGATGCCGTAACGCAACCGTAACACCTGCGCCTCGCGTTCAGTCAGCTCGTCCATCACCTTAGACAAGCAACGCTTGAGGCTTTCGGTGATGGAACTTTCTTGAGGATCAGGATTAACCTCATCAATGATGAAATCACTGAGCAAGGTGTCTTCTTCATCGCCGACAGGTGCATCTAAAGATATTGCATCTCTGGCCGTTTTGAGTGCGGCATGGACATATTCAACATCAGTGTCCAATTGCTCGGCCAGCTCTTCCGGGGTGGGTTCGCGGCTTTCAGTGCGCTGAAATTCCCGAGTAAAACGCAGCATCCGGTTGATGGCTTCGATCATATGCACAGGCAAACGGATTGTTCGACCTTGATCGGCAATGCCCCGGTTGATTGACTGCCGAATCCACCATGTGGCATAAGTGGAAAATTTGTAGCCCCGGTTGTAGTCGTATTTCTCCACCGCTTTCATCAGACCGATGTTGCCTTCCTGAATCAGGTCGGCCAGCATCATGCCTCGATTGAGGAACTTCTTGGAGATGGAAATCACTAAGCGCAGATTGGCCCGCACTAATGATTCCTTAGCTTGTTTCGCAGTAAGACGGCCTATCTTTACTTCGGTGAAGAGAGCGTTGAAGCTGCGGCAATCCATGCCCACAGTTTCCGCCAGATCAAAGCTAATTTGTCGTTCTAACTCGTCAATATCCGCTGGATGCTCACCTGCCTTCGCAGCCAACAGCACCTCGCGTCTGGCTCTGATCCGCACTTCACGGAACTTTTCGCTAAATTCCTCCACCGCCTTAACTACCGGCAGCAGGCTCCTAAAGCTCACTCGCCACTGTCGGAACAGAGCAGCGATTTCTAAACCAAGATGACGAATGCCGTCAGCCAGCCGTTCCTCGTCTTCAGGAATACCGAGCTTTTCGTGCAGCTGCCGGAACAACCCAGATCGCTGCTGATTTAACCGATTCGCCCGCTCAACTGCCTCAATGAAGGCTTCCCTGATGACAGCCAGTCCATTGTCGTCATTCTCTGACACCCCGTTGAGAACGGAGCCGACGCGCAGATTGCCTTGAAGTAGTCCGTTTTTCAAACTATTCAGGGTTTCTAACCCCAGCGTTAACTGGAAGATAGCATTCTGTACCCTTGCCTCGCCTTCTTCAATTTTTTTGGCCAGCTCAATTTCCTCATGATAACTGAGCAAGTCCAACTCGCCCATCTCCCGAAGGTAGATGTTCATTGGGTCAGCACCAAATTCGTCCTGACTCGGCCTTTCTTCCTCATGCGCGCTGCTCTCGCAGCTCTGTTCATCCTCGGACACTTCTGCATCCGGGCTGTGCGCTGTATCTTCTTCGTCTTCATAACTTTTTTCTGAAGACAACTCTAACTGGTTCTTCACGCAGATACCTCCTCCGTACCGTTAAAAAACACAGCTTTTCGACAGAATCCGCCGATTCTGCTTTTCCTGCTGCCCCTTTCCGCGTTCTTTTATCTCCTCTGCCAGCCGTTCAGCGTCTCAACCTCTGTGGTATCTACCACACCGCTGTCCGACCTTTCCTAACTACTGTCAGAGTCCCACTGAAAAACCGTTCAGTTTCGCCACGCTGCCGATTTTTTCAGCTTTGGCATATAACCCCTGCGCTGTAATGTACAACTTTTTGCACATTATGTACAGAATTTTCTACACCACGCTGTGGTTTTTTTGTTCAGCTGGCCTAATAACTTGTTAGGAACAAATCTTAACAAGGAAACAGATTATCATTTTCTCAATTTATTGCAATTTATTTTTCTGACCTTATTATATAAATTTTCTGAAGCAGCTCCTGTATTAACCCGTCATCTCCGTTCTGAATAGCCCGCTGGAGTAGTTGCTGGAGTTCGGCTCCGTCCTGCTGTTTTTGGGCTTTGCGGAGCCAAGCGAGCAACTCGCCGCAGAGTGCTTGGCCTTGCTCTTCGTCGTTCCCTGCTACATCGTCAGAACCTTGACGAAGCAAATCAGCAACGTGCTGCCGCTCCTGACTACCGGACAACACCGAAAGCAGCAGCTCCGGCATAAACGATCCCTCAGCAGTCAATTGCTGCATAGCTGCGACTACAGTTTGCACGGTTGGTACGCAGCCGCGCACGTAATCCAGCAAGCCACCCTGAATCAGCTCGTTGAAATGCTCTGGGTACAGCACCAAAAAACTGAGCAACCGCTGCTGCTTGGGTGGAAGAGGAACAAAGGTTTCGTGGATAGGCTCATGGTCGAAGACCGGCATATCTTCCGGCAACGGCGGTAATTCCTGCACTTCCGCTTTGGCCTGTGGTAGAGGAGTACCGGGCAGTAGCTGGCCCAATGAAACTCCTAATTTGCTTCCAAAATGCGCGGCTATCAGCTCGCGTTGGGCCTGATCAGGTGACTGTTTGACTAAATCAGTCAGCTCGGCCATGATTTTACTTTTGCCAGAGAGCGTGAGGCCATGTTCTTGTGCCAAAGCAGAAAAAACGAATTCCGGCAGTGGCGCGGCAGTATTTACCAGCTCTTGAATACCTGCCGCTCCTTTTTCCCGCACCAAAGAATCTGGGTCGTGGCCTTGCGGGAGTAGAGCTACTTTAGCCTCTAACTGCTCGTTGAGAAAGAAAGGAATGGAGCGGCGGGCGGCCTTCAAGCCAGCAGAATCGCCATCAAAAAGCAGCACCACTTCGCTGCAATAACTGCGCAACGTGCGAACATGCTCTTTGGTCAATGCGGTACCTAACGGCGCAACCGCATTACTGATGCCATGTACCGCCAGCAAAAGTAGGTCAAAATTGCCTTCAACCACGATAGCCCGGCGACTTTTGCGGATGGCTTCCCGATGCTGATGCAGGCCAAAGAGAATGCGGCTTTTTTCAAAGATCAGGCTTTCCGGCGAATTCATGTACTTAGGCTGGCCCTCGCCAAGTATTCTGCCCCCGAATGCTGCGGTTTTACCGCTCAGATCAAGGATGGGAAACATTACTCGGTCGCGGAAGCGGTCATACCAGCGATTTTTGTCTTTTCGCACGATCAGCCCGGATTGTTCCACCAGCTCTGCCGGAAACTTAACTATCAGCTGCGAGGTAATAAAATCCCATTGCGCTGGGGCATAACCGAGCTGATATTGCTCAACGAAGTCTGGGGGCACTCCCCGCTGGCGTAGATACTGCCGGGCCGCCTCGGCTTGCGGTGCTTTGAGCAGGTATTCATGAAAAAGTTGGGCCGCCGCCTCGTTGACTTGATGCAGCAATTCTCGCTGCCGCCGCCGTTCCTGTTCCGCCTCGTTCAGCTTGCGCTCAGGCAGACTGATCTGATAGCGGCGAGCTAAATCTTTCAATGCTTCGGGAAAACTCAAATTCTGATATTTCATCAGAAAGTCGAAAACGTCCCCGCTCTCACCGCAGCCGAAGCACTTAAAAAACTGAAACTGCCCTTGAGGATTGACAGAAAACGAAGGTGTTTTTTCGCCATGAAAAGGACAGAGGCCACTAAATCGGTTGCCTGCCCTCTTCAGCTGGACATGCTCACCGATTATTTGCACGATGTCGGCGGCCTCGCGTACCCGGTTTATCGCCTCATCCCAGGAGTCGCTGAATGTCATGATTTTCCCAACTAAGTTCTGCCAATCTGGTACATTATTCAGAGCCGAGGTTAAGTCATACACCACAAACGACTGAATATCAATCAAATTCCATCGGAAAGTAAAAGTTTTCTCGCGGTCAGGATGAGATTCACGTAAAATCAGAAAGATAAACTACTCAAACGACGGTTGCCCCCGGATGTAATATCTTGCTTTTTTCTCTTCTCCTCGCCTCCATTCGTCTTGCCTTGCACGCCCTTCATGCAGTACATTCTTGCTATTCTGCTAAAATAAACTCCGGCTGTTTAAACTGAGCCATCTGCCCTGCAATGGAATACTTTCTTCAAAATTTGATCAACGCCCTCCAGTGGGGCAGCTTCTATGCCGTTATTTCCATTGGCTACTCGATGGTTTATGGTGTGCTGATGCTATTCAACTTCGCGCACGGCGATATCTTCATGACTGGCACGTACATTGGCTTCGGTATTGCCACGCTGCTGCTGGCTCTGTGCGGCACAGTCATGCCGGGCTGGGTGATTTTCCTGCTCACCGTGCTGATCACCATGTTTCTTACCGCGTGGCTCGGTGTTTTGGTTGAAGTAGTGGGTTATCGGCCTCTGCGCCATGCGCCGCGAGCCTCTGCCGCCATCACTGGCCTGATGATCGGCATCATCTTGGAGACCAGCAACCTGATCATTCTTGGCACTAAGCGCCTGAGTTTCCCAGCCCTGATCGAATCAACAACGTGGCATGTCGGCGGGGTTTATTTGACCAATGTCAAGGTGCTGATCATCGCGGTTTCGCTCATGTTAATGCTCGGACTACACACCTTCATTCAGAAAAGCCGCTGGGGTATGGCGATGCGAGCGATGTCCTATGAATTCCACGCCGTGCCGCTAATGGGCATTTCGGTCAATGTGTTGGCCCCGCTGACCTTTGCCATTGGCGCAGGGTTAGCTTCGGTGGCCGGCATTCTGTACGGTCAGGCCTATCCGGTGCTTGATCCGCACATGGGCGTTTTGCTCGGCTGGAAGGCGTTTGTGGCCGCCATTCTCGGCGGACGCGGTTCAATTATGGGCGCGGCTTTGGCTGGGTATTTGCTCGGCGCGATTGAGATATTTACCGCAATGGTCTTTCCCTCCACCTTCCGCGATTTGATTGCGTATTCGATCATTCTGGTGATCTTAACCTTTCGGCCACGTGGCTTTTTCGGCATGGCGCACAGCACGCAGCTCAGGCTCTAAGGAGAACACCTGTAGCGGATGCGACCATGATCACGGTACAGCCAGACAATCGGCAGCAGTCTTTTTTTTGCGCAGACCTTGCTGGGGCAAAAGGTTCCGGCGGCACGGTGCGAGTAAGAGGAAACAGTGCGGCGGCTGAATGTCCAGTAGGGAATGTGCTTTGATCTCTTCTGGATTTCAGCAGCGGCAGGGTGTAGGAATCCTTTCGTTCTGGCAGCTATCAGCGATTTTTGGGATTCTCTCGGCGATCTTTTCGGAGTGCGAGGGGATGATTTAACCTATTCAGGCCGTGTAGAGGTAAATTTAGCAAGTATTTTGACTTAGTCAACCGGAGGAATCATGTCAAAAAAGCATACCAGCAATGAGTTGATATCTAACTTTCCAGACTGGAACAATTTAATTGATAAATATATTTATGTTGAATGTCAAGTAGAACAAATGGGAGATGATCTGAAAATAGATATCAATAATATGCTTGCAGATATTATTTTTCACTTTGCATCTTGTGTAAAAGTTAAAGATGGGTGGGAAATTGCGACATCTACGTCTCATGGCAGATTTTCTTTGTTTTCTTTAGTTAGATCAAAAAAACTATGCACTGAGATTAGGTTTGGTATTGATCAAGATGAATTTTACATGACTTCAAATTTTGCAGCTGCACCATATCTCAAAAACATGGATGATGCCTTTTGGGTTGATATGTTAAGTCTCTTGAGTCTTGGAAGATTCGAATTTATAGAAGATGCCGCCCCTCAAATGAACAAAAAGAGTGAGGCGGATAAAATCATGCGACATAACAAGAGTCAACTATTCAGGTTGATCAGGAATTACTTATTTCTTGAGATCACAGAAGGAGATACGGCAGATTTAGGTAAAATAGAATTATATTGGCCGATTAAAACACCGTTGCTTACAATATTACAAAATGGAGCGACAGCGTTCGAAAAAATATATCGAATCAATTATGCGCTATATCGAGCAGAATACTTGTGTTTCCGCAATGAAGTTAGGAAGAGCCAAAATAGATAGAAACGCATATCTGCTCACCGTACTTATAGACCAAGAACCCATTAGTCTCAACTCATGCACCTACTCCGCAAACTCCTGAACCTCTTCTCCCCCATCCCGCTCTCTGGCTGGCTCCTCGGTGCCTTTGCAGCGGTGCTACTGGAATATTACCTCGGCGATGCGATTTCCTATTACCTCTATCTGCCCAAGATACCGGTGCTTTTCGGCACGCTGGTGGTGCTGAAAAGCCCGCAGCTCATTCCCGGCGTGATCGGCTATGACCTGCTGATTTACATCCTGCCCATCCTGCTGGTCGCCCGGCTTTCTGCGCCATTGACCAACCGCATCGCCGCGCTGCTGGAGAAGCTGCCGACTTGGGCCGCCACGCTGCTGCATCTGGCCGCCTTCTACGGCATCCTCCACCTCTGGGCGGGCATCAGCGACTACCGGGTGCTGGTGGTCAAGCTGATCCTCATCTCGATCATCCTCACCCTCAGCCTGAACATCATCAACGGCTGGCAGGGCGAGTTTTCCTGCTCGCATCCGGGCTTCATGGCCTTGGGCGCATACACCTCGTCCTTCCTCACCCTCCGCCTGTTCAGCGGCAGCCATGCCTTGCTCAGTCCTGCCCTCGGCCCGTGGCTCTTCCCGCTGATTCTCATCGCAGGAGGTGCCGCTGCTGCGCTCGGCTCGCTGATTGTCGCCATCCCCTCCTTCCGCACCCGTGGCGACTACTTAGCCGTCATCTCGTTAGCCTTCATGTTTATGGTCAAGAGCGCGATTGAGAACATGGAGTTCCTCGGCGGGCCGCGTGGTCTGAGCAGTCAGCCCGACTACTCCTCCCTGCCGGTGATCTTCGCGTGGACAAGCCTCTGTATCTGGATGGTGCACAACTTCACCACGTCCATCATGGGCAAGGCCCTGAACGCGGTGCGCGACAACGAGGCCGCAGCCAGCTCAATGACCGTCAACACCCGCAAGACCAAGATGACCGCCTTCATGTTCGGCGCATTCTGGGCAGGCGTGGCAGGCGGCCTCTTCGCGCATGTGCTGCGCTACATCAATCCGGGCAGCTTCGGCATTCAGAACTTGGCCGAGATGCTGGCAATGGTCTATTTCGGCGGCCTAAACTCGATAGCCGGGTCTATCCTTGGCGCGGTCAGCATCAGCGTTCTCAGCGAAGCCCTGAAGCCGCTGGAGCTGTTCAAGTGGATCATCATCCCCCTAATGCTGATTTTGATCATGATCTACCGCCCGCATGGCCTGATTGCCTTCACCGAGCTGAATGTCAGGAAGCTGATGCGGGCGAGGAAGCGGGGCGGTGCAGATAATAACCCAAGAGGGACGACATGAAATCAACGAGCAAGATCAGTGCGCCTGAAGCCTTTTACCGTCTCTTTCAAGCATTGCCTGCGAAAGAGCGTTTTGCTGCGGCCAAGTATATATTGGAAGACGAGCAGGTGCGTCATCACTTCAAGATCCCGAATGAGATGACCGAACTCATGGAGCCTGAAGATGAAGACGACAACCAGTGATCCCATTGTGGATGAAGTGCGCAAGGCGCGTCACGATCATGCGGCGCAGCTCGGCTATGACATCAAAGCAATATTCCGCAGCATCAGGGCGCAGCAGCAGTCTTCCGACCGTCAGTATGTGCATTATCCTGCCCGGCGTGCGGCGGAGGCAGCTTCAGCCCGCTCATAGTTCACCGCCGCTGCTCCAGGTCTGGCTTGACTAAGCAGCGGATGTTCACTCAGTTCTCGCCGAAGAGTCTCTGCATACAGGACGCGCGCGGACAGATGTCAATTCTTCGAGGCGCAGCTCGATCACCAAATCCACCAGGCAGCGCATATGCAGCTTCACACTTTTAATTCGACATGGAAGGACTGCACCAAAGATTTCTTTCGCATTAAAGAGTATCGTTTCCCTGATGACCTCTGGATGTGCGAAGGCGCGGCGCGGGTTACCGCCGAAAATCCATTCGCAGTCAGCGGCAGGGAGAAGGTGACTGTCCATCTCATCACGGCAGGAAAATATCGGGAAGGGCAGCTGTATATCTGGACTCCGGGCCGCGCGGGCCGCTTTGTCTCGTCAAGCAAGGAAGACGAGCATGGGCCTATCTATGATGTTGTTTTGAAAGCGTCGGAGCGTAACCTGTTCCTTTTCAAATTCTTGGACAAGCATGGCACGTTTGAGCCTGATTACGCCAATCGCCTCTGGGTCGCGCAGGACGGCGGGGAGATATGGGCGCACAGTCAGGCTGCAGCTGTCAGCATTGCCGCGCCTGTCAAGAAACCGCTGATCGTCTATGTCCTCCAAACAGGTGCCCAGGTGCCTCCGCATCTGCATCTGTGGCAGAACGATTCTGATTTCGTCACCACCATCGAGGAAAGCGAGCCGTGCCAAGACGGCTGGGCGCGGTTCACGCATGATATATACACCGGGCGCGAGTACTGCTTCATGCTGCGCAGCCCGGATCTGCCGGGCGAGTGGGAGAGCAAGGAGGCTGAACGGAACATCCTTCTGGATGCGGATGGCGGGCATTGCACCTTTGCCGGCGACAGTGCCAGACGCAAACTGGGCAAGGAAGGTGTCTGGACATTGGAAGGAGATAACCAACTGTTCGGCAGGCAGCCGTTTGCAGACAAAAAGATTTGCCTTGAGATTGCGGCCAGAGACTCCGGCTGCACGCTGGAAACGCCCTTGTTCTTGGATGTCTGGATCAACAGGGCGCGCACGCAACTGCACACCGGACTGACAGCCGACGCGGACGGGCACTATCGCTTCCAAACCTTCCCGGAAGTGATCACATCATTCTCGTTCCGCTCTGACAACGCCGCCGAGCAGATAGAACGTCACTGCCTCAAGGCAGCGGATGATGCAAGCGAGATGCATTGCTATGTGGTGCTGGATCGCGCGGATGTTCTGCCAATGCAGCCTCCGGCTGATCTTTTCAGCAATCCGCCCTTCGACATCGAACGGCCAGGCGTGTGGGTTGCCGACGACCATCTCCGCTTTGCTCTGCACTGCCCCAAGGCCGCCGCAGTCGAAGTGGTCGGCGACTGGACCGGCTGGCAGGATTCGCCGCTGCCCATGCGCTCGACCCTCGACGGCACCTATTGGTGGGCGCAGGTGCCGGTCGCGGATGTCACTGCCGCGCTTGGCGGCTCCTTTCATGGGGAACGCTACAAGTTCCGGCTTAATCAGGCGCGCTTGGTGCAGGATCCGGCTGCCGACTGGGTGGACAACTCAGATCTGAGCAGTGCCTCAAGGCTGGTGGATCATCAGGCGTTTGCTTGGCAGGCAGCTGATTGGCAGCGGCCCGGCTGGGAATCTCTCAACATCTACCAGCTTCATCCATCAAGGTTCAGCAGCCGCGACGGGCAGCACGGTCTTGATGCTGTGACGCGCGAGATGACCGCCCCTGACGGCTATCTCCGCAAGGTCAAGGCGACAGCCGTGCTGCTGATGCCCACCTGCGAGTTTGCCGGAGACGACAGCTGGGGCTACAATCCTTCGTTCTTCTACTCAGTTGAGTCTGCCTATGGCGGCCCGGACGCGCTCAAGCGGCTGGTCGATGCCTGTCACCAGCAGGGCAAGGCGGTGCTGATGGATGTGATCTTCAACCATGCCTCGGCTTCAGACAACGTGCTGTGGAGTGTCGCCCCTGAGAGCTTCTTTGACGGCGACACGGACTGGGGGCCGATGATCAACTTCGACCATCCCCAGGTGCTTCACTTCTTTGAACGCAACTTGACGCACTTCATGCGGAACTACAGGATCGACGGCTTCCGCTTTGATTTCACCCGCGTTGTCCGCTTCGGCGATCAATGGATAGCCCATGTCAAGCAGCCAGGCTCCGGCGGCGGCTGGGGCTTCATGCAGCGGCTTCGCGAAGCGGTCCGCCAGGTTGACGGACGCTGCCTGATGATGGCCGAGAACTTGCCCAATGACTGGGATCTCACCTATAACAGCGGCCCGATGGACACGCAATGGTGCGATGATTTCCATGACCGCATGGTGGATGCGTGCAGAGGCTGGGACATGATGAACCGCTTGGCGGATGCTGTGCAGATGACGCACACGGCCTGCACCCGCTGGCATGAGGCAACCAACTATGCCGAGAGTCACGACGAGGTGGGCAATGAGCCGAACCGCATCAGCTCTGTGGCCGGGCCTGGCCAAGGACTGCGGCGGAGCAAGGTGGCAAGTGCCGCAACGCTCCTGAGCCGGGGCATTCCGCTTTCCTTCATGGGTGCGGAAACGGGCGAGTGGCGGCAGTTTCACAAGGATGGCGAGCAAGCACTCGATCTCAACTATTATGAACAGGACGGCGCAGCCTGTTGTTTGCGGAACTGGTGGAACCGGCTCTCCGAGATTCGCCGCAGCAATCCGCGTCTTGAGGGGCCTTCACGCGCGGCGAGGCCAACGATCTGTTCATCCTCCTGAACTTCAGCGGCTGGTCTGGCTGGCGTTCGCTCGCGGAGCTTAATCTGCCTGATGGGGAGTACAAGGAGCTGCTGAATTCAACCTGGGGAGACTACCGGGTTGAGTGGGAAGACGAACACTCCAACGGCGGCTGGGATGCTCACATGCACCGTGGCCACTGGTTGAATATCCCCGATTACGGAGTCGTGATGCTGGAGAAACGTTGATTGGACGTGAAGAGAATGGGAGCAGCTCATATGTGGCATCCGCAAAGGTGATCTTTGCGGAAGGTTGCACAACCTCAGCGCATCACCGACAAGGTGAAGGAAGAATATCTATGAATCCAGAATTGCTGCCAGACTATTCCACAGAAGGCGAAGAGCAGATCATCAAGGAAATGATCAAGCTGACCATTGGCCTGATGGAGGAATCGCCAGACGGCTGCCCGCTGCGGGTCCAGCACGCCAAGGCCACGGCCTGTGTCAGAGCAACATTCGAGATTGCTGCGGATATTCCAGCCAGTCTCCGCTATGGGGTGTTCAGCCAGCCAGGCCGGGTCTTTGAGGCCATTGTCCGCTTCTCCAATGCCCAAGGCACAATCACGCCCGATGGCGACCGAACCGCCAGAGGCTTGGCCATTAAGCTACTCAATGTTCCTGGGCAGCGGGCAATGGCCAGCGACACGGACAGCAGCCAAGATTTCCTCTTCGTGGATCATCCTGTCTTTCCCTTTCCGAACGCGGCAGAATACCGGGATGTGATTAAGCACAAGAGCGTGCCGCTGATCGGCGATCTTCTTGCCCTTGCCCATCTTCAGCTCTTTGAACCTGAGCAGCTCAAGATCATCAAGGAGATCAGAAAGAAGAGTGTGACCAGCCCCCTCAGCATCACCTACTGGAGCGGTGTGCCGTACTGGCTTGGCGACGCTGCCAGCACGGCAGGGCAGGCTGTGAAGTATATAGCCGTGCCGCCTGTGCTTGCCGCAGGGCCTGCTGATCCAGAAGAGCTGCCGCCAGACTACCTGAGAGAGGCCGTTGCCAAGCAGCTTGCTGCCAGCGAAGCCGTCTTTGACTTCAAGGTGCAGAAGCAGGGGGATCCGCTGAAGATGCCGATTGAGAATGCCTCGGTGTATTGGGACGAGCAGCAGTCAGTGCCTGTTACAGTCGCGACCTTGCGCATCAGCAAGCAGGCGGTCAACAGCAACAGCGAACTGGAGCAGCGTTGCGAAGGAATGTTCTTCAACCCGTGGCACGCGCTCAAGGAGCATCGTCCGCTGGGCAGCCTCAACCGTCTGCGCAAGGCAGTGTATGAGGCCAGCTTTGCCGAGCGTGAACGGCGGAAGAAGGCCTGTTGATCACGGAGCTGCAAAGAAAGTGAGCGGCGTTGGTGCTGTGCTGCTGGCAAGGAAGCGGAGCGAAATTTTTCAGCGCGATGCTCAAGCCGCTGGAGCTGTTCAAGTGGATTGCCTTCACGAAGCTGAATGTCAGGAAGCTGATGCGGGCGAAGAAGGGGGGATAACGTAGAGTAAATTTTTTGCACTTTGATGAAGATAGGAGTTACGCAGTTGAAATGAGAAATTCAGCTATTACAGATAGTTGTCTTTTTGCCGCCTAAGTCGTCAGTTGAATAAAATCAACTGGTTGGCGGTCGAACTGCGTAACTCCTAGAAGAATTGCTGCAAACTGGCAATGCAAGTTACATCTGCTTAATTTTAAGCTACATGGAGTCAGTAATGAATCAAAATAAAAAAATATTCACTCAAGAATCAGGTGATAATCTTTATATGGATATTCGGAGCGGCACAGATGAACTTTGTTGTGATGCCGTTATATCATGCAAAAATGCCAAAGAATTTGTAATCAAGCTTTGGCAAGATTCGGGAAAATTTCTTGATCCAAAATTTCCAGATAAACTTGCCAGTCGATTTCATCAGCATTTTTGGGAGCTTTATTTGGCAGCTACACTTCATGATGTTGGATTTCCTCTTGTTGAACAAAAGAAAGAAGAGGGACCAGACATTCTTTTGTGCAATAATAGTCAATGCGTATGGGTAGAAGCAATAGCTGTCACAGCAGGGGATGGCAATGACGCAGTGCCAGCAAATGTATGCGGTCAAGCCAGCCCCGTGCCTGATGAGCAAATCAGACTTCGCCTAACAAGTGCGTTTAAAGAGAAATTTGAAAAATATCAAAAGTACATAACCAATGGTATTGTTAGCGATAATGATCAATTTATCATAGCGATTAATGCAGCTATAGTGCCTTCTGCGCGCTTAGAGCGAGAGTTGCCTTTTATAGTAAGATGTTTGCTTCCGTTCGGTCACGAATTGTTGGAAATTAATCAACAAACAATGAAAGCAGTCAACAGAACTCATACATATCAAGGCGAGATAAATAAAAAATCTGGTACAAAAATCCCTGTAACAATATTCCAGCAAGAAAAATATGAAGGTATATCTGCTGTTATCTATTCGTGTTCCGATGTGTCGTACAACAATGTTATTTTGGGAGACGATATAGTCGTTGTCCATAATCCATTAGCTCGCAACCAATTGCCTCACGATTTTATAAAGCGCGGTTCTGAATTTTTTGTCAATTGTCAATTACAATTAGAGCGTATAGAGTACAGATCAATGCCCCAGCAGGAGTTGTCTGATGCTACTTGAAGTCAAAAACATGTCCCACTACTTCGGCGGCCTGCGGGCGGTCAACGGCTTCAATCTCCGCATTGAGCCGGGCCAGATTCATGGACTGATCGGCCCGAACGGCGCAGGCAAGACCACGGTCTTCAACCTGATCACCGGGGTGCATGTGCCGACCGAAGGCGAGGTGCTGCTGGAAGGCACGAACATTCGCGGCTTTGAGACGCACCGCATCGCCGCGCTCGGCATTGGCCGCACCTTTCAGAACCTGCTGCTCTGGCGGCACCTGAGCGTGCTCGATCACATCCGCATGGCCCATTACAGCCAACTGCGCTACGGCATCTTCGGGGCCTTATTTGCCACGCCTGCCTGCCGCCGTCAGGAAAAGGAGATTGAGGAGCAGTCGCGCCGCCTGCTGGAGACCTTTGACATCAGCCGCTTTGCTGATCAGCTTGTCGGCAGCCTGCCTTATGGCGCGCAGCGGCGGGTGGAGATGGCGCGGGCAATGGCCACTCGTCCGAAGGTGCTCTTTCTCGACGAACCCACCGCAGGCATGACCCCGGACGAGCTGGTGCGGATGATTGAGATTATTCGGCAAGTGCATCGGGAATTCGGCGTGGCGATCCTGCTGATTGAACACCGGATGAAGTTTGTCATGGAGCTGTGCGACAGCGTGCAAGTGCTGGTCTTTGGTGAGGTGATCGCGGCTGGCCCGCCTGCTGCGATTCAGAATAATCCCCAAGTGATTGAAGCCTATCTCGGCAAGGAGGACATCCACTGATGCAGCTCATTGTGGAGAATCTCTCCGTCTCGTATGGCAATATCCGCGCCTTGCACGGCCTCAGCTTTCGGGTGGATCAGGGCGAGATTGTCACCATCATCGGGGCGAACGGCGCGGGCAAGAGCACAGCCCTGCGGGCCATCTCCCGCATGATTCCAGCGGAGCCGGGTTCGCGGCTGGAGTTCATGGGCGAGAACCTGCTCAAATACAAGACCGACAAGGTGGTTTCCCGGCTCGGTATCTCGCACGTACCCGAAGGCCGGATGATCTTTGGCAACCTGACTGTGGCGGAGAATCTCAGCCTTGCCGCCTTTGCCCGCAAAGACAAGGCCGCAGTGGCCAAGGACGAGCAGTGGGTCTTTGATCTCTTCCCCCGTCTGCGCGAGCGGCGCAATCAGCTCGCAGGCACGATGAGCGGCGGCGAGCAGCAGATGCTCGCTGTTGGCCGCGCCTACATCAGCGGCAGGAAAATCATGCTGCTCGACGAGCCGTCCATGGGCCTCGCGCCCCTGCTGATGCTGGACATGTTCGCGGCCTTGAAGGAGATCAACCGCACAGGCACCACCATCCTGCTGGTCGAGCAGAACGCCCGCCTTGCCCTCAAATTCGCCATGCGCGGCTATGTCTTAGAGAATGGCAGACTGGTGCTGGAGGGAAAGGCGGCTGATCTGCTCAACGATCCGGCGGTGAAGCGGGCGTATCTGGGGGCGTGAGATCAATGGCTTCTTTTGCCAACCACGTAACTCATAGTCATCATGATTGAAACCTTGCTGATCAGCTGGGGAATAAAAACTGCGTGGTCGGCTTTTGGCCCGGTGTTGGAAGATTTGGCGCAAGATGTCGCCAAGGACTCAGCGAAAAGCTACATAGGCAAATGCTTCGGCAGCGTGTTTTCCTCGAAGAACGAAAAAGTGCTGGTTAAGGCGACTGGCCAAGCAATCAAAGAGCTGCTTGATTTGTTGGAATACGAGCTGGGCCTTGATGAAGACACTCAGCGCGAAGAGTTGATTCAAGCGCAGCGGGCGGTGTCCGCGTTTCTCAAGCAGCCGGAAGTGACTGATTCCATCACCGCGCTGCTGCAAGGAGAACAGCTTGACCCCGCTGCTCTCGCCCAAGCATGGCAGCAAGTGCCGGACGCGCCACCATTGCCGGACGATTTTTCGTGGCAGCGGATCAGCAAACGCTTCAGCCGCAAGGCCGGGGAAATCCGCGACAGCATCCCGGAGCTGAAGGCGGTTTTCGCGCAGAACGTAGCGGTCAAAGCGGACGAAGCCCTTGCAAGCAGCATCGGCCCGCAGCCGGATTTTGATCTTGATGTGTATGCCAAGGCGTTGGAGGAGCGTTTCGGCAGGCTGAATCTTGACTGCTTGGACACTGACGGCGCGTCCTACAACGCCGTCCGCCTCTGGAGCGTGTTCGTGCCGCAGTCGGTGCGGGAATGCGAGAAGTTTCAGCCCCGGCATCTCGAACAGCCCAAAGGCGACGAGGAGCGGCAGGAGCAGCTGCGGCCTTATTTCGAGCAGCCGCTGCGCCCGGTTTTGGAAGTCTGCGCTGACCAGCAGCTGCAACGGCTGGTAATTCTTGGTGATCCCGGCTCCGGCAAATCAACTCTGCTCCGCTGCTTGGCTTTGGAATGGGCGCGGGATGAGGACGCGAACCGCCGGGCGACCGCGCCGCTGCCGCTGCTGATTGAGCTGCGCGCCTACAACCAGTGGGAATGCTCCAGCGGCAAGAGCTTCATCGCCTATCTGCACCATGCGCAGAACTGGCACCGCCTCAATCAGAACGCCCTTGATGCCCTGCTGCACAGGCCGGGCCGCGTCCTGCTCCTTTTGGACGGCCTCGACGAAATCTTTGATCCGCAGCAGCGCGAGCTGGCGGTCAACGACATCTTCCGCTTCAGCAACGATTACCCCAATGCCCGGATTATCCTCACCTCGCGGGTGGTCGGCTACAAGCCGGAGCGGCTGCGCGATGCCGGGTTCCACCACTTCATGCTGCAAGATTTTGACGCGGGCCAGATCGAGGAATTTCTCAAGCTCTGGCACCAGATCACTTTCACCTTCAGTGACCAGGAGGAGGCGGAGCGCAAGCGGCAGCGGCTGGCCAAGGCGGTCGCCGACTCGCGGCCCATCAAGCTGCTGGCGGGCAATCCGCTCCTGCTCACCCTGATGGCGATCATCAACCGCAAGGAGGAGCTGCCCCGCAACCGGGCGCGGCTCTACGAAAAGGCGGCGGAGCTGCTCTTGCAGCAGTGGGACACCGAAGCGAAACTTCTGCTTGATTTTCCCAGTCTGAGCGAGGAGATTGATCTGCGGGCCAAGGCGGCGATACTCCGCAAAGTGGCTCTCGAAATGCAGACCGCCGGGAGCGAAGCTGCCAACCTGATTCAGGGCGAGAAGCTCATCAAGCTGATTGAGGAATATCTGCTGACCGAGCTGCGCTTTCCGCAAGCCCGCAAAGCTGCCAACGCCTTGGTTGAACAACTGCGCCAGCGCAATTTCATCCTCTGCTTTCTTGGCGGCGACAGCTACGGCTTTGTTCACCGCACCTTTCTGGAATATTTCTGCGCGGCTGAGTTTGTTGATCAGTTCAAGGAGCGGCAGACGCTGAAGATTGACGGCCTGCTTGCGCTCTATGATCAGCATTGCCGTGAGGACGACTGGCAGGAGGTGCTGCGTCTGATATGCGGGCAGATTGATGAGTCATTTGCCGGGAAGATTATTGAGCATTTGACTGGGCTGGTGGATTTGGAGAAGGATCAAAAAGCATCGCTGCCGGAGTTGCTGCTGGCGGTGTGGTGTTTGAGCGAGGTGAAGAATCTGAATAAGATTGATGAGCTGACAGGAGGAAAGTTGTTGTTGAAGACAATTGACTGTTTTTTGCAAAACGAAGATACAGATACTGGTTATGAGCTATATCAACGAATTGAAACTATTGGTGCAAACTGGCCGGGAAAATCTGCATTCCACTTTAACGGACAAATCCCAAGAGATAAATTCTACCAAACTATATGGCCTTATTTTTTAGCAATTATCTTTCAGCAACGTCAGTGGATTGAGCAGCTTTGTCATGTAAACTCTGGGGATGTCCGCAGCAATGCGCTGAGGTATCTGGCTACTTGCTGGCCAGATAAGGATATCCGGCAGCTCTGCCGACAGGCTGTAGATGATGAGCATGAAAATGTCCGCAGCAATGCGCTGAATCTGCTGGTCGCGTATTGGCCAAATAAAGAAATTTTTCAGCTACTCAAACAATCTATCTCAGTGGCTGGTATAGCAGCATCTCGGCACGGCAAAGAGTATTCCCACTTTGGTGAAATTGTATTTAGGCGTTTTCCAGAGTTTGATTCACAATATTTTCTCAATCCACGCCAGCCCATTCCCGCCAAGCACATCCAAAAAGCCGCAGAAGAAGCCGGTATTCCCCCGGACAAAATAGACGAGGCCGTGCGTTCGCTTTCAGCGCACATGGGCTGGGACATCACCAAGGGCAGCTTGGCCGGGAAGCTGTAGCGGCGGGAAAATTTTCAGCCCGGTCAAAGCAGCATCGAATTTTGTTCGGCAAGAAAGGAGTGTTGTTAAACCGGCAAGGAGTTCTGTTCGGCAGCGAAGAAGCGTTGTTTAGCAGGGAAGGAGTTTTGTTCGGCAAAGAAGGAGTGCTGATTAACAGCAAAGGAGTTTTGTTAAACAACGAAGAAGCGTTGATTAACAAGAAAGAAATATTGCTGATCAACAAAGAAGCGTGGTTCGTCAAGAAAGGAGTTTTGCTGAACCGCAAAGAAATGCTATTCGATATAGCCAGAGCAACATAATTTGAACCGTCGTATCTGTCATTTCGAGCGGAGCGAGAAATCTCACGCCAAGGACGAAGAGGAGATTCCTCGCTCCGCTCGGAATGACATTCAAGTTCACTTTATGC
>NQJD01000017.1 GCA_004284765.1 Candidatus Electronema aureum
GCATTAGTCAGGAAGACATTGTCGTTTTCGAGAAGCATTGAAAACTTAACTGCATCTGTTTGGAGATTTATTAATCACTACAACGATTGTATTTTATTTCATTGATCACTCACAGATCTCTATTACCGATTTTTTCAGAGCGTTGATCTTCGCCTCTAATTCTGCGATTGAAATGCCTGCTGGCAGCTTGTCGCCGATTTTCTCCATCGCCTCTTTGATTTTGCTTGCTTCCTGCAACAAATTGGCAATATTTCCCCCGATCATTATAGCCTCCTGTTAGTTGCGCATCTGATGCCTTTTCAAGAAAGACCAGATGCTTTTCTTGGAAGAAGACGCTTTGTTTGAAAAAGACTAATATCTTGTTTAAATTAAAGTGTATTTATTCAAGCGCAAGGCAACTTAATTCTGAGTAGAGGCATCGTTATTCAAAACAAACTACACTTATGTTTGAATAAAGCAGACTCCATTCAAACTGGATAAAGCTCTCAGTAGAAGAGAGTGCACTTATGTTGAGCTGGAGCCTCCTCTCACGAGAATCAAGGTAGAATCTTTAAAGAGAGTGTGTTTATAATGAATGATACTTCTATGCAAGGAAAAATCAAGTAATATCTTTGAGTGAAGAGAGTTGAGCAGCGTAGAGAATATATTTTACTGCTAATCGTTTTTTATGCCTGACGAATAATAACGAGGGATTCGCAAAACCCATCCTTTGGAAATGTCGTCTGGATCAGATGTTAAACTTGGATAACGACTGCTATTTTCTGATATTATTACCGGCATGGGGACATGATATTGCTGTGCTATCTTGCCCAGACAGTCTCCGTCTTTCACCTTATAGTGAGTGTATTTATTTAGTTCGTGCCAATATCTGACTGTATTATCAAATAGAATATCTATATAGTGATACTGATAAGAGAAATAAGCAAACACGACAATAAAAGGAAGTGAATACCATTTCTTTGGAGAAAAACTTTTTGCTTTTGATAGTAAAAATTCAATACTCTTTTTAAGAGTAACTAAGGCATCACCTGCTATGTAAACAATGAATGGTGGATTCTTGTTGCATTTTCTTAGAAATTGCGATACCTGACTTTCTGTAAACAAGAAAAACCAAATAATTACATTTGCGGTAAATGAAATAATATACAATAAGATGACGAGCAGACAAGGAACAAGTTTAACTACTGCACACGGGATAAAAACAAAAATCACCACAATAGCCGCTATAAGCTGCCACGGCATTTGTGCAAGAAAAAGCAATTTCCATATTTTTTCAAGAAATTGCATAAAAACGACAGCTCCTTTGCTGTCAGCAATTTAAATTATTTTAATATCAGATTGGCTTCTTTTCGCTGAATTCTTCTGGCACTTCAATCTCTTCCTCTTCACATACCACCCCAGTTTTTTCCGAAATATAGGAGATAGCTTTATCAGAAAGGCCTGTCTTATCTTGAATTAAGGCTTTAGCAAGTGCGCTTAATTCATGTGGCTCTATTACCCCCTTTTCAAGGGCGATTTCAATCACCTTATTGTCAATAGCTTCTTGATTCCTTCGTTGGTCTGAGAGAACAGTAAGAATCTGTCTGAGATATTCATCTGCCGGATCGTTTGGGTCAAACATTGCCAACAAACTCTGCCAGTCCCTATTTCTGATAAGTGGTGCTACCTCAGCAGCACGTGCTTTTTTGAGATCAAGCCTTGCTGTTTGATTAAGCATTGCTATATTATTAGCCATTTCATTTTTTTCTTTTTCAACTAAGAATTTATGTTCATTTATCCTCCTTTCAGCCAAGAGATTATGCACAGTTTCGTCTAATGCAAGTTTGACAAATGCAGGACGAGTCAGCTTGAATCCTTTGTCATTAACCTCATCTTCAATTTTCTTTGCTAAAATATTTTCCGCTTCGCCAGTCTGCTCGTAAGTATATCTGCGGCTGGCTCGACGCATCACATCAATTGCTAAATCTTGCAAAAAGTTCCCTGCATCTGTTCTTGCACATCGAACGATAACAGCAGGATCGGCAACAGCATAAGTTAATTTTACTTCCGCATGAAATTCAAGTACATCACAAGATGGCAGATCTTCTTGAAAAAAGAGAAGGCGTTCTCCCATATCAATTTCATAATATGAAGTGTACTTGCCGAAAATAAATTCACCGTGAGTTATCCCTTGTTGGCCTTCATAAACTGTTAAGGCAGGCCTGCCGTTGCCAATAAAGACAAATGCTGTCCCAGGCTTTGGCGATCCGGGCCGTTCCCAGCGAGTTAGTTGTTTTTCAATAAAGAGAGGTTTTTCTTCTATCATTCCAGTCACCATGCTAAGAACTTCGTTTCATCAAATCCAATAACCTTACAGCTATATTGGATGTTCTCGACCATATTGAAAGATAACTGCAAATCCGACGCTTTTCGCCTTCAGTTTTAGCTATATTGAAAATAATTATGGCGATTATTTCATAAAATTCTTGTTGTTTATCAACAAAATCAACCCAAGAACGAATTGCTTGAATTGTCAAATCGCTGGTCAACGGGATATTAAGAGAATTTCTTATAAGAAAGACTATCGAACTTGTAACTTGTTTCTCTTCTTTAGAGAAGAGCAGTAAAACTGGCCGCTGCACATTATTTGCAAAATTGGATTTACGCATCAATCTCCAGAAAATAATTAAACTTAATTTATGCAGTGAGGTCTTTGGATGCTGCTTTATCCATTCTTTGAGTGTATTTAATATGATTAAATTCCTTTCAGAAACCTTTTCTCCTATATCAAATAATTTTACTACCGCTTGCGCAATATCTGAAAACAGCCGTCCATCGCCTGATTGAGCAATTATCTTTAAATTATCCAGAGCCTGTTGAGGGAAAAGCAATCCTATATAATGACCATACGCAACTATCGCTGTCGAATTCAGGCGGAATGAATTCTTTAATCCACTCCAATGATGCAAAATATTAAATGCTTGTTGAGCTATTTTTTCATTCTCGTCGTAAGAAGCTACTATAGAAAGTGCCAATGCAGTCAAACGTTGAAGAGATTGTTTTTCTGACTTGGCCCACGGCAAAAATATCTTTTCACGAACAGGACGGAATTCATATATTGCCAATTGTCCGGCAATTCCTGCGGCCCTTGATCGAACATCAGCACTTGAATGCTCGCCAAGTTCATATAACCACTGAAGCAGCGCATCCGCATAAGCATCATATTCATGCCAAATATATCGTAAAAGAGTTGATGAGTCCTCCTGGCATTGAAACGAGACAATATCTATCTGGCCTTGCCCACATTCAGTTGATTCCTCACCATCTGAAAGATAAGCGCGAATTTCTTTGAGCCAAGTGCTGCGTTTTTTTTCGTTGACTCTGATATCAAGATCATTTTCAGTTTTTTCTTTTGGCTGAAGAATAGATTGCAACTGACGACTGGTGTTAAGAACATAACGGTAATTGCAGCCTTCAAGGACTGCTAACGCAATCATAAAACTGCGGTCTTTGACGTTCTCATGCTCGTCAAATATCTCTTCAATAGAAGAATCTGACCTTTCCTCGATATGTTTTCCTGAATCATCTCCATGAATAGCAGAACCAATTTTCTGGTTATGCCCGACAATATTTTGAGCACCTACATCGCATCCTGAAAAATGATTTCCTCCTTGATTATATATAGTTGTAGTGGAGAATAGCCCTTCAATACCAAGTTCTCTCGCCTTTTTGCTGAATTTGACAAGATACCTTAAAAAGGTTGCAAACTCCTTGTCTTCTCTTACCTCTTCATTGCCGTCAAGAAAACTTTTAGCTGCATTAAGCCCTTCTTCCTCTGAAAGAGGTTTGACAGATTCATCTGCATTGATATTTTGCTCAATGGAATCATTCTCACTATCTCGATTAGTTACAGATAAATCTTCGCTATCTGTAGTGCAAGATTGGTCGGCAGACTTCTTTCCATATTTAGAAGCATCAGAAAAGCTGTTATCGCTCATTTGAACCTGAATTTTTCCATTTTCTGTTCTCTAATCTCCTGATTACCTCCTACGATATTGACGGCATTGACGGTTGAGCCAGTGAAAATAATACCTCCCTTATCTTGAATAAGAGATGGTTGAAGGATATGTCTTATCTCTGCTAATAACTCGTTGTCCGTACTGAGCAGTTTATTTATTTGAAGACGCAGAGTCGCTTGCTTACCAAGATCGGAAGGATTATCTGCAACATCCTCAGCCGCCTTTTTTATCTCATTTCCAGATTGCCCAGAACGAGAGGTAATCTTTGCCCAAAGAGCTGTTGCTTGTTCCAAAGCAGCAGAAGTCATCTTTTTTGAAACTTCTTCTAATGCCTGTCCTCCTCCTTTTGTGAGATATGGAATTGCTGGAGAAAGAACTACAACAGCCTCTTTGGCAAGTTCTACAACGTCCATCATTTTGCTCACCTTTTTGTTAAAATGCAACTTCATAGGATGCTGCCTGCCCCCGCACTTCAAGAACCTCGCATCTAACCGCTGACCGCATCGAAAGTCAAGATTTTAGTGCTCGCCGATGCCACATTTTTGACAGACGTAATCAGACAGGCGTGCTCAAAGAGGCTCTCCAGCGACGCGCCCGCAGGCACGGGGAAGATGGGGAAGTGGTTCTCGCCGAACTTCAGCTTGAGATCGCAGCGCTCAGCCACCTCCATCGTGTTGCTCAGGGCTTCCGGGCACCAGCTGAACTGCCGGGCCATCACCTCCGGCGGCTTGAAATACAGCTCGTCGGTGGAGAACTTGAAGCGGCCCGGATCGCTGATCACCTTGCTGGTCTGAATGCAGAGCAGCACCTCGTGGGCATAGGCCTCGTCCTTGTTCAGGTAGTGGCAGTCGTTGGTGGCGACCAGCTTGATGCCGAGATCATTGCCCAATTCCTGCAAGCCGACATTGACCTTTGTCTGCTCCGGGATGCCGTTCTCCTGCACCTCGAAGTAAAGCCTGTCGCCGAAGAGCTGTTGCAGCTCAAGAGCCTTCTGCCGGGCCGCGTCCATGCCGCTGTGGCTGATCAGCCAAGGCACCTCGCCATGCAAGCAGGCGGAGAGGGCGATCAAGCCTTCGTGATGGCTGGCGAGCAGCTTGCGGTCAATGCGCGGCTTGTAGTAAAAGCCCGCTGTCTGTGCCACCGAAGCCAGCTTCATCAGATTGCGGTAGCCGTCCTCGTTCATCGCCAGCAGGACGAGGTGGAAGTTGTGGCCCGCGCTCTTGTCGTGGATGAGATGGTCGGTCTCGGCGATGTACAGCTCGCAGCCGATGATGGGCCGCAGCCCGGCCTTCTTCGCCTTGGTGTAGAACTCCAGTGCGCCGTACATCGCCCCGTGGTCGGTGACAGCCACGGCGTTCATGCCGTATTCTTTGGTCTTCTCAATCAGGTCGCCGATGCGGATGGCACCGTCGAGCATGGAGTACTGCGTGTGGACGTGGAGGTGGGTGAAGGGCTGAGACATGAAAAATTATGCGGGGATGATGTCGAAATGCGGGCAATGTTTCGGGCGGATTGTGCCGAAATCCCGCAAATCAACGGTCAGAATCTTTTGAATGTCCAGCCGTTCCGCCAAAGTGACTATAGCGGCATCGGTGAAATCCAGTTTTAAATCAGCGTATTGCTCCAGCAGTTCGTGAATGCGGGGCAGATCAGAAGGAAGGATGGAAAGCAGCTCCAGCGGGCTGTCGGCAAGCTGCCGCACACACACATTGGCGCATGGCACTGTGACCAAGGCGGGCAGCGAGGAGATAACTCACTTCCACAAGCACAGGAACAGGCAGGAAAATCTGTTCCATTACTGCGGGCAATGCCTGCGTCACGCGCAGATGATTCCGATCTTTTGTGTCAATTGTCGCGTAAAGGAACCCGGAATCAAGAATTGCTTTATTGCGCATGTTTATCTGCTATGTAATCGCTGACGATTTCCTGAACATGCCTGCCATTGAAAGCAAGAATGAGGCATCCGGTGATGGCTGTGCAGCAGGAGTGAGATGATTTTGCAGATACTGTTCAAGGATAGAATTAACGAGCCGGTCTGCTTTAAGATGCTGCTGTTCAGCGAGCCAGCATATCTGTTGCAGGATGTCTTGACGGATGTTGAGTGTATTCATACTGATTCCTATCAGCAATGTGGAGTCATACTGGGTGTGGACGTGGAGGTGGGTGAAGGAGGGATAGCAAGTGCTTTATGAAATTCTGTACGAAGGTCTTGCAGCTTATCGGCAGCGATCTGTCCACCAGTGACAGCCTTGAGAATTTCGATGGGCTTTCTATGCTTATCCGATACTACAGGCAGCAACCCAAGAAAGGTCTCCAAGCAATCTATGAATTTTACAGGAGCGGAAAGCGTATGACCGTTCTTGGATGCTTCAACGAGATCATTCATAGCACCTTGGTGTTCTTTGCCGTTGTCATCGTCCAGCATGACACCGTG
The DNA here is from genome assembly GCA_004284765.1 of Candidatus Electronema aureum. Lineage (GTDB taxonomy): Bacteria > Desulfobacterota > Desulfobulbia > Desulfobulbales > Desulfobulbaceae > Electronema > Electronema aureum. The sequence continues at coordinate 6,433 of NQJD01000017.1, forward strand.
CGGGATGCCATAAGCCTCCATCAGTGCCATGTAGCGATGCAGATTATACTTTCCTAACGTATCAATGATGCAGATATGCTGTGTACTGAGATCGTGCCAGTCGTTAGCCAGCAGGTAGTTGAAAAGGCCGCGCTCTGTTGCACCTTCGACCAAGAGAACTTTATTGGCAAAGAACAGCGATGAACGTTCTCCATCGAGCCATAGCTGAAAACGGAACTGCTCTTCCTGGGTCGCTATATCGCCTTGTGGTGGATTGGCGATCATCTTGCGTGCTTTTTTCTTCTTATTTCCCTCCACGTCTGGGTTGTCAACAAAGGCTTGCAACGCAGTCAGCAGCTCGCCACCTTGGTCGAACAATTCCCTAATTTTGGTGCCCTTGGGCTGGAAGGTTTGCGTCGCGCCGTTGGAACGCTGAACACGGACAAGTTGCCCGATCTGTTCAGCGGCCTTCCCGACAAATGTTGGCGAGTGCGTGGTGATGATCACTTGCTGACCTTCCTCTGCGCCGAGACGGCGCAAGTGGTAAGCCATGCTTTCCTGCTGGCTCGGATGCAAGAACGCCTCCGGCTCCTCGAACAGCACAAGGTTGAACGATGGATTGAATTCTTTTTTCCCGCCCTTCTTCTCATCCTTAAAGGTTGGAGCCAGTCGAATCAACTCATAGATCACTGAACGCTGAAAACCGTGGCCGTATCGATCAAGGTCAAGGCCGATGTCACCTATTGCCGAATCTATAAAAGCAAACTTGACAAGCGATTTCGAGATATCTTCAGGTGCAACTGAATTCACTGAGAGATCGATTTTTATGCTCCAGTTTGAAATTGCCGTGTTGAGAGGCTTGGAAATTTCACTCAGGAAACCATCATCTTTGCGAGCCTCGACGTTTAGTTTCTCGAACGCCGTGGTGATTTCCTTGTAGGCATCACTCTTAGCTACGACCTTTTTCAGCAGGAAGTTGAGCATATTGCGAAGTGGTGATGGGCCGGTCATCTTCGTTTGCTCGGCTGGTGTGGTCAGTGCTGGCACATACAGAACCTGTCCGACCTTAGCTGTTCCAACGCTCTTTGCGCCATAAAACAAGGTAGTATGAAGCTGCCCATTGATGAGGCCGAAGATGTTGCTTTGATCTTTCTTGACCCGTTCTTTGTCATCGGACTTGAAATAGCGGCGAACGGTAAGACTTTTATCGGTAATGCCTTCCTTGTACGCATCGGCAAGGCCAGTCCACTCGTCATCATCAAGGAAAAACTTAAGCTGCACCCATGACTCGTTGTCAACAGCCCCAGCTTTAGGGAAATCCTCAGGCGACCACTTGGCATCGTCGTAGAACGTGCGCAGCGCGTTGAGAATCGTGCTCTTTCCCGCGTTATTTGCACCGACCAGCAGCATGTAGTCGTGCGCTTCAATATCCGCATCAAGAACTGAGCGGAAATTATGGATAGTTATTTGTCGCAGCTTCATGAGAAATCAATATATTGGAAGGGGAAGGCAAGGGAACCGTAATAATACCGCTTCGCATCTAACCACCGCCATCAGCTCGTGTCAAGATTGCACGCCTGCCAGTCTCGGCGATGTACAGCCCGCCGCCGATGATCGCCTTTGCCTCGCTGCTGAAAAAGTTAATCAATGCGCTGCCCATCCAACTATTTACCACAGCTCCCCGCCCTCTGCAATCAATGTTGACAGGCAGTGGCTCCATGAGTAAATTTCCTGAAGCTGCGCATCAGCGCAATTGATCAATCGCAACTTCTAACGAGAACCCAATGAATTCCATGCACGAGATTTTCACGCAAGATGTCCTCACTCAGCTTTTCCCTGCCCAGCGTACCGCAGATTTCTTTGAAGCCCTGTTCGGCGATGCAAACGAAGGCGCGTATGATATCGCCCTGACGTTCAAAGGGCAGGAGGGTAACACCCTTCATTTTAATCTTGATCTGCACGAGCGACCAGGCCGCTGCTTGGCCTGCAATTTGACCAGCGGCCTGCCAGAGGTTTTCTCTAAGCATAAGGTGCTTAACATTGCTGGGCTGGTGGCAGATATTGAGCAAAAGCTCAACGGCAAGGCCAAATGCGACAGTTGGAAGCTGGGTCGCACCCAGCAGCCGAGCAAGCATCTGCACTGCATTCCTTTGCAGATCACGCTGGCATAACCAGCGTAAACCAACCAGGAGGCGAGAATGCAAGAAAAACACCAATGGGAAGAACGCTACGAACAGAAAGAATTGCCTTGGGATACAGGCAGTCCGGCCAGCTGCTTGATGCAGTTGATTTCAGCTTGGCCCACATGTAAGGGCAACGTGCTGGAAGTTGGCTGTGGTACCGGCACGAACTCAGTCTGGATGGCGGAGCAAGGCTTTCAGGTTACAGGAATGGACATTGCGGCGGGTGCGATCGCTTTATCTCAGCAACGGGCTGCGGACAAAGGCGTGGCCTGCACGTTTATTGAGGCAGATTTCTTCACCTATCCGATAGAGGAAGGACACTTCTCGTTGCTCTTTGACCGAGGCTGCTTTCATGGCATGGATGAGGAACACAGAAGTTTGTTTGCTCGCCGAGCCGCCGCGTGCTTAGAGCTAGGTGGTCTCTGGTTCAGTTTGATCGGCAATAGCGACCAAATCACGCAAGAGCAAGGGCCACCTCGTCTTTCAGCCGTGCAGATATGCGCCAGCGTTGAGCCTGCCTTTGAGATACTCCGCTTGGAATCCGTTCTACTCGATTCCAAACGGCCTGTACCACCGCGTTTCTGGCAATGCCTGATGCGGGTACGCAAGTAACGGAGCCACCATTCAGCTGCTACGGCAGCTGAATGTGTTTTCAACCAAGCACAACGCTGGGAGAAAAGCATGATAGATAGAATGAGTAGATTGCTTGTGCTGCTGACCGCAGTACCGCTGCTGTCTGGCTGCGGGGTTAAAGAGAAAGTCAACGCTGTTTGGGAAAAGGTACCGTTTGTCCATAAGCAGCACGGTCCCACCGGTGAGAAATACTCGCCCACGATGAAGGTACAGCTGCTTTTCAAGGCAGATCAGGCTCCGGCAGACTGTAAGGTCTTTGCCCATCTCTTTGTTTGGACACCAGCGGGAGCCAGCGGGCAGAGCATTGCGCAGGCCGTGGAGCATGAAGCGATGTCTTATGGAGCAGACATGATCCTAATCGGGAGAAGTCGCCAAGCTAACGACGATAAAGGTATAGAGTTTGTCTATTACGGGCCAGATCAACCCTACAGCTGTCGCGATAAATGGAGCGGGTGGACGTTCGGCTATGAAGAATGGGTAAACCAAGGCAACTGGGCGAGCATAGGCTATGAGGAATGGGGCAAGGCCGAGGCCCAATTCAGCTCCCCCCTTGTGGTGCAAGCAGCCTTTCTCCGCTGCCAGCCTGATGCTTCAGAAAAGAAGTGACATTTCAGCCCTGAGCGGTATAGTAGCTTACTTACCGTAAGCCATCTTGGCGAACAGTGAAAACCATCACGGAGGTTGTTCATGAACACGTCTATCGCGTTGCTACTCAGTGGCTGTGCAGTGCTGCTCTTGGCTGGTTGTCCTAAGCCCGGCTCGACCCCTCATTCGCCCACAGGCCCAGTTATAGACCCGATTACCTGTGGTGGTTTCCCAGGTACAGCTTGTCCTGATGATAGTCAGTACTGTAGTTACGATGCCAACGCGAGCTGTGGCATGGCGGATGCGACAGGTATCTGCTTACCACGCCCGGAGATATGCACCAAAGATATCAAATATGTGTGCGGCTGTGACGGCAGAACCTATAGCAATGCCTGTGTAGCAGCAAGTGCTGGGGTTTCTATTCTGCACGAAGGGAGATGTGAGCAGCAATCTCAGCAAAAACAGTAAAGCCCGTAGGGGCAGGCCCCCGTGCCTGCCCTGCCTATGCAAGCGGTCTAATAAAGATTAAGGTGGCGAGGACAACATCATGGCACAATCAAAGATCGTTATTATCAGTGATGTTCATTTAAGCGACGGACAGAGTTACAGCTGGTTCAAAGACGACAGTACGCTAAAAGGATTCCTTAATCAGACAGCTCATGATCCTCAGGTAAAAGAGCTTGTGTTGTTAGGCGACGTGTTTGATGTATGGCTTTATCCTATCCAGGTTGCGCCGTGGGATGCGAAGAAGATCATCCAGAAATGGAGCGGTATCATCACGGCACTCCAAAGCTGTGCAGCAAAGCTCCCAAAGGTGTATTACATCAACGGTAATCACGACATGGGCGTGACGCAGGCTGATCTATCCCTGATTAGTCCGAACATCGAGGTGATCTCCGCTACTCAGTACAACGCGCAACACCCCAATACGCTGCATCTTGAACATGGTCATCTGGTTGATATGTTCAATGCACCTGACATCTCAGGTGATCCGATTCAAGGGCTACCCTTTGGCTATTTCGTCACTCGGCTGGTAGCCACTGCTGGCAATCATGATGAGATATGGAATGCGCTGTCAGATATCGTCAAATCTCATTTCGGGAAGATTAGCTCGTACAACAGCTTTGTTCAGCAGATGAACGGCTCAAGTATGTGGCGGGGATTCTTTGAGGGCTTTATTGAAGCACTGCTCGAAGACTTTATCAGAAAAGCAGGAAAGTTGCTGATAGAAGCTCTTGTTGATTTGTTGGTAGAGTATGTGAAGCTGGCAGACTCGTCTGTCAATGACAACAGCAATATTCTTCTCCCGAACGGTGCGAAGGTCAATATCGGCGAGGTGAAGAAGCACTATCACAAGCTGCTGCTCAACTGGTTCAAGAAGTACGGTCTGGCTGATCTATACAATACTGCAACGGCATCAACTGGATTAGACTGGTATGCGGAGAAGCTGCTCAGTCAGTCCACAGCAAAGACTGTTGTCATGGGACATACTCATCATGGCCAATGTCTTTCCATTGCGAACGGACAGTATGTAAACTCAGGTTGCTGGTGCGCTAAAGCGCAACCAACCTATGTAGAGGTCACGCTACAAGCTGCACCTACAGTTGTGCTGAAGTCCTATCCAGAGAATGCTGTTATTCCCTGCCTCATGCCGATGCACAGCCTTGAGATGGCTGCTCCAGTGATGGAACGAGAAGAGACCATGCCGCAGATGGAGCAGAAATGCTCTGATCAACCTCAATAACTACGCAGCAGTATTCCCGTAGGGGCAGGCCCCCCCCCGTGCCTGCCCTCTACTGCGTCAGTTACGTCCCCGCGCTTACATGCAGCACATCCACCAGCCTACCTACGTAGTTCGTCCTCACCATACGCACTAAGGCGGCGTAGTCATGTACAGTAATCTCAAGATGCGTTACAGCTGAACCAGCATATCCGCTCAAGGTGTACGTGCCTTCGCCGTTCACGTGTACCACCTCGCCCGCTCTGCCGTTCTCGCTCATGTCGATCACGTTACAGCAAAGATCGCGCCCTTCTTAGCATCAAGCAGTAGCTGAATCCGCACTGTTGCGCTTGCCTCGGCCATTGTTCCGTTGCTGATAGTAACTAACGGAGCCGACTCATTCCCACTGAGGATACCATCACCATGACCCAAGACCACGGTCAGCGGTGTACGTAGCGGATGCAGATACGTACCTGTGCGCAGGGTCCCGTGCTCGGTATAGCGAGTGGAGAGCGACAGGCGGTACTCGTTATTCCACGGCTCATCTTGGGTAAGGATATCTGGCAGGAGCAGCACCGCCGTATTGGCTATCATCGCGAAGCGACGTTGCACGACGCGCCCACTGCGCGTACCTTCTATCACGCATTCTGCACCGTTGCTTGCTTGATCAAAGAAGAGGTCAGTGCCGGTGAGTCGCAGCACACCTGCTGGATTCAGCACATGCTTCAACCCAAGCACGGTGTCTTCAGCACTGGTGATCACCGGCAACTTCTGCGTCAGCGGCAGCCGTTCTAACTGCGCGGCCCGCTGCACGTCTTTGACAAAACTTCTGGCAGGATAGAAGCGCACCTTGAGCAGCGCATCATCGGGCGGTAGCGGGGCATAGGGTGTGTCTAAGCGAGCAGCCAAGGTGAGGTGGCAGGTGAAAGCATTTTCCAGCGTGACCTGATTGCCCTTGATCAGCTGCGTCTTAATCTCTTTATTCACTGCCCGCATGACTGACTCAATCGTCTCTGCACTCCAGAAGGGGTTCTTCCGCGCAACTTCTTTGGCCAACGCAGTGTATCCCATCACCTCATTTGGCAAAAGGCGTGGCTTATAGGACTGAGGAATGGTAATCGCATTGAGCTGTGGTCGCCACCGTACTGTTGTCATGGCTCGTTCCTCTGGTGAAGTTACCCTTGTGGCAGGACTACTGCACGCCTCGTACTTCTTATCGTAGAACCAAGGAAGGTACTTGTCAAGAATAACTACAGCAGCAGCGTCCGTAGCAGTGATGGGTACATGCTCGTTCGAGCGAACGGGCTTTCCTTGTTCATATGAACGAGAGATGCTTGTTCGCTCGAACAAGGAGGGTTTGTTCAGGTGAACGGGTATTCCTCTTAACAAGGTTAGAGCAAGGCTGCCAGCAGCTTTTCAAGCATCTTTTGAAGTTGCTTTTTATACTACAGCGATGATAATAGCTTACCGTGGTTAATCAGGTTCTCAACGTTAGGAGGTAATATGAAGTATGCAGGAATTGCTTGTGGTGTGCTGTGTATGCTGTTGAATGTGGCAGTGGATGTGCACGCAGAGCCACGCTGCACCGTGCAGAGCAAGGAGAAGGTGTACCGCTTAGATTTGTCTGTACCAGCTACATTCTGCAAGCAGCCAATCAATAAAAGAGACCCCAGTTGTAACATATTACCCAAGGCATCGGTACTCCAGCTCCATGGTCTGTGGCCCAATTACACAAGTCGCGACTACTTAGAGGGAGAATGCAATCCAGAAAGCGAATGCCAAACGCAGGCACAGGAGAAGGGGAAATACTGCAAATACCCAGAGCCAGCTGGTTTGTACGCTTCTGACGCATGGAAAACATTAGCTGAGGGCTATATGGCAGGAAAGGAGAAATGCTTAGAGCGGCATGAGTGGGTGAAGCACGGCACCTGCACTGAAATGACCCCGCCGGAATACTTTGGCTGGGCACTTGGTAAAGCTAAGGAGATATCAGACAAGTTAGCACTTGCGCTTGATAAGGAAATGTCGAGAGTGGAATTCAATCAGCGGGTTAAGGAGAAGCTGCCTGAGCTGAACGGAGCAATCCACTTAGGCTGTGATGGCAACTTAGTGTCGAAGTTGTATGTGATCTATGAATGGGGCAAGGAGCCTGGTGCGCCGATCAAGACCAAAGGCGGCAAGAACGCGATGGGTAACTGCGGTAATAGCTTTACCTTCCCCAGTAAGTAAGCCTGCATAAACTGTGGGGGATGACCGTTGCGATCATCCCCCGCCTTGCTCTTTCAGACCAGCTTTGCCAGCACTTCCCTTAGACCTGCAATCACCGTGTCGATCTCCTCTTTGCTCACGGTCAAAGGTGGGATGAAGCGCAATGCCTGCATTCCGGCAAAGTTAATCAGCAGGCCGCGATCAAACATCTGGCGGACTATTGCTGGGCCGTGTTCAATACCTTTGTCGGTCAGCACCAAGCCGAGCAGCATCCCTCGTCCGCGCACCCCAGCACAGAGCTGCGGGAAGTTCTGCGCCAGCTCTTCTAACCGCTGAATGAAATAGGCACTGCGCTCGTGCAGATCAGCAAAGAAGCCATCCGCGAGCATGGTCTTGAGCACAGCAACACCAGCCGCAGCCGCAACCGGATTACCACCAAAGGTTGAGGCATGAGTACCGGGTGTGAAGGCAGCAGCAATCTTGGTACGGGTGAGCATGGCACCGATGGGCAGGCCGTTGGCTAAGGCTTTAGCCAAGGTCATGATATCAGGCACTACACCACACTGTTCATACGCAAAGAGGCTACCAGTGCGGCCTATACCCGTCTGCACTTCATCAAAGATAAGCAGTAGGCCGTGCCGGTCACAGAGGTTGCGTATTGCCCGTAGATACTCCGGGGCCAATGGCCGCACTCCACTTTCTCCCTGCAAGGGTTCGCAGAGTACAGCACAGGTTTTGCTGCTGATCAGCTTCTCGATCTCTTGTGGCTCGCCAAAGCCAGCATGGACAAAGCCTGCGGGCAGCGGCTCAAAGCCTTTGTGAAACTTAGGCTGACCAGTGGCTGCTACGGTTGCTAATGTCCGACCATGAAAGGAGCCAGACAGAGAGATCACCTCGTATCTGCCTGCGCCGCTGCTGTAGATGCGGGCCAGCTTGATTGCTGCTTCGTTGGCCTCTGCACCGGAATTACACATGAAGACGCGCTCGGCAAAGCTGTGCTGTGTCAGTAGCTCGGCCAGCTCGGTCTGCGGCTCGGTGTAGAAGAGGTTGGAGACGTGCAGCAGCTTCTTGGCTTGATTGCAGACCGCTTCGGTCACTGCTGGGTGGCAATGGCCGAGCGAGCAGACTGCTATCCCAGCGAGAAAGTCTAAATACTCCTTGCCGTCTGCATCCCAGAGGCGGCAGCCCTCGCCCCGAACGATGGCCGCTGGAAAGCGGCTGTAGGTGCCTGCAAACACGGCTTCACCTCGTGTTATCCATTCTTGATTGCTCATGCTGTGATCTCTTGGTTGATAAAGGGAAAGGCTGTAGCATTGTGATGATACACGAGCAAGGGATTGTCTGGCCGCTGTTCGTGCATGACTGAAGGGTGATACAACAGAAAAGCCCCACAAAAGAAAAAGGGAGTCAGCTTTTTCAAGCTGGCTCCCTGTATTTTCTTGGTGACCCCAAGGGGAATCGAACCCCTGCTTACGACGTGAGAGGCCGCTGTCCTAACCGCTAGACGATGGGGCCATATTGATCAGCCATTATTTACAATATGCGCCCGGTTCTGTCAAGCCTCTTTTTCTTCTTTTTTAGCTTATAGCAGCTTCCGTAGCTGGCAGCCTACCAAACAGGATGGTACTCTGGCGAAGCTGCTCTGCCAACGCATCCGTGATGAAACGTGACGCACAACGCCAACGCCAGTTGCCAGATGCTGTTCCGGGTGTGTTCATCCTACAGTCATTGCCAAAACCCAGCACGTCTTGCATGGGCAGGAGACAGAGTGCGGCCACCGATGATTGCGCTAAATAGATCATATCCTCATGAAAACGAGAAGTATCGTCGTCGCTGCGGTTGGCGCAGTGCTTCGCCTGCTGTTTGGCTGATGCTGCAACTTCGCCACTGAGATACCAACCTACGGCGGTGTCATTATCATGGGTACCAGTATAGACCACGCAATTTGTGATCATATTCTGCGGCAGATAGGCGTTATCCGACTTACCGTCAAAGGCAAACAGCAGGATTTTCATGCCGGGAAAGCCGAGATCGTCACGCAGTGCCTCTACTTCTTGGGTGATCACGCCAAGGTCTTCAGCGATAACCGGTAAGCTGCCAAGACGCTTCTCCATCTCTTTGAAAAAACGAAGACCAGGGCCTTTCTGCCAGCTTCCGTTCATCGCAGTTTCCTCTTTCGCCGCAACCGACCAATACGCCTCAAAGCCCCGGAAATGATCAATACGGATCACGTCAACGACCGACAAAATCGCCCGCAGTCGCTCTTCCCACCAGTCAAGCAACCGTTGCTTCACCTCAGCGGTGCGACTGTGCCAGCGGTAAAGAGGATTTCCCCAGAGCTGGCCGGTTTTACTGAAATAATCTGGTGGCACTCCGGCTACATGAGTGGGATGACCTGTTTTCGGCGAGAGCATGAAAATATCTTGATCTGCCCAGACATCAGCAGAATCAAGCGCAACATAAATGGGTAAATCGCCAATGATCTGCACACGATTGGCAGCCGCGTGACGGTGCAACTCCTGCCATTGCTGGAAGAAAAGATACTGCTCGAACTGACAACGGCGGATGTTCTGCTGAAATTCTTGCTCTGCCGCCTCAATTGCCTCCGGCTGATGCTGGCGCAGCTCCTCTGGCCAATCGAACCAACCTTGCTGATTAAACTGCTGTTTGAGGGCAGTGAAAAGGCTGTAGTTGCGGAGCCAAGGCAGTCTGTTCGTCAGTTCATTGAAAAATGTTTCTTGCTGAACTCCGTCGTTTTTGTTCTGAAAGGACTGCCAAGCACGCGCAAGCACCTGTTCTTTCCACGCTGCAACGGCTTCAAAATGAACAAGGTATTCAGAAAACTCAGCAGGCAGAGACGGTAATTCTTCCTGTCGCAGCCAGCCATCGCGGATGAGTAAGTCAGGGCTAATCAGGAGCGTGTTTCCAGCAAAGGCCGAACCGCTCATGTAAGGCGAATTGCCGAACGCTGGACTGACTGGTACCAAAGGCAATACTTGCCAATAACTTTGACCACTTCGGGCGAGAAAATCGATAAAAGCATGGCTACCCAAGCCAAGGTCGCCGATGCCGTATTGACTGGGCAGGGAGGAAATGTGCAGGAGAATACCGGAAGTCCTTACCTCGCTGATCCTGCCTGAGAGGGAAGATTTGGAGTTTTGTTCTGTCATTGCAGTCTGTTGGTCAGAAGGGATAGGCAACCGAAACTACAGTCCGGTAGAGCCAAACGGTATCGAAAATTCTTGCTTTGCTTTTTCAAGAAGAATGTACTATATAATATAAGTTTATTCTATTCATAAATTGTGGACGCAGGCGCGTCTTTTCTTTTGCGCGGAAAATTTTTCAATCGGAGGGCGAAGGCAGGTGCTTGCAAGTATAAAGGAAGACCTACTGAAGGCCGGACAAGGTGAGGGTTGTATTACCTTCAAACATCTCAATAAATTATTGCCGGACGATGTAAAAGACCCCGGTGCCATTGAAGCTGTGTTTGATTTTCTCAACGCGCATAATATTGAAATTGTGACAGTTGAGGATTCAGGCAGAAAAAGAACGCTGTCTGGTGAAGAATGGACAGGCAAGGAAGACATGCAAACGGATGAGGCAGAAGAAGAGTGCGGGCTTCTGCTGGGTGACGAAGAGCATGAAGCCGAAGAGACCACCACCACCTATCTGCGGGAGATGGGCCAGTTTGAGCTACTGACCCCGGAAGAGGAGGCCCGCTATTCCAAATCGATCCGCGAGGGCTTCAGCTCTATCATCACCGCGATCCGTGAGGATTCGTCTGGGGTGGTGGAGATGAAAGTGCTGAAGGAGCGGATTGAACTCTGGGAACGGCGCGATTCTACCTTGAAGCCCAAGAAGCAGCAGTTGAATTACATGCGCCAGTGCGTGAAAAAGGCAGCAGGTAAATATGCAGATCGGCGTGAACTGCTGGAGCTGCATACTCGCCTGGGTGCGTATAGTCGCTCGATTGAGAACGCCAAAGATTGCATGATTCGGGCCAACCTGCGACTGGTAGTCTCGATTGCCAAGCGCTACATGCACCAAGGTCTGACGTTGGCTGACTTGATTCAGGAAGGCAATCTCGGCCTGATGCGGGCGGTTTTCCGTTTTGACTACACCAAGGGCAACAAGTTCTCCACCTACGCTTCGTGGTGGATTCGGCAGGCAATCACCCGGGCGATCTTAGACAAGACTCGTACCATCCGTTTGCCTGTACATTTTTTGGAGCTGCGCAGCCAGTTCTTCAAGGCCTTCTATTCTTTGCTGAAAGAGCTGGGTAGAGAGCCAACCCCGACAGAGATATCGGAGTTGACTGATTTGCCGATGGATAAGATATTAGCTATCTTAGAGGCTTCCCGTGAGCCGATCTCCTTAGAAACTCCGGTGGGTGATGACGACTCTACTCTCGGTGATTTCCTTGAGAACCAAGATGCGGAATCTCCCTATGATACAGTGGAGAACCGCGAATTAGCCACCAGAGTGACAGAAGTGCTCTCCACGCTGACTGATCGCGAAGAGAAGATCATTCGTCTGCGCTTTGGCATTGGTGAGAAGGCCGAGTACACCTTAGAAGAGATCGGCAAGAAGTTCAACGTCTCCCGCGAGCGCATCCGCCAGATTGAGAAGAAGGCACTTAACCGGCTGCGTCACTCCAGTCGTCGGGAGAAGCTACGTTTCTTCCTCGATTAATTCAAGGCAACTTGCTCTTGCTGCACCTCAAGCCCCTTCTTTGGAAGGGGCTTTGCTTTTTGCTGGCTATTGCTGTCCACATGGTGTATTCGTTGATGAAATTAGTAACCCAAGAAAAGGCGAACACAGGGGTTCATCCCTACGGAACAGATCATCTTGAATGCAATAGACTCTTTCATTAAACAGGCGGGGCTGGGTGATATCTTAGCTAAAGTGCAGGCGAGCGAGCGGCTTTCACGTGAAGACGGTCTGCGGCTCTACCAATGCCCCGACCTTCTCGCTATTGGGTATCTTGCCAACCTTGTTCGCGAGCGCAAGAACGGCAACCAAGCCTTTTTCATCTATAACCAGCATATCAATTACTCCAACATCTGCACCAACCTGTGCAAGTTCTGCGCCTTTGGCAAGGAAAAGGGGCATGAGCTGGCCTATGAGATGAGCATTGAGCAGATCAAGGACAAGGTGCGCCAACGTTTGGATGAACCGATCACTGAGATTCACATGGTTGGTGGTATTCACCCTGAGCTGCCCTATTCGTACTACCTTGAGGCGTTACGCAGCATCAAAGCGGTGCGACCTGATGTCCATATCCAAGCCTTCACCTGTGTGGAGATTCAGCATTTGGCTGATCTGGCAGGCAAGTCCGTAGGTGAGACCTTGGAGGAGCTGAAAGAGGCAGGTCTTGGTTCGCTGCCTGGCGGCGGTGCTGAGGTCTTCAGTCCTCGCATCCGAGAGCTGACCTGCCCGAAGAAGTTAGATGGTGCTGGCTGGCTGCGGGTAGCGCAAACCGCCCATCAGTACGGTCTGAAGACCAACGCCACCATGCTCTATGGTCACATTGAGACCATTGACGAGCGGCTTGAGCATCTCGATGCGCTGCGGCAGGCGCAGGACGAAACCGGCGGCTTCCTCACCTTCATCCCCTTAGCCTTTCACCCGAAGAACACCGCGCTGGCTAACCTCTCCCGCACTACCGGCATAGATGACCTGAAGAACATCGCTGTGGCCCGCCTGATGTTAGATAACTTCCCGCACATCAAGGCCTATTGGGTGATGATCGGGCCAAAGTTGGCGCAGGTGGCTTTATCGTTCGGAGCGGACGACATGGACGGCACGGTGAAAGAGGAGATCATAACCCGAATGGCGGGCGGTGAAAGCGAGCAAGCCTTGGGCCACAAGACGCTGATCCGGCTAATCAAAGAAGCAGGCCGCGAGCCGGTGGAGCGCGACACGCTGTACAAGGTGCTGGCGAGGTATTAGACCTCTTGCATAATTCTATGTAGGCAAACATCAAAGGAGAACGATCATGGTACAACAAGGAACGCACAGCGTGGTAATGGGCTACATCCTCTGGTTCTTCGGCTTCCTCGGCGTACACCGCTTCTACTACGGCAAGCCGATCTCTGGCACCATCTGGTTCTTCACCTTGGGACTCTGCGGCATCGGCTGGCTGGTTGATCTCTTCCTGATTCCTAGCATGGATCGAGAGGCTGATCTTCGCTTTACGCCTGGAGCCAAGGATTACAACGCCGCATGGCTGCTACTGGTTTTTCTCGGTATATTCGGCGCACACCGCATGTACATGGGCAAGTGGTTAAGTGGCTTCCTCTATTTTTTTACTGGAGGGATATTTCTATTGGGTTATTTGTATGATCTATGGACGCTGAATGATCAGCTCACCATGATCAATGCAGGATGATGTATCATGCAGCAGATAATAAAACTGGTGTTGGCAGGCCGTCGCATGAGCGGCAATGACTTCCTCAAGCTGGCAGCAGAGGCCGACCTTTACCAGCTCGGCTTTCTCGCCAATGCAGTACGGAAGAGGCTCCACCCGGAGGCCAAGGTCACCTATGTTATTGACCGCAACATCAACTACACCGACATCTGCATCTCTGCCTGCAAATTCTGCGCTTTCTTCAAAGCACCTGATGATCTACAGGGCAGTGTCCTGAGCAAGGAAGAGCTGCTGACCAAGATCAGGGAAACGCAGGCACTGGGTGGCACGCAGATACTCCTGCAAGGTGGACTGCATCCTGAGCTGCCGCTCTCCTTCTACGAGGACATGCTGCGGACGATGAAGGCGACTGGTATTCACATCCACGGCTTCTCGCCGCCAGAGGTCTGCCACTTCAGTCAACTCTCTGGTCTGTCTGTGCGGGCGGTACTGGAGCGACTGCGGGCGGCGGGCTTAGACTCTATCCCCGGTGGTGGTGCGGAAATTCTCTCTGACCGAGTGCGGCAGCAGCTTGCGCCCCGCAAATGCTCGGCAGACCAGTGGATAGCTGTGATGGAAGAAGCGCACCGACAGGGGATGCGTACCACCGCCACCATGATGTTTGGCCACATTGAAACTTGGGAGGAACGCTTAGAGCATCTGGAGCGACTGCGGGCCTTGCAAGACCGCACCGGTGGTTTCACGGCCTTTATCCCTTGGCCTTTCCAACCAGACAACACGGCGTTGGCCGAGACGGAGAAGACTACCGGCCTTGCTTATCTACGGATGCTGGCTCTCTGCCGGATATACCTTGACAACGTCGCCAATCTTCAGGCATCATGGGTAACACAAGGGCCGAAGATTGCCCAGCTCTCCCTCTTCTTTGGGGCCAACGACTTTGGATCAACTATGATTGAAGAAAACGTGGTCGCCGCCGCAGGTGTACGCTTTCGCCTTTCTGAACAGGAAATACGCCACTTGGTCACAGATGCTGGGTTCAGGCCAGAGCAACGGCTAATGGACTACAGCCCAGCATGAATCCGCCGCTGGCTGTCCACCGCGCGCCTTGGCTGCTGCCGATCAGCCAACCGCCTATTGCGGACGGTGGCTTAGTCATAAGCAACGGTAAACTGCTGGCTGTAGGGCGTTTCCGCGACATTGTTCGTAGCCATCCGGGCGTAGCAGTGATAGATCATCCCGATGTGCTGTTCCTGCCTGGTCTGATCAACGCCCACACCCACCTTGAATTATCCCATCTCGCCCATCTCGCCAAGCTCCCCGCGCCTGCTTCTTTCACCGAATGGATCATCCTCCTCATTGCTGAACGAGCTAAGGCCGCAGGAGACCCTGAGGCGGAAGGAAAACGCATTGCCACCGCCGCCCGAGCTGTCCTTGCTGCACAACAGCAGCATGGTGTGGTGGCAATTGCCGACATCAGCAACACCGGTCTCTGTAGTAGTCTTGGAAATGAGTTTAAAGGCAGGCTGCTTTGTTTCAGTGAATATCTACGCTTGCGGGCGGATGCGGTCAACGCGGCGTTGCTCCGGTTGCACGCCGAGCCTGACAGTAATTACTGCACCGGCCATGCTCCGTATTCGACGCATGTTGACCTGCTGCGTGGCCTCAAGGCGCGGGCAAACCGACTTGGACACGTCTTTCCTATCCACATCGCTGAATCGTCAGCAGAGATTGAGCTGCTTCGTTCCGGTGGTGGCGAGTTACGCGACTTCCTTGAGCATCGAGGTCTGTGGGATGATACCCTGCCTTTAGGCGAAGGCGGTGCGGTGAACTACCTACATCGTCACGGCCTGTTAGACAGAAGAACGCTCTGCATCCATTGTGTGCATATCGTTGGGGAGGAGATTGACCTGCTGGCGAAGTTCGGGGCCAAGGTCTGCCTCTGTCCAGGCAGCAACGCCTATCTCGGCGTGGACAGCGCACCGGTAGAGTTGCTTCTGCGCAGGGGCATCCTGCCTGCACTTGGCACTGACAGCTTGGCCAGCAATCCAGAACTGTCGATCTGGCGGGAAATGCGTATCTTGGCAGCACTGCACCCAGCTCTCTCCCCGGCAAACCTGCTGGCAATGGCTACCTTAGGCGGGGCTAATGCGCTGGGCTTGGCAGACCGGCTCGGCACCTTAGAACCTAGCAAAGACGCAGCAGTGTTAGCCATTGAGCTGCGCGCCCCTGCCCGCACCGCAGGAGAGGTACAAGAGCAACTGATTCAACAGGGCGGCGGCTGTCGATTGCATCGCCTGTAACGTGCCGTCCTCTACAGTTTACTTCTTCCCGCAACCGCAGGAGTTTTCCTCCTTCTTTGCCCTGCCGAACCAGTGCTTACAGGTGTTCAGCAGCGGTCGCACCGACAAAGCCAGCAACAGCAAGGTAGCAGCCAGCATCACCCAGTGCGGCAGCATTGCGCCGTGCTTACCCACCACTGCTGCTGCCTTGATGCCGAGCGAAAGATAGATCGCATCCACAATCAGGCCGCAAAGAACGCTGACCACGGCGATAGAAAGCAGGTACAGCGCGGTTGCTCGCTTGCCCAGCATACCGATGAGCACGAACAGCGAGGTGACATTGGTGGCCGGGCCAGTGAGCAGAAAGACCAAGGCCGTGCCGGGACTGACTCCTTTGAGGATGAACGCAGCGGCAATCGGGGTGGATGCAGAAGCGCAGATGTAAAGGGGAATGCCGAAAACCAGCATCAGGAGCATTGAGGAAAAGCCACCGCCCAGCCACGAGGCAAAGATTTCATCTGGCACCAAGACGGTGATGAACCCGGCAGCAATGATACCGGTGAAAAACCAGCCTACGATGTCTGGCCACAGATCGTTGACCGTGTAGCTGAGGCCCGTCTTCAGCTTGCTGAAGAAACTCAGCGGGGCAGCAGTTGAGGCCATCGGAAAAGGCGAGGTCTGCTGCTCTGACGGGGTATGCGGGAAGGAAATAGAGTTCTCCAACAGCCCAGCCACAGCAGCGGAGATAAAGGCTGAGACCGGGCGGGCGACGGTCATGATGGGATCGAGCAAGGCCCAGGTCATGGAAATGGAATCAATCCCAGATTCTGGGGTGGAGATCAGAAAGGCTGTGACCGCGCCGTTGTTTGCACCCTGTTTCTTGAGCGTGGCAGCAGCGGGCAGCACCCCGCAGGAGCAAAGCGGGATAGGAATGCCGAGCAAGGCTGCCTTAAACACCGAGCTAAAGCGGCCTTTGCCGAGATGCGCAGCCACATAGGCGGGCGAGAGAAAGGTCTTGAGCAATCCGCCGACCAGCAGACCAAAGAGAATGTAAAAGGCAGACTGGTTGAGCAAGAGCCACGATGCCTGAAGCACGTTGTACAAAAAGGAAAGCATGATTTCGCCTTGAAAAAGAAGGGACGGGGAACACGGTGTTCCCGGATATAAACGCAGTCGGCTACTTCCTGTCAATGCAGAAATTTCTCGGCAGTCACAGCGTGTTCTGCTCTGCTTGACAGGTAGCGGCAAATCACGTACATTCCTTTGTCGATATTTTCTTCCCCGCTCCATTCCGCAGCAGAACAATCAACCCAAGAAAACGCGATGTTCGGTATAGGTTTCCCTGAAATGATCATCATTCTGATCGTGGCATTGGTCGTAGTCGGGCCAGATAAGCTGCCTGATTTGGCCCGCTCTTTAGCCAAAGGCGTAAATGAGCTGCGCGGTGCAATGAATCAGATCAAGGAAAGCCTGAACGAAGAAACCAAGGTGATCAGTTCGGTGAAGGAGGATTTACGCAAGACTGCTGGACAGATGAAAGATGATCTGCTCAAGGATAACATAGGTGGGCCGCGCCGAATGCCGAGTGAGGATACACTGATTGAAATGGAGGCTGATCTGGCTGAAGCCGCAGGTCCGCGTCCTTGGGAGCAGGATGACCACCAAGAAACGACGAAGGAAGCTATTGTTGACAGCGCGTCTGCCCCTGCCGAAGAGGAAAACGTTGCGCCAGCGGAAGAGCGGATCATGGGAAAGAATCCTGCTGCCCCTGTTGTATGATTTCTGTTTTAGAACAGCTCCGGCCCCATCACGAGGAGCTGCGAAAACGGCTATTAGTCTCTATCGCCGTGGTTGCTGCCTGTTCTGGCGTGGCATGGTTGTTCATCGACCAATTAACCGCCCTTTGCATTAGTCCACTGCTGAGGGCTGCCCCAGAGATGGGAAAATTAGTCTATACCAAGCTAACCGACGCATTCATCTCCTACCTCAAGTTAACTTTGATAGTCGGTATTACCGCCAGTTTCCCCTTTTTGCTCTATCAAGCGTGGATGTTTGCCGCACCAGGTCTGCTCGCCGATGAAAAACGGATAGCCCAGCGGATCATCTTTTGGTCAACTGGATTGTTTGTTGCTGGTGCCTTGTTCTCCTTCTTTATTGTCCTGCCGCAAACGCTGGCCTTTTTTATGAGCTATACGGGCGAGAACCTCCAGCCTATGCTCAAGATTAGCCTTTACCTCACCTTTGTTGCCCGTATGGTGCTGGCGTTCGCCGCTGCCTTTGAAATCCCCTTTCTGATGGTTATGGCTGCTGCTGCCGGATTGGTGCGTCGCGATCACTTCACCAGCAAACGCAAATTTTTCTACATCGCTATTGTCGTGCTGTCCTTCCTACTTGCAGCAGGCGACCTCACCGCTACCGTGCTGTTAGCTTTGCCGCTGTTCGGGTTATATGAAGCCGGGATTGTTGCAGTGCGGATCTTTAGTCACAAGAAAGAAGAGGCAGCTCTGTAGGATTTCTGTCTTTTTGAGAATATCAAACATGTTCACTGTTCTTCCAGAGCAGATAAATATACAACGACCAGAGTCGGTAGCCGTGATCGCGCTGGCCTTGGCGGTGCTGGCGCAGCAAGCTGAGGGCCTCTGCCGCGTTGATCGGGCCGCTGTCCTTGGCCAGCAGCTCTTCAAATTCCCTCCCCAAATCCTGCCGGAACCAGTCGTGAATCGGCACGCCGAAGCCTTGCTTGCGCCGATTCCAGATATTCGCAGGCAAGAGGTCGGCAAAAGCCCTTCGCAGCATCTTTTTACCACTCAGACCAGAGCGGTGCCAGCTCCGAGGCAGCGAGAAGGCCAGCTCCACCACGTCACGATCTAAGAAAGGCGCGCGCGTCTCCAAGGAACAGCCCATCGAAGCCCGATCCACCTTGACTAAGATATCCTGCGGTAGATAAATCAGGGCATCAGCGGCCATCATCCGCTGAATGTCGTCAGCATTCGCTTCCGCTGGGATGAGCGGCGGCTGGTGTCCTCGCTCACTCAGAATAGGAAAGAGACGATTGCGCTGCGCTTGCGGATACAGCACCGGTGCGAAATAAGGGGTCTCTTCCTCAATCCGATTGATGATGTCTTGGAATAAATGCGCTTTCTTGATCAGCGAGCGGCTGTGATGAGCCATCGGCTCTGGCATCGCCCGGATGATTTTTTCTACGCCTGAGCGCAATGCTTTAGGCAGGCGCAGATACCAGCGCAGAATGGTGCGGGCCTGATAGCGCTGATAGCCGCTGAACAGCTCGTCACCGCCGTCGCCAGACAGGGCCACCTTGACCTTGGAGGCAGCGAGCTGCGAGACCATGAAGGTGGGCAAGAGCGAGGAGTCAGCAAAGGGCTGGCCGACGTTGTTGAGGATGAGGCTGGTTAACTGCGCCCGATCCCAGCTTTCCAAAACTCGAACGTGGTGATCAGTGCCGCGCTGGGTGGCGATCTGCCCGGCAAATTCGCGCTCATCGTAGGAACGCTCCTGAAAGCCGATGGTGAAGGTCTTGGGCAGCACGCCCAGCTCGGCGCACATGATCGACACCACCAGCGAGGAATCCACCCCACCAGAAAGAAAGGCTCCGACTTCCACATCTGCGACCATCCGTCGCTTCACCGCCCGAATCAGCTTCATCCGAAGTTCCGCTGCTGCATCTTCTTTGCTGCCTTGGAAGGTGCGGATTTGCAGCGACCAATAGGGTTGTTCCGCGCATGTTTTCCTCGGCGACCAGTCGAGCAGATGACCGGGTAGCAGTTCTCGCACGCCCTGATAAGCCGTGGTGCCGGGCAGATAGTAGCCGTGGCGGAAGAAATCTGCGCTGGAATCCATATCCTCAGCCCAAGGCCACCCGGCCAGCCGCTTCAGCGTGGGTAACTCTGAAGCACAGGCAAGAAAGCCACCTTCCTCCTGATAATAGAGCGGTTTCTTGCCCATGCGGTCGCGGCAGAGGAGCAGGCGTTGCGCCACGTTGTCCCAGAGAGCAAATGCCCACATGCCTTCCATCCGGTCAATGAAAGACGTGCCGACCGTGACCAGCCCAGCCAACAGCACCTCAGTGTCGCCGTGGGTCTGAAATTGCCAGTGTGCCTCTAAATCAGGCCGCAGCTCTTGGTAGTTATATATCTCCCCGTTGAAGCTGAGGACATAGCGTCCGTCCGGGCTAATCATCGGCTGAATGCTACCGCTCTGGTCAATGATTGACAGGCGGCGATGGCCGATGCTGATGCTTGGCCCCTGCCAGAGGCCGTCGTCATCCGGCCCACGATGCTGCATGGCCTTCAGAGCTGCCCGCATTCTGGCCTGATGCTCGTCAACGGTGATCCTTTCGTCATACAGCAGGGCGATGCCGCACATGGTTGTGGCTCCAGTCAAATAAAATGAGATGTACTTAGGTGTTCCAAGTTCCGTGAGATTTTCTTGACTGTCATATAGAAGAGACAATTTGTCAAGAATGCTCCGCTCTCTTTCACCAAGCACCTTCTGTCTTGAGCGGGAGATCAAGGAACTTGACGCATCATGTCAGAAAAAATGTTCAACCCAGCCCTGCATGGAGCTTGACACGAACAACACAGTATCTACTGTTTATTCCCCGCAGGCCTTGTCGCCGCTGATGTCTTGGCCAAAGACCGCCGCGCCCTGCTTCATGGCGCAGAAATCACCGCACATGGTGCAGGTTTCGCTGCATTCCGGCATTCTGCTCCGGCGCAGATTCTGAGCGATTTTTGGGAAAAGGAGATGTTTGTCCAAATCCGTCCAGCGCATGTCCCGCCGCGCCTTGGCCGCCGCCTTCTCGTTGTCGCGGCGGTCAGGATATTTGGCGATGTCGCCAGCCCGCACCGCCAGCCGGGCGGCGCGGATGCCTTGGCGGACATCCTCCTCATCAGGCAGGGCAAGATGCTCCGCTGGTGTGATGTAGCAGATCAAATCCGCGCCGTGGCGGGCGGACTGCGCTGCGCCGATGGCCGCGCTGATGTGGTCATAGCCTGCGCCGGTATCCAAGGGCAGTGGGCCGAGCACATAATACGGCGCGTTGCCGCTCATTCGTTTTTCCAGCAGGATGTTGGCCGCGATCTCATCCAGCGGCACGTGACCGGGGCCTTCAACCATCATCTGGCAGCCCATGTTGCGCCCCAGCTCGGCCAGCTCGCAGTTGATCACCATTTCCGCCACCTGCGCCCGGTCGTGGCTGTCATGAATCGCCCCGGCGCGGATGCCGTTGCCGAGCGAAAGCACGGCATCGTATTTCTTCATCAGGCAGCAGACCCGGTCGAACTGCTCGTAGAGCGGGTTTTCCTTGCCCGTGCTGTCCATCCACGCGGCCATGAAGGTGCCGCCTTTGGACACCAGCCCGCCGTAGCGGTAGCCCTGTTTGCGCAGGCGTTCGATTGTCCAGCGGTTGATGCCGCAGTGAATGGCCATGAAGCTGATGCCGTCGGCAAGCTGCCGCTCGATGATCTCGAACAGTCGCTCCGGGTCGAGCTTGCCCGGATTGCGGTGCTCCAGCGCGGCTTCCCGGAAGGCTTGATACAGCGGCACGGTGCCCACCGGCAGCCGCGTCGCCGCCAGCACGTTGCGGCGGATCGCGTCCAAATCACCGGCGGCGGACAGCTCCATCAGAGTGTCCGCGCCTTCCTCTTCGGCAATCCCCGCCTTGCGCACTTCAAGGGCGAGGTCACAGATGTCGGACGAGGTGCCGATGGAGGCATTGACTTTTGTCCGCAGGCCCGTGCCGATGCCAACCGCCTCCTGCTGAGGCCTCTGCGGATGGCTGAGAATGACGATTTCGCCCGCAGCCACGCGGGTTCTGACCAGCTCCGGCGCAAGCCCCTCGTTCTGGGCCACAGCGCTGATCTGCGCAGTGATGATGCCCTCGCGGGCCGCTTCCAATTGGGTTTTCATGCTCAGCCTCATTGTTTGCGCCCTGCCGGGAACAATGAGGCCCGGCAGAGCATACGCTCTCCGGAACCCTTTGCCATCGCGTTCCAATCCTGTTTGCAATTCTTCAGTTCGTCTTCTGGCTTCCCCGCCTGTCCAGCGGCCTTCCCATTTTTCTGGTGAAAAACAGTGGCTGCAAACTGCTGAACAGGCATCTACGGGGTCACAGCATCGGGAATGCCACGGAATCGCACCGTGTTCCGGTCACTGAAGATGGATAAATTACAACAAGCTGCCTTGAGGCGGCTCACAGTGCTTGTACGTCCTGCCCATTTTTGATTATTTCTGATTAAATCAGGTGTCCGCCACATTCTGGGCAAAAAAGTTCACTTTTTTTAAAAGAATCTTTACGGCAAGAAAAAGAACAGTCTTGACAAAAATATGTATTTTCCTGATCACGCAATTTATTTTTTTCTGCTACAGAAAATTCCATTTCCTCCTTGCTAAAAGTATAACTGCAAAATCTGCATCTTACAGCTTCAGCCCGAATGATTTCAGCGCAGGAAGGGCATTTTTTCGTAGAAAAACTATGTTCTATATCAGGATCAGACACAATATTGATAAATAATCCCAATAACAATATTCCAGTCCCTATCCAAAATACAACAGGATTATATGGAGTCCCTCCGCCAAAACGAACCATTGTAGCAGCGAATCCGCATGATGAATATAAGCAGCTAATAAAATCGCTGCTTCCGTAAGACATCCACCACCATATTATGGCGATTACAGTTATAAGTCCTCCTAAAAACGTCAAGAAATATGACAATCTTTTTGCGTTCTCGTTCATTTTTTCCCCCTTGTTTTCATGTCAACAAACAGTTTTCAATTTCATTGCCGTTTGCCGTCTATTCATTGTCGCGAAGATTTCTGACCCATGCGCTGCTGTCCTTTATCTCTGCATGGTCACGCCACATTCCGATGAAAGACCCATCAAAAAATCTGCCTGCCGTCGAGCTTCCAGCGGCAGCGCAGCGAATCTACGGACAATATTTTCGCATCTTACAGCTCCGGCAGCTTCCCCTTCACACCCGCCCGCTGCTCCAGATTCCACGCCGCTCTAAAGAGCGCGGTCTCGTTGAAATGGCTGGCCTGCATCTGCATTCCAATCGGCAGCCCTTCTGCGGAGAAGCCGCAAGGCACGGACATGCCAGGAATTCCGGCCAGATTTGCGGAAATGGTGAGAATGTCTGACAGATATAAGGCGAGCGGATTGTCCGCCTTCTGGGCAAGCGGCCAAGCCGGGGTCGGCGTAACCGGCGAAACCAGCACGTCGCACTGGGCAAATGCCTTGGCGAAATCCTCGCGGATCAGCGTCCGCACCTGCGAAGCCTTTTTATAATAGGCATCGTAATATCCAGCAGAAAGCGCGTATGTGCCAATCAAAATGCGCCGCTTGACTTCGTCGCCAAAGCCCTGCGAGCGGGTCTGTCGGTACATGTCAATCAGACTGTCCGCCACCGCCCGCCTGCCATAGCGCACACCGTCGTAACGGGCGAGATTCGAGCTGGCCTCCGCCGAGGCGATCAAATAATACACAGCTACGCAGTATTCCGTGTGCGGCAGCGAAACCTCCACCAGCTCCGCGCCTGCATCTTTGAGCATGGCGATTCCGGCGCGGATGCTTTTTTCCACTTCCGCGTCCAGCCCTTCGCCGAAATATTCGCGGGGAATACCGACGCGAAGACCAGCCATGCCGTCCTGCAAGGCCGCGTTCCAGTCCGGCACGTCCTGTTTGGCAGAAGTGGAATCGTGCTGATCATGCCCGGCGATAGCCTGCATCAGCAGGGCGCAGTCGGCCACGTCTTTTGTCAGCGGCCCGACTTGATCCAGCGAAGAGGCGAAGGCCACCAGTCCGTAACGCGAAACCCGCCCGTAGGTGGGCTTCATGCCGACCACGCCGCAGAGCGAGGCTGGCTGCCGGATTGAGCCGCCGGTGTCCGAGCCGAGCGAGGCCAAGCATTCGCCCGCTGCCACTGAGGCCGCCGAACCGCCGCTGGAACCGCCTGCCACATAGCCGAGCTTCCACGGATTATGCGGAATTTTGTCCTTGTAGGCGCAGTTCTCGTTGGTCGAACCCATCGCGAACTCATCCATGCTGACCTTGCCCAGAATCACTGCGTCTTCGGCCAGCAGCTTCTCCACCACGGTGGCGTTGTAGGGCGGGATGAAGCCCTCCAGCATCTTCGAGCCGCAGGTGGTGGGCATGGTCGCGGTGCAGAGCACATCTTTGACTGACAGCGGCAGGCCGCAGAGCATTCCGCCTTGGCCTTGCGCCAGCTTTTTATCCGCCTGCTCGGCAGCGGCCATCGCCTGCTCCGGGTGCAGGCTCAGGTAAGCCCTGACCTTGTCTTCCACGTGGTCAATCCGGGCCAGCAGCGATTCGGTGAGGGCAGTTGCGGTGATTTCCCGCGCCACCAGCTTCTGCTGCGCCTGCCGCAGGGTGAGTGTATGCAAATCCATTTGGAAACAGCTCGAAAGATGTTGGGTTAAAATGAAAAAGGATGATGCTCTATGCCCGATGGAGGTCAGCAGAGGCTGATGCCTCAGCCTTTCTTAGTCGGAGCAGCTTGCTTCTCTTCCGCTATTGGCATCGGCAGAACATAGCCGCGCTGGAGCTTGATCCGTACATTGTCGGCAATTTCCAAGGTGATAGCGGTGTCAGTCAAGCCAGTGATGGTGCCATGAACGCCGCCGCCAGTCATCACCTTGTCGCCTTTTTGCAGATTGCCGAGAAAGCTCTGTAGCTCCTGCGCCTTCTTCTGCTGCGGGCGGATAAGCAGGAAGTAGAAGACGACGAAAATCAGGATCAGCGGGACAAACTGGCCAAAGGAGGCAAAGCCTCCTGCCGCTGGTGCGGCGGCAGCTGCGGATTGGGCGTAGGCAATTCCAGCCATAAAATTCTCCGAAAGATTATTGTGGGTTAAGAGGAGAAGTGATATTCACCGCTCCCTGATAAATGGACTTTTTCTGTCTTTGTTGATATTGGGCTTCGTGCTTTACTTCGCCTCGTCAATCATCTGGATAATCTTCGCCTCAACCTCGCTGGCGATCTGCGTCAAGGCTGCCTCCTGCGAGAGCATGGAAAGCATCTGCGCTGGCCTGATGGTGCCAATCTTCGTCGTGCCGTTCTCGGTGAAGACAGAAATGCGGCAGGGCAGGGCCATATTCAAGCGCATGTCCGTTGCCAGAACCTTTCCGGCTTGGACAGGATTGCACACTTCAAACACCTTACAGTGCTGGTCAAAGGCAATGCCCTTGCTGCGGAGGGTGCTACCCAAATCGTGGATATGCAGCACCCCGAAGCCGTGATGTTTGACTGCGGCTTCAAGGTCTGCGGATGCTTGATCGAAGGATTTGGCTGTTTCGGCTATGTAGTACATGAGGTGCCTCGATATTGCTCTGAGCAAGCAGCAGCTTGCAATTGCCATCGCGCTTCAATGGTGTCTGCGGACAAATCAGCACCGCAGTCCCATTCGATGAAATACTTTCCATTGGATACCTGCATAAAAGCTGCCTGATTCTGTAACTCGGCAAATGCTTCATCGTTCAGGTACGGCGTAACGTCGAAGAGACCAATCCGGCCATCCTCCGCAATGACCAGCAACGTGTGATCAGTATTGGGATGGACTTCCTGTATTCTCATTGATCAAGACCTTTGATAGGGAAGGGTTTCTTGCCGTTTACTGCTAATTCCCAATCTGCCAGCAAATCTTCTTGATGGATTTCAATCCAGGCAACAACCAAATTGTGCTTACTTGACGTTAGCAGTGCATTACCAGCACCAAAATATCAACTACTTGCATTTGTAAAATTTACGAGCTTGATAAATGCAATGGTCTATATGAGCATCTGAGATGGATGCTCCTTCTGAATGTTCAAGATTGACGCGATACTGAATATATACTTCCAAAGATAAAGAGTAAGGCATTTCACCTTCAGCAGCCCTGCAGCGATGTGCCTCAATAAGTTGGAGAATACGCATCGGGGAAATATTTTTATTAAGACATTGCGCCCAAGATTCAACGATTGAAAATATAGTAGATTCAGGCAATCCCATTATAACTTCTATCGGCATTGAATCAATTACAGCAGGTGATACGTTAAACGACTTTGCAAAATTTGGATCATTAGCTAATCTTTGTTTAACTAATTCACGAATAAGGCTTTCTTTTGTTGGTTTTTTCTTTAAAATACCAAATAATGAATTTGATAATCTTGTAAAAACACTATATTTGTCCGAGATTAAATCTTTTGTCACGTAAACATTTGCAGTTAAGTGCAATATTTTACGCATAACGGCCAGTGCGTTAGCTTCAAACACCTCTAATTTTGCATATTCATTTGATGAGTCAAGGTTTGCATGACCAGATTCATCAAATACGCAAAGAAAAATATCATATCCTGCATCCTCTTCAAAATTCTGACCGAGCTGATCGGCGGCAATTTTCATAAAAGCAGGACTTAATATGCTCTGTTCTGCCGTAATATACATGATTGGCGAAGAATTATCTTTCTTCTGATATATTACTAATAGATAAAGATATTGTATTGGACCAAAACTTTCAGGGTCGCGCACTAAGACAGCCTGATATTCTCCACACTCATACGCTTTTAGTGCTGTGCCGCCAGAAATTAACGGAGCGGTTTCTCCTGGGTTAAGCATAATTTTCTCCTTAATGATTTTACTTGTCGTTCCACTGTGTGGAAAAAGAGAACGCTTATTTTGTTGTTCTGCTAAGGTATTTAGAAATTTCTATATTTTCAATAAGTTTGCCGTAAACCTTAAAACTGTTATATTCTGTATGACCAGAATTTGAATATTCAAATATTACATACCTAAATTCTCTGTCTTCTCTGAATCGTTCATGCTTAGTAAAAAAGTCTTTAACAGAAAATGACTGTATCGGACGATTTTTGGATTGTCGATTTACAACTTGAATTTTTCGTGGAACATAATTTACCAATCCAAAATAGCACTTCATTCCGAATTGAGAATTATACTGCTGAGATAAAGAAGACATCAAAGCGCGACCGAACTGAACCGGATCAGTAATTTTGAAAAAAGTATCATATCCTAATCGTTTTGCTTTTTCAATGGAGGGTTGATGATCGTTAGAAACGCAATAAATAAAAGTATTAAAAGATGGCTGATCAAGCAATAAAGGCATTCCTTTCGGCAGGTTAATTTTCCATTCGTTCGTAATTTTGATTGAGCTATACGCAAGCAACGTATCGTTATCATTTTCTGATATGAGCATGTCGCCTTGTTCATTCAGGATAGCTGGAGTCGCGCACCCTTCTTCTGTGTCGCGCAGGGCTTCGTTCTCAATTTGTCTATACCGATCAAAAGTCCCTATAAATATTCTTCCTTTCTCAATAGCATCAACAAGGTGTTCTGTTTTGCAATATTTGACGAGGTTAAGTTCCATTAGATAAATTTCCTATAAAAAGTAAACGCTCTGTATCAGGGCGGAACTCTACATCCGCCCCCTTGCAACAACCCGCCGTTACGCCAGCTTGCTCAATATCTCCGCTGGGACTTCTGGCAAGTTAGTGCCCTGCCAACCCACTCACCTGCCTGCCTGCAAACTGAAACTCCGCAATAACCGGCAGCTCCAGCAGCTCATTCCGCAACAGTCTTGCTGAGAAGAAAAGCACTTCTAAGTTTTCAATCTCGTTGGTATGCGGATTAAGTCTTGCCACCACATCATCCCCCATTTCCTCTGATTCCTGCTCGGCATAGGGCAGACATTTGTCAATATGGAGGATGTCAGCCTCGCGGTCGTACTTGAAAATCAATTTCTCTGCCATTCCGCTTCTCCTTCTGTCAGTTTCCTGGCTATGTAGGCCGTGATGATCCAATGCCGTTCGTTTGCAATCTCGCTCACCACCACGACAACCACATGCTTTCCATTCTTCAGATCAGCATACCAGCGGGAAAACAGCCTTGCACTACCGAAACGAACGCTGCGGCGGATTTGATCAGGGTCAGCCAGCGTTTCGGCGATCAAGGCGCGGTGTTCTGGCAAGAAATCAGGATGCCGTTCCGCAATATGCTGCTCCCGCTCTTCAGACATTTCCACTGTGCCGTTGAGCCAGCCGCAAGAGAATAAAGCCATTGTGTATTTCTGAATTGTTGACCATTCAACGAGAAAGGATGATTCAAGGGCGAACACCACGTCCGCCCCTTTTCCACAACCCGCCTTTACACCAACTTACCCAATATCTCCGCCGAGACCTCCTTAATCCCCTTGGAGCCATCAACAGAAATCACCTTGGCCTTGCCGCTCTGCTTGAAGTAGTTCACCGCCGCCATCGTGCCGGTTTTGTCATCATAGTAGATGTCATGCCGCTTGCCGATGGCTGCCTCGTCCTGATCATCAGCGCGGGCACTCAGCTCACCGCCGCAGACCCGGCAGACTAACCTGCCGTCCTTCTCCACCGGCTTGATCGCCTCAAAGGCGATGTGGTTGGGGTGGTTGTTGTCATTGGCGCAGAGACGGCGGCCCATGATCCGCTCTTTGGCAATCTGCCGCTCCAGCGTGATCTCAATCACATAGTCGAGAGCCATGCCGGATTCAGTCAGGGCCTTGTCTAAGGCCTTGGCTTGCTCCAGCGAGCGCGGGAAGCCGTCTAACAGCCAGCCTTTTTCCTTGGATTTAGCCAAGGTCTCCAGCACCATCGGCACGGTGATCTCGTCCGGCACGAGGTCGCCCCGGTCAATGTAGGCTTTGGCCTTCTTGCCCAGCTCAGTGCCGCCCTTGATGTGCTCGCGGAAGATCGCGCCAGACTCGATGTGCGCCAAGCCGTACTTCTCTTTGACGATTGCGCCCTGAGTGCCTTTGCCGCTGCCGTTTGGTCCGAAGGTGAGGATGTTCATGCTGACCTCTCTATATAATAGAAGGAAAAAGGATGTGAAGGGAGGTGCTGCCTCCCTGATTGCGCATGGGCTGATACACCGCCAGACTATACCGCAGCCACGCTGCCAACGCCAGCGGAAATGCGGCGCATCCTTTTGACAAGCAGGCGCAAAGAGGGTAAAAACAGGGGCTGCATCCTCCCTTTCTCCCCCAACCTGATGGAACTACTATGCAGACAATCAATATAGGCCTGTTCGGCTTCGGCACCGTGGGCAGCGGCCTGGCCGAAGCCCTTTGCTCCCAGCACGAGCGCATCCTGCGCCGTAGCGGTCTCTCGCTCAAGCTGACCAAGATTGCCGCCCGCTCCCTGAGCAGCCTGCCGCCGCAGCTGGCAGGGGTGGAGCTGGTCAAAGACGCGGACGCGCTGATCAACGACCCCAGCATTCATATCTTTGTCGAGCTGATCGGCGGTATAGAGCCAGCGCGGACGTGCATCCTCAAGGCGATAGCGGCGGGCAAGCACGTGGTCACGGCGAACAAGGCTCTTCTCTCGCAGCACGGCAAGGAGCTGTTCGCCGCTGCCGCAGCCAAGGGCGTGGAGGTCGGCTTTGAAGGCAGCGTGGGCGGCGGCATCCCGCTGATCAAGGCGTTGAAAGAAGGGCTGGCCGCCAACAAGCTGCTGGCGGTGATGGGCATTCTCAACGGCACGGCCAACTACATCCTCACCCGAATGACTGAGGAGCGGCTGCCCTTTGCTGAGGCTCTGCGTGAGGCGCAGCGGTTAGGCTTTGCTGAGGCTGATCCCACCTACGACGTGGAGGGCATTGACACTGCTCACAAGCTCGCCATCCTGATGACCATTGCTTACGGCATGAACATCAGCCCGCAGCAGATTGCCACCGAAGGTATTAGCACGATAGAGCCGGTGGACATTGAGTTCGCCCGTGAGTTCGGTTGCCGGATCAAGCTGCTGGCAGTCAGCCGGGACATCGGCGGGGCGGTTGAGGCGCGGGTGCATCCGACGATGGTGCCGACCGCGCACCTCCTCGCCTCGATCAGCGGGGCCAACAACGCGGTGGAGTTCTGCGGCGACCTGACCGGCAGCATCATCCTCAGCGGCGCAGGCGCAGGCAGGCTGCCGACTGGCTCGGCAGTGGCAGCGGATGTGATTGACATTGCCCGTAACATCGCTGCTGGAGCAGTCGGGCGGGTACCTGCGCTTTCCTATCTGCCGGAGCAGATTGTTGACCGGCCCATCGCCCCGCTCTCGGCCCTGTCCTGTCCCTTCTATCTGCGCATTACCGCCCTCGACAAGCCCGGCGTGCTGGCCAAGATCGCGGCCATTCTCAGTGGGCACGGCATCAGCATCGAGTCGGTCATTCAGAAGGGACGGCGCGAGAACGAGCCGGTGGCCGTGGTCATCCTCACGCACACGGCCAAGGAGGAGGCGGTAGCTGCTGCCTTGCGGGAGATTGACAGCCTAGACACCGTGGCTGCGCCGACGGTGCGGATTAGGATGCTGGGGGAGGAGTGAGAAAGCGGAAGGGCGGAGCCTTGCGGCCCGCCCCCCTGTTCTTCCTCAGTCAGGCCGACGTGCCAGATTACTGGCCGGGCTGCGCTGCTGCGGGCGGGCAGAAGCCTGAGGTGGTCAGATAATCGGTCGCCATCTTCGCGCACCGGCCTCTGGAGGCAACATCAGGGCAGATGGAGCAATAGACCGTAATACAGGCTGGCAGATACATCTTTTCAATCTCGCAGTTAACACCGCGCCGCTGGGCATCATTAATGACATTCTGCATGTAGGCCTCCACGCTCTTTTTGTCATCGCAGCCGCATTGCTTTGCCGACTGCTGGTCAGCGGCTGTCTGCGTCGGTGTGACTGCGGCTACGCTGCCCGCGCTCACAAGCGCAGCTATGGTTAGCGCAGTGGCACATTGCAGGACACGGCTGCTGCTCAACGCAGCAAAAGCATTCATGTTCATCATTCCCTCCTTGGTATGGATATGAGCAAGCCCTCTGTATTGGGTTTAGCACCGGCAGGGAGAATTGTCAAAAGATAATCATCCGCTTCAACAGCAGCAGCTTATACACCGGCATGAGGACAGGAGTAGGAGCAAGCTTCATCACGCTGGCCTTTCCGCCGTTAGTCCCGTCACTATAGGCGACATAGGGTGTGCCGCTGCTGTCTATGGCTAGACTGGTGTAACTGGCCCAGCCTGCGGAGAATCCAGCCGCGCCCACCTGCTCCCAGTTTGTGCCGTTGAGTCGTATCACGCTGGTCTTCCAGTCATTCCCCCCGTCTGGATAGGCGACATATGGGGTATCGCTGCTGTCAAGGGCAAGGCTAATGTAAGCAGCCTCGCCTGCGGAGAATCCAGCCGTGCCGACCTGCTCCCAGTTTGTGCCGTTGAGTCGCATCACGCTGGTCTTCCAGCCATTACCCCCGTCTGTATAGGCGACATAAGGCGTGCCGCTGCTGTCAAGGGCAAGGCTGGTGTTGGAGGCCTGGCCTGCGGAAAAGCCCGCTGCTCCCACTTGCTCCCAGCTTGTGCCGTTGAACTTCATCACGCTGGCCTTCCAGCCATTACCCCCGTCTGTATAGGCGACATAAGGCGTGCCGCTGCTGTCAAGGGCAAGGCTGGTGTTGGAGGCCTGGCCTGCGGAAAAGCCCGCTGCTCCCACTTGCTCCCAGCTTGTGCCGTTGAACTTCATCACGCTGGCCTTGTAATCACTGTAGGAGATATAGGGTGTGCCGCTACTGTCTATGGCTAGGCTAGCGTAACCGGCCCAGCGAGGGGTGAAGCCCACTGCGCCCACCTGCTCCCAGCTTGTGCCGTTGAACTTCATCACGCTGGCCTTGTAGTCGTTAGGCACGTTCATGTCCAGCACGTCCATGTCTGTATAGGCGACATAAGGCGTGCCGCTGCCGTCAAGGGCAAGACTGGTGTGCGCGATCTTGCATGCGGTGAAGCCTGCCGCGCCCACTTGCTCCCAGCTTGTCCCGTTGAACTTTATCACGCTGGCCTTTTCACCGTTAGTCCAGTCCCTATAGGCGACATAAGGCGTGCCGCTGCTGTCTATGGCCAAGCTGGTGTAATCAGCCTCACCTACGGTGAAGCCTGCCGCACCGACGTACTGCCAGGTGTCTGCCGCCTGCGCTGTGCTGACAGCCAGCACGAACAACGTGATCAAGAAAAGTACATGCTTCAGTGGTGCGTTCATCATATCCTCCTTGGACGGATATTGAAGACTGCGGCTGCAAAGCCACAACTTTGCCACCATCCTTCTAAGAATACAAGCAGTTTCTCTGCCTGACGGCCCGCCTTTGTCGCCGCTCTTCTACCGCCACTCCCGTGCCTCGCTCGGAGTCACCAGAGTGACTCAACCGCTACCACTAAGGTGACTCGACCGGAGCCACCCTCGTGACTTAGCTGCCGTCACTCTAGTGCCTCGGCTGGAGGCACCAGAGTGACGATTCCGCAAAAAAGCAGTTGACAGCGGCCCGGCCTGCGATTACGCTGGACAGCAGGAAGGTTCACGCAGTCATGTCAGGCAGTTGAACTGAACAGGAGGTAGAAAGATGGCGGCAAACAGAACAACGGCAGCAATCGAATGGCGGCCCGAAGTCAACGCGCTCACCACCCCGCAGTCGTACCGGCTGCTTTTCCTGCCGCGCGGCACAGTTGGCGACGCGCAGCTGGCAGCGGAAATCGCTGAGGCCAATCCCAACTTCAACGAAGAGGCGGTGCGAACGATTCTCAACTCGCGCAAGGAGAAGATTCAGCAGCACTTGCTGAATGGCGAGCAGGTGGTTGAGGAAAACGCTTTCACCACTACGCTCAGTCTCACAGGTCGATTGGACAGCCCGGACGATCCGCTGCCGCCGCTCGACGAATGCCTGCACGTGCGCGTTTACGCTTCGCCGCCCTTTGTCGCCGCTGTGCGCCAGTCTGCCCACTTGGAACGCCTGCCGATGGAGAAGAAGCTGCCGCTGATCACGACGGCCCAAGACACGGTGCTGGACCTGAAGGATGTGCTTAATCCGGCGGGCCTGCTTCAGCTCAACGGCGAAGACATCTTCTTTGACCGCAAACAGGCAGGCGCGGGCGAATGCGTGATCGAAGGCACAGCGGGCGGACGCACGGTGCAGACCCGCTTCGGCAAGATCGAGACGGGCGAGATCATCCTCATGCCGGAACTGCCTGCGCCACCGCACCCCTGGAACAACGAGCACACCGTTTCCATCAGCACCCGCTACAGCGAACGCGGCACTCTGCGCACCGGCACGTATGCGAGAATGCTGCGCTCACCGCTGACCTTGACCAAGATGGGCCACCCGAATCCGCCGGAAGTCGGCATTCTCACGGGCAAGGAGAGCAGCCCGCATGTCAGCGTCACTGGCGGCAGCGTGAGCGCGGATGAAACACTGCGCATTCAGGCTGTCCTCGACCTGCGAGCGGACGCGCTGCTCTTCAGCTTGATTGATATGCACGAAGGCGGCAAGACAGGCGCGGCAGTGACCGTCACCGCGAATGGAACATTCACCCTGCAAGGCTTCAGCGGTTCGGTAGTGAGCAGCCTGAATATCCGCGTGAACAATTACGCCGCGCTGAAGGAGATGATTCGCAGCAGTTATGGCGGCAGGGTGGTAGATGTGTTGGAGGTAAAGGAGGCGTAGATGACTGACCAGCACTTCGCCGCCATCGTCAGCAAATCCGAAGAGCTGGCCAAGACACGGCCTGCCTACTACCAGCGCAAGCTGTGGCTGTTAGCCGTGCTGGGCAATCTCTATCTGGCTGCGGTGCTGCTGACGATGATTGCGCTCCAGGCAGTGCTGCTCTTTGTCATTGTGCAGGAGGTGATGGCAACCGGGCGGATAGGCTGGCAGGTCGTGTTCTGCATCGCTGCGCTGATCTTGACAATCTGGGCAGTGCTTGAGCCAGTGTTAGTGAAGAAAGATAAGCTCAAGCCGGAGCCAGGCATTCTGCTCACCCGGAAGCAGGCTCCTGAGCTGTTTGCCCTGACAGATGCGCTGTGCCGCCAGATCAATGCGCCGCGTGTCCGCCGGGTGGTGATCACGGATAAGTTCAATGCAGGCGTGGAGCAACTGCCGCGCCTGGGCATCTTTGGCTGGTATAAGAGCAACCTCGTGCTTGGCCTGCCGCTGCTGAAGTGCATGACTGTCGAGCAGTTCAAGGCTGTGCTGGCCCATGAGCTGGGGCATCTTGCCAGGGGACACGGCAAGACGAAGCACCGGATCCATCAGCAGCAGCTCCGTTGGACAGAGCTGGCTGAGATACTTAGTGCTGATCTGCGCGGCTTCCTCTTCTCGCCCTTCCTCAAATGGTTTGTGCCGTACTTTGCTGCCTGCTCGTTTCCTCTGGCCCGCATGAATGAATACGAGGCTGATGCCGCCTCTGTCCGTCTCGTGTCAAAGGGGGCCGCAGTCGAGGCACTTTCCGCCAGCAACGTCATTGACAAGTATTTGCAGGAACACTATTGGCCGCAGGTACACCAGCTCGCTGACCAGCAGCCAGAGCCGGTCGCACCGTATCTGGCAATGGGGCGGAACCTCGCCGCCGAAGTGGATGCTGCGTGGGCCATGCACTGGGTGGCGGAGGATATGAAGATACAGACCGGGCCGACGGCCTCCCATCCTGCCCTGCAAGATCGGCTCAAGGCATTGCAGGCGACTCCTCGGCTCGTGCTGCCCGCAGCCGGGGAAAATGCGGAAGGGCTGCTCGGCAGTGCGCTCCAGGCTGTCACCGAGCAGATGGATAGAGAGTGGCAGGACAAGAACCGCGCGTGGTGGGTGGAGCGGTATCAGCGCGGGCAGAACAACCGCCGTCAGTTTGCCGAGCTGAACGCCCGTGTTGCGAGCGGCGCAGAGCTGACCGTGGAAGAGGCGTATCAACGTGCCCAGCTCACGTGGAGTGTGGGTCGCAACGAAGAGGAAACCTTGCGGCAGCTCCTCGCGCTGTATCAGCGGGCAGCACAGCATCCACTTGCCAGTTTCGGTCTGGGTGCTTGGCTGCTGAACCGGGGTGCTGCTGAAGACGGGCAGGTGCTGCTTGAGCAAACCATGCGTCTTGATGAGGGCTTCACGGCACGCTGCTGCGAGATGCTGCGTGATTACTGCTGGCGGAATGGCAGAGAGGAGGAGGCGCATGGCTGGCATGAGAAGATAGAGGCGCATTGTGTATGAAGGGCTGATGCCGTGCCACTCCTGACCGAAGATACGCTCTTCAATGGCCGGGTTACCTGCCGCCAGCACCGTGACGGCTACCGCTTCTCGGTCGATGCAGTGCTGCTGGCTCATTTCTGCCGCCCGGCAACGCAAGACAGAGTGCTGGACATCGGCTGCGGCTGCGGGGTGATCAGCCTGATTCTCTGCCATCGCTTTCCACAGCTGTACCTCACCGGGATAGAGCTGCAACCGGCCTTGGCCAAGCTGGCGCAGAGCAACGCTGAGGCGAACGGCTGGCAGGAACGCTTTGCAGTACAAGAAGGCGACCTGCGCCAGATCAGGGCAGTCATCCAGCCGGAGTCGTTTGACTTAGTGATCAGCAATCCGCCGTATTACCGGCCCGGCAGCGGCAGAATCAACAAGGAAGATGAATGCGCCATCGCCCGGCACGAGCTGACTGCTGCCCCAGATGCAGTGCTGACAGCGGCGGCCTTTGCAGTCAGGAACCGTGGCGCAGTCTGCTGCATTTACCCCGCAGAACGACTGGCGACAGTGCTTGCTGTGATGACGAGCAAACGTCTGGTTCCCAAATGCCTTCAGCCGGTTTATAGTTATCCTGAAGATGCTCAAGCGCGCTTAGTGCTGATTGAGGCCGTGAAAAACGGCGGCGAGGGCTTGCGTTTCCTGCCGCCGCTGCATATCTATCAGTGCAAGGACGGGCCGTATTCGCCGGTGCTGGAGAGGATGTACGAAGGCTGACTTCCGTCGCCTCGCCCACATGTCGCGTCCTTGTTACAGCAATGATGAGAATTAAAAAGGAGCATAATGCCTGATTTAGCCGCCACCTGCGTCATTGGCGACATTCACGGATGCAGCCAAGCTCTGGCCGAGCTGCTGGCGCTGGTCGAAGACCGATCAGAGTCGTTTGTCTTTCTCGGTGACTATATCGACCGAGGCCCTGATTCCAAGGGTGTGATCGACCTGATCTTAGCTTTTCGCAAAAAGCATCCGCAGACCATCGTCCTGATGGGCAATCACGAGATGATGCTGCTCGATTACCTTCAGGGGCATGACGAGAATTTCTTTCTTAATGCGGGCGGCGCAGAGACCTTAGTCAGCTACGGTCTCTCCCCGGATGCGACCCCAGAGTCAGTGCAGGCGCAGCTGCCGCCAGAACATTTGACCTTTTTCAACAACCTGCCGATTCTCTGGGAAGACCAGCACGGCATTTACGTCCATGCTGGTTTAGAGCCGGGTGTGCATCTTAGCCGTCAGGTTGCCGCGTGTTGCCTCTGGATCAGAGATGATTTTATCCGCAGTCAGCATCGTTTCGAGAAACCGGTGATCTTTGGCCACACGGTCTTCAAGAAGCCGCTGGTGCAGCGCAACAAGATCGGCATCGACACCGGCGCGGTCTATGGCGGGCGATTGACCGCTCTGCTCCTGCCACAGAAAGAATTTGTCTCTGTGGCAGTGGAGCGGAAATCAGATTTGCCAGAATTCCTTGGTGATCAAGAGGGCTTGTTCCAAGGACGGGCAATCGGCTTGACTGTGAGCAAGCTGCTCCGCCTTTTCCGTTGAGAGATTAACCGGCCAGTCGCAGTCAATGGGTTGGCCGGAAAGCTCTGCCAGTACCGCTAGCGAGCCGTCGCGCATTGAGTCCAGATTGTAGCCGCCTTCCAGCGTCACTAACAACCTGCCGCCAGAGACTTCCTCTGCCACTTCGACCATTTTGCGGGTCATGTAGGCGATGCCCTCCGGTGTTACTCGCATATCACCGAGCGGATCGCCTTTGCAGATGTCAAAGCCGCAGGAGATCAGAATCAGCTCTGGCTGGTACTGCCGCGCCACTGGAACAATCAGCTCGTTGAAAATACGGGCATATTCAAAATCACCCTGACCGCCGGGTAGTGGGACATTGACCGTATAGCCCTCGCCTTTGTCTGTGCCGTTCTCCAGCGCGCTGCCGGTGCCGGGGTAATAAGGATATTTGTGGACAGACAGATACAGCACTTCGTTCATCTCGTGAAAGCTCTCTTGGGTGCCGTTGCCGTGGTGCAAATCCCAGTCAATAATCATGATCCGCTGGAGGCCCAGTTCTTGCATAGCCCAACGAGCCGCTACCGCCACATTGTTGTAAAGGCAGAAGCCCATCGCGTTTTCCCGTTCCGCATGATGACCAGGAGGACGCACCAAGCAAAAGGCGTTGTCGATCTCGCGCCGGACAATGCTGGCAATGCCGTCTGTCAGCGCACCAACAGCCAAGCAAGCTGCCTCGTTTGAGCGGGGTGAGGTGTGCGTATCAGGATCAAGAGCCATCAGCGCGTGGCCTTGAGTGGCCGTTACTCGCCGCACTAAGTCTTCGGAGTGATTGAGCTGAAGTGTCTCCGCAGAAACCGGCCTGAACTGCGGATAGACAAAACGGCTGCCGATATTCTCCTTGTCCAGCGCGTCATAGATTACCCGCAGTCGGTCAGGCGATTCAGGATGCCCGTAGCCCGGCTGGTGCTGCAAAAAAAGATCATCCTTGTATATTGCTGTCCTACGCATTGCGAATTCTCCTGCAATCATATAGTTGCTCTTCCGTGATTATCATATCCATGCGCTGATCATGGGCTTCTGTCGGCACTTCTTCCACCAATTGCAGCTCATAGGCTAACCCTATTTTGTACGCTTGCGGTGCGTTTTGAGCAAGAAAGCGATCATAGAAACCACCGCCATAACCGAGCCGTCCGCCGTACCGATCAAACACCGAGCCAGGAACAAGGGCTATGTCAATGGTGGCTGGATCAAGAACTGCCTGTGTTTTCTGCTCTTGAGTCGGCTCCAAAATACCGAAGCAGCCCGGCTTCAGTTGGCTTACTGGATCGGTGATGCCCACGGCCAGCAGCCGAGATTCCTTGCGCAGCGTAAGCGGCACTGAGATCGTTTTTCCAACAGCAAGAAAATGCTCAATGAGCGGCAAGGTTTCCACCTCGCTGCGAAAATGGACGTACATGAACAGATGCTGCGCCGCTGTTAGCAAGCGATGCTCTGTCAGCTGGACCAAAATACGACGGCTTTTTTCACAGCGACTGGCTGGGTCAAGCTGGTCGCGGGCAGCAAGTTTTGCTTGGCGAAGGACTGTTCTGGCTGAGGCATTCATGTTTGGCATCTTGCCCTTGAATAAAAAAAATCGCAAGCCCCAAAGTAAGGATTCTACCGGCCTTTCAAGTGACACAGCGCATCATGGAAATACGGCCTGAACTGCCGAATTTTCGTGTTTTCCCGACTCGGATGCACTCGGTTGGTCAACAGCACCACAATCAGCTCTTTTTCTGGATCGATCCAGAACGAAGTGCCAGTGAAGCCGAGATGACCGATGCTGGTTGCGGAGAAATACCGCCCGCTGCTGGAGGCTCCGGCACTTGGCGTATCAAAGCCAAGGCACCACGTTTGCTCAGGAAGCTGACGCTGTAAACCTTGCGATAAATATTCCGACCAAGAGCAGCCGATATCTCTGCCTTGCCAGCCGTCTAAAATCGCCCCGCAAAACCGCAAGACCCCTGCTGCTGTGCCAAACAAGCCCGCATGACCAGCCACGCCGTGCAGCAGCCAGCAATGCTCATCATGCACCTCGCCTTTGATTATCCTGCCTCGCCATGAACACGACTCAGTGGCTGCGCACCGCGCTTGCTCCTTCGCATCAGGAAGATAGAACAGTTCCTTTTCTAACCCCAGCGGAGCGGTAATCCGCTCGCGGAAATTGGCCACCAAATTCTTGCCAGTCAGCTCTTCAGCCAGATGACCGAGCAGAATAAAGCCAAGGTCGCTATACACGCAGCGACTGGCCGAGGGATAGACCAGCGGTTCATCAAAAATAAGACGAAGCAGCCGGGCCTTGTTCTCTTGGCTCTGCACTGGCGCGAAATCTCGAAACCAAGGCTGATATGCAGCAAAGCCAGAGGAATGGGAGAGCAGGCTGCGCAGCGTTATCTGCTTTTTATCAGACGGGACAGCTTCTTGCAAGAGATCGGCAAGGGTAGCATCAGGCTGAATCTTGTTTTCCGCAAAGAGGCTGTAATAAATCAGGGTGGTTGACAGTGCCTTACTCAATGAGGCAAGATCGAATAAGGTGTCAGCAGTAATTGCCGATAGGTCGCGGCTGTCCTTGTTGCCTACGGCAGCTAACCAAATTTTGCGGTCTGCGCCGCTGCCGCAGGACACCGCTGCTGTTGCTCCGGGAAAGACCTGCTCCTTGATGCCCCGCTCCAAGAGCTGCTTGAGAATGTTTTCCATAGCCGAGTGTTGAAAACTCTGTTGATAACCTGTTAGTAAAATGTTGATAACTTTTGTTTCCCCAATACTGAACAAGTTGTCAAGAAAGTTATCAACACTAAAACTCGTTAATAATCAACGAGTTCTGCTACTTTTCAACAAATTAACAAGCCTAATAATAACAAAAGAAGTTTATATATAAACAATCTTGCTATAGAAGAAGAAAGCTTGTTCAAAACAGTGAGCGCGCAGTCCGAAAACGAAAAGGCCCATGATCAGTACGATCACGGGCCTTTGTTCAGCTCTTGCGCTTGCGGTACAGAACAGCGGCTACCACCAGCAAACGGTTTTGTCTGCTGCGAATATCTTGCTGACTAACTCGTCGTAGTTGGGATTCTCACCGTAGAGTTTGAACTCATCGGCTTCACGGTCACGGTTGAGGATGTCAACCAAGGTTTTCACATCGTCGTTCGGCTCAGAACGATACACCTGGAGCATTTTCATGTGTTCCTCCTCGTCTTATTCCGCGCAGGCAGGCGGCGGCGTGTTGGTCTGTTTCAGCAGGCCGTAGGGGATGATGACATCAGCATCACGCATCCGCTCGCCCAGTTCTTGCAGGTTGATTTCGGTGAGCGATACCTCTTCTGGCAGATTGTCAGGCGCAGGCGCACCGCAAGTGAAAACTTCGCCTTCCATGTCCCCTATCCAGGCGATGTTCTCGGCCATATAGGTAGAGAACTTGGGGAACTCACCGTTCATAATCACCGGATAGCCGTAATGGTTCTCCACAGCCAGTCCCAGTGCTGAACGGATGCCGTCGTTGTACGTGCGGTTGGCGATGAGGATATATACTTTCAACGATTCCATGGCAGGCTCCTTATAAAACGATGTACTTGCCGCATTCGTCCAGCAGCGCGCCGTGGAATGCCTGAGTTCTCATCTGCTTGGCAGTCAGACCGGCAGGAATGTCCTTGGCCGAGTCATAACCTTCGCAGGTATAGCTGTCTGCGCAGATGGCAATATCTTCCTCACCGCACAGTTCAGCCAGTGGCTTGAAACGGGCATCCTTAGTCAGATGAACAGACTTATAGGTGAAGAATACCATCGGCTTCTTACCTGCGCGTACCGCAGCTTCAGCAATCCCCACCACATGCGTCATGTTCTGGGGAGAGGTCACAAAAATAGCTAATTTATTCGGATCAGCAGCCATTGGGCTTGTCCTCCTTGGCGGTAGTTGTGAATGAGTCACAGATTAGGCGAAAATCAGCCCTTCTGAACAAAAAAGCTTATGTAACCAGTCTGCTCTTTCTCACCCAGATACTCATGGCCAGAGCGAGAACACCAGCCAGGAATGTCGTTGCGTGAAC
The DNA here is from genome assembly GCA_004284765.1 of Candidatus Electronema aureum. Taxonomy (GTDB): domain Bacteria; phylum Desulfobacterota; class Desulfobulbia; order Desulfobulbales; family Desulfobulbaceae; genus Electronema; species Electronema aureum. Next base: position 47,028 of record NQJD01000017.1, read on the forward strand.
CAGGATCAGTGCCGTCGATCTGGAGAATTTCCCCGGTCTTGATCTTGCCGATTTCTTTCTTAGTGCGCAGCAGCGGCATGGGGCAGCTCAGGCCCTTTGCATCCAGCACTGCTATCGGGGTCAGTCCATCAGGTGCGGTCTTCACGTCACTCATTTTGATCTCCTGTGTTTGAAACAATGAAAAGAGAGTAATAAAAAATACTACAGGCTGAACTGCCTCTGATCAGGCTATTTCTCAGCACTTATAACTCAACAAGGTTTGTTCTCTATAACGAATAGCGTCCCTTCTGTCAAGCTATAATGCAGGGTAAATTGCAGGCTACTTCGATTCAATTCTTTGAAATCAAGGAAGAAAAGAAAAATCAACCGTGCTGTAGCTCAGAGCAGATACGCGGTCAGGCTGCAAAAAAACTGTACAAGCGGTCTGATAAATTCTACAATAGGAAGCCAATTCAGCCTATGGCTGCACCTTTTATGCGCAAATTGAAAAAACAAACCGGGCGAACAGCAGGCTACGGTTCTCAAAAATATTTTAATGAAGAGGAGGAACACCAATGAGCGAGGCAAGTTTCTTAGGCAAAATCAGAAGCCTGTACAAGCAGGTCTGCGAGACCGAATGGGAGGCCAACATCACCGGGGTGATCATTGCCCTGCTCAGTATCCTGATGATGGTCTGGTGGAGGCCTTGGGGCGCAGTGGGCGCGATCCGCAACTGGGGTGATTGGATTCTGTACGGACTGCATCTGTACGGCGAGGCACCTAAATCGCCGCTGGTTGATTCCGGCTCAGTGATAGGCATAGGCTTTCTCGGCGGTGCCTTTCTTTCGGCCTTTGTCGGTGGCCAATTTGCCTTCCGTTTTCCCCCGTACCGCGAGGCGGTCAAAGGAGCCATCGCAGGCGTTCTAATGGGTGTTGGTTCAACCTTAGCTGGTGGCTGTAATGTCGGCGGCATGTACAACGCCCTCGGCAACTTGGCAGCCAACGGCTTCAGTATGTGGCTGGGCATCGTGGCTGGAGTTATCCTCGGCCTCTGGTTGCTCTACAAAGAAATGGAGCATATTTCTTGGGGATCAAACGGCGCGTGGACTGTTGAGCTGCCGCGTATCGTGCAAACCCTGCTTGGCTTGGCAACACTGGTTGCCCTGATTGCCGGAGCGCGTTGGTATAGTGGCTACGGTGGGGAGGGCGATGTGAAGTACATCGCTTCACTGTCCGGTGTGCTGTTGCTTGCCGCTGGTCTTGGCTATTCCATGCACCGAGGCCGCTGGTGCATGATCCAAGGCTTCCGTGAGCCGCACATGACCGGCGACTGCACCTTGGCTAAATCGGTGGCCTTGTCGATCTTTATCCTCGCTATTGGCGGCGCGGTGGTCAAGTATGCTGTGCCGATGCGCTTTGAGGGCGCACCGCTGCTGGACCCGGCCTATTATGTCCGTGGCACGTTCGGCTGGGGCGGCGTGGTTGGCGGCTTCCTCTTTGGCTTAGGTGGAATGCTGGCGGGTGGCTGCGGTTCCGGTACTCTTTGGCGCGTTGGTGAAGGCCAGCTCAAGCTCTGGATTGTCGTCCCGTTCTTTGGTATTGCCAATTCATTGATGGACAAATTGTTCAAAGCCTATGAGTTTGAAAAAAATGGCTACTTGGGTCGTAAGATATTCATGCCTGAAGTAATGGGCTACGGCTCGACGTTGGGCATAATCGCCTTTATGATGGCTCTGTGGTATGTGGTTGTCACGTGGAATGAAGATAGCAACAAGCTGATCGTACCGATGTGATCGTACATCAACGACACGATCGGTGAGATATCAATCGCAGTGTCCTTGTTTGGGCATTGCGATTTTTTATTGCAAAGAAGCTCAGTGCCCACCCTTGTAAAAAATGGTAAGGGCGAAAGATACAATCAAGGATGAATACAATGAGCAATGAGATTGAAACAGTGATGATTAAAGACAGCTATATCGAGCTGTGTAGCCTTTTGAAATTGGAGAGCATGGCTGACAGTGGTGGTGAGGCCAAGCAAATGATTAGCGAGGGGTTAGTGCGCGTCAACGGGGAAGTAGAAACAAGAAAGCGCAAAAAAATCTGCACTGATGACGTGGTTGAATGTAAGGGCAAGCACGTGCGGGTAGTCAATGCGGTGCCTTCCAAGGTGAATGACATGAAGTAAACCTAATGTGCAACTCTTAAAAAAGATGCCCGATCCATTGGGCGCATCCTGTAGAATAGTGGTATCTAAGCCCTATTCACAAGGAGTGCGCCAATGGATCGAGACGATTTTGTTATTGCTGTCTTTCTGCTTGTCTGTGAACAATACGGTGTCATCAGGCAGCAATGTCGGCTGCGGCGGGGCGGATTTAACCCTGCCTTAACAGATGAAGAAGTCATCACTATGGAAATCTGCGGCGAGTATTTCAAACTCGAATGTGATAAGGACATCTTCGCATACT